>JBDNDG010000001.1:0-56858 GCA_046719255.1 Chloroflexaceae bacterium
CCCGCCGGCGCGGGCTGTTGCAACGCTTCCCTCTGGTGCTGATGCTCGCACTCGTACCGCTGCTTGGCGCGCAGTTCCTCGGCCCGCGGCTGCCCCGGCCCCTGAACCTGCCCCAGGCACAGACGGTGGAAACGCGCAACCCGCGGATCGGCGTGCACACCCGTCTGACCGGGATCGGCGATGAAGCCTACATCCGGCGCACCCTGGAGCAGGTGCGAGAGATGGGCGCCCCCTGGATCGTCGAATTGTTCCCCTGGGCCTATGCGCAACCCCGCTCGCGCTACGGCTACGATTGGGCCGGCGCCGATATGGTCATCGCCCACGCCCGGCAACAGGGGCTGACTGTTGTGGCCCGGCTCGACCTGGTGCCCGAATGGGCGCGCTCGCCGCGGACCACGGACCGGTATCTGGCCCCCGAGCGCTACGCCGACTATGCCGCCTACGTCACCGCCTTCGCCCAACGCTACCGCCCGCTGGGCGTGCGCCACCTGATCATCTGGAACGAGCCTAACCTGCGCTTCGAGTGGGGTGAACGCCCGCCCGACCCCGGAGCCTACGCCGCGCTGCTCAAGGTTGTCTACCCGGCCGTTAAGGCCGCCGTTCCCGACGCGGTGGTGATCGCCGGGGCCCTCTCACCCGGCGGCGAGCTTGATGGCGGGCAAACGCGCATGGACGATATGCAGTACCTGGCCTCGCTCTACGACGCCGGGGCCGGCCCGTTCTTCGACATGTGGTCGGTTCACGCCTATGGCGGCCAGGAACCGCCTGAGGCCCCACCGGCTCCCGAGAAGGTCAACTTCCGCCGTATCGAACTGGTGCGCGCATTGATGGACCGCTTTGGCGACGCGGCGAAGCCAATCATCGTTACCGAGGGGGGCTACAACGACCATCCGCGCTGGAACGCTGCCGTGCGTCCGTCCGATCGCATCCGCTGGACGATCGCCACCTACGAACGGGCCCGAAGCTACCCCTGGCTCACGGCTGTGGTCCTCTGGCAATTTTCCGCTCCCTTCGCCACACGCTCCTACCCCGACGCCTGGAACTTCGTGGCCCCCGACGGCACCCCGCGAGCGATCTACGATGCCGTGCGCGCCTACGCCCGTGGCGAGGCAAGCGAATTACCCCCTCTGCCCGCCCGCCACGCAGCGACAGGATCGCGCAAAATGGTATAATCTCGTGTGCGCGGCCCCCGGGGGAGGGTACCCGAGGATCCTGCCCGCCCGGGCGAGCCTCCTGCCCGTCCAGGTGGCGAGCGGCGAGGCGGCGCACTGGCTGGAACGAGAGCAGATGACCGCGATACCGAAAAGCGAGGGAGGCATGCGTCCGATCCCCCTTTTTGCACTGACCCTGCTGATCGCCGCGACGCTGGTGGCGGGTTGCGGCGCGCGCCCTGGCGACACCCCGCCCGGCGTGAGCCTCGGGCAGCCCCTGCCCGAGGCCAGTTTCACCACCGGGAGCGGCGAGCGGGTCAGCGTGGCCGATCTGCGGGGCAACCCCGCGGTGATCAACTTCTGGGCCACCTGGTGCGCGCCATGCCGCGAAGAGATCCCCGTGTTGCAGGCCGCCTACGCCGCACACGGCCAGAACGGGGTAGCGTTCCTCGCCGTCACCGATGAACTGCCCATCACGGTGCGCCCGTTTATGGAGCAGATCAATATGACCCTCCCGGTCTGGTACGATCCTGGCGGTCGCGCCGGGCAGAGGTACGCGATCCAGAGCATTCCCACGACCTTCTTCCTCGACGCCGACGGGCGCTTGGTAGCCCGCCATACCGGGGCGTTGACCCGTCGTCAGCTCGAGGCCTACCTGCAACAACTCACCAGCGGACGCGAGGACCGGCCCGAGCCTCCTGCCGGCGATCCGCCTCTGCCGACCCGCATTCCGGCTCCTGGCGGTGCTGAGACGGTTGGCTGGCAGCGAGCCGGGCAGGCTGCCGCGTGGTAACGTCAGACCCTCGTGGGCGCGCCGCGGGTGGCGCCCACACGAAAGCGCCCGAATCCAACAGGAGACCCCGCCTATGCCCGCTCAGAAGCAGTACCGCCTGGCCCGGCGCCTGGCCCAGCTCGAACCGTCGGCCACCACCGCAATGAACGCGCGCGTTCAGCAATTGCGCGCCGAAGGTATCAAGGTGATCTCGTTCAGCGTTGGCGAGCCGGATTTCAACACCCCCGAGCCGATCAAGGCCGCCGCGATCGAAGCCATTCACAAAAATTACACCCACTACACGCCGGCCGGCGGTATTGCCGAGCTGCGGAAGGCCGTAGCCGCGCGCGTAAGTGAGGACCAGGGGTTGAGCTACAGTATCAACCAGGTGACGGTGACCACCGGCGCCAAGGAGGCGCTCTACCTGGCCTTTCAGGCCCTCTGCGACGATGGCGACGAGGCGATCATCCCCGCCCCGTACTGGGTGAGCTACGTTGAGCAGGCCAGGCTGGCGGGGGCAGTTCCCGTGACACCCTTCGGCGCCGAGGCCAGCGGCTTCAAGCTCACCCCCGAGCAGTTGCAGGCGGCGCTCACCCCGCGTACCCGGCTGATCGTGCTCAACTCGCCCTCGAACCCCACCGGCGCGGTGTACAGCGCCGAAGAGCTTCACGCCCTCGCCGAGGTGATCCGCGGCAGCGAGGCGCTGGTGATCACCGATGAGATCTACGACGCGATCAGCTACGTGCCCTGCGCCCGGCTGCTGCGCGTGGCGCCCGACCTGGCCGATCGCACCCTGGTAGTCAATGGCGCTTCAAAAGCGTACGCCATGACGGGCTGGCGCATCGGCTACGTGGCCGGCCCGCAGCCGATTATCACGGCGATCAAGGACATTCAGAGCCATTCCAGCACCCATACCGCCTCGATCTCGCAGTACGCGGCCCTGGCGGCCTACACCCCCAGTCCTGAGCTTGACCAGACCGTGCGCGAGATGGTTGCCGCTTTCCAGCGGCGCCGCGATCTGATCCTGGAGTTGCTCGCCGAGATCCCCGGCGTCACCTGCAACGTGCCTGATGGGGCCTTCTATGTCTTCCCCAATGTCAGCGCGCTCCTGGGGCAACCTCTGAAGAACGGGATCGTGTGCGACAGCAGCGACGCTCTGAACACGTACCTCCTCGACCACGCCTACATCGCCTGCGTGAGTGGCGAGTCGTTTGGCGCGCCGGGCTATCTGCGACTCTCCTACGCCACCAGTGAGGAGGAGATTGTTGAGGGGATGCGGCGCTTCCGCGCCAGTCTCGCCTGAGTCTGCGCCACCCACGCCCGCCCTTTCAGGGACAGCGTTTTTTGCGGAGCGCATCAGGAAACCATGGCGGCAGCGAGTCCTCACCCCCAGCCCCCTCTCCCTTAGCGGGAGAGGGGAAGTCCATATGTGGCGTCCCAACAGTGCACCTGTGAACGGTACGCCTGGGAGGGCTACGCTCTCCCAGGCCCCTCCCCGGGTGGGGGAACAGAAACCCGGGTCCCCCCGTTACGCGGCGCCGGGGACGTCTGGCGCCCCGGCGGACAGGCGAAGCCACGCCGGGTATGCAATCTTATGATCCGCACCACCTCACTCTCCGCCCTCGTCCCGCGACTTGCCGGACAACGGGTGCTGGTCATCGGCGATCTGACGCTCGATGAATACCTGTACGGACGGGCGACACGTCTCTCGCGCGAGGCGCCCATTCCGGTGCTGGAGTTCTTGCGGCGCGAGGTGATCCTGGGCGGGGCGACGAACCCCGCCCGCAACATCGTGGCTCTGGGCGGGTTTGCCACCCAGGTGGGCATCATCGGCGCGGACAGCGAAGGGGAACAGGTGCGCGCCCTCTGCCATGCGGCGCGGATTGATGCCGCCGGGCTGATCGTCGCCCCCGAGCGCCCGACCACGCGTAAGACGCGCATCCTGGCCGACGAGGCCCCCCGCCTCCCGCAGCAAGTGGCGCGCCTCGATCGGCTGGAACGCGCCCCGCTTGGGCCAGCCGACGAAGCCCGGGTCATCGAGGCGCTCCGGGCACTCGTGCCCGGCCACGCGGCGGTGCTGTGCTCGGACTACCAGCTCGGGTTGTTGACGCCGCGGGTGGTACGCGCTGTGCGCGCGCTGTGCAAGGCTCACGGGGCGCTCTTCTGCGTGGATGCCCAGGGTAACTCGCGCTACTACAGCGGCGCTGACCTGTTCCGCTGCAACAACCGCGAAGCCGAGGCGGCCCTGGAACAGCCGCTGCGCAGCGAAGCCGACTTTCGGCGCGGAGTGGGCCGGCTACGCGCCGAGCTGGATGCGCGGCTGGTCATCGTAACCCGCGGCCCAGAGGGGTTATCGCTCGAAGGTGACGGGGTGGGCTATACCCACCTGCCGGCGCTGCGGATCAGCGAAGTGTACGACACGACCGGGGCGGGCGACACCTTTGTAGCCGTGGCGACCCTGGCGCTGGCCGCCGGCATCGCCCCGGTCGAGGCGGCACATCTGGCCAATGCAGCCGCAGCCCTGGTGGTGCGGCGCTTCGGCAACGCCGTGGTGACACCCGAGGAACTGCGCGATGCCCTGGAGCGGCAGGCGCAAGGGGACACTGAAATGAAGCCCTGATGGCATCACGTGGGGAGCAGGGAGAGGTTCAGGCCCGGGGCTTGAAAGCTGCCAGCGCCTCTTGTTCGTCCTGGTAGATTTCGGCGTACTGCGCCAGACCCACCATACGGAAGATCTTCTGGAAGTGAGGCGAGAGACCGCTCACGGCGAGTTTCTGCTCATTGCGGGTCACTTCGGTGACAATTCCGATCAGAATAGCGATCCCTGCGCTGTTGATGTAATCGTTCTGGCGGAAGTTCAGCAGCACGTGCCGCGCGCCTTTACTCGTCACCTCGCGATAGGCGTTGTTAATCTTCTCCTCGGCAAAGGTAGTCACATCGCCTGACAGATCGATAATCGCTACTCCATCGCGCTCGCGGGTGCTTACGGTCAACTCATCTTCAAGCATCATAACGCTCCTCCCCACGCCATGGCCACCGGGACCTCAGCGGAGCTTTGTTGTCGGCCGCGGGGCCGAAGCAGCGGCTGCACCAGCGCCTCGGCCTTACCTGTCGCCCGGGGAGCAATGCCCCGGCTGGCGATAGAAGGCAAAGCGAAAACAGTTTCCCGGGCCGGACCGGGTGACAAAACCGGCCTCGTCGCAGAGCTGGCTGATCAGCACAAGGCCCATACCACGGGCCGAGCCATGGCCGGCCACCTTCTCGCCGATACTGAGCGGCGCGGGGGCGGCAGTGTAGCGGCTTACCCCCTGATCGAGCACTTCCACCACCAGGCGCTCATCCTCAACCCGGCAGAAGATCTGCACCCGCAGACCTGGATCAAGCGAGTTACCGTGCTCCATCGCATTGACACAGGCCTCGCACAGTGCCGTCTTGAGATCCTCGATGCGTTCGGCGGGGACACCGAGACGACGGGCGAACGCAGCGACCGCATCACGAGCGATCACTTCGTAGCCAAGCTCGCTGGGCAGCGAAAGTTCCAGACTCGCAGGTGAGCAGGCAGCGGTACTCATTGCTCGAGATGGATCACCATACGAATCTGGTTACCGCCACTGGGCGCAGTCGAAAACTCAACCTTGTCCATAAGCTCGCGGATCAGCCAGATCCCCCAACCGCCCTTATCGTCCTGTTCGAGGACCTCTTCGATCACCGGCCGGCGAACGGTCCAGCTCTGGTCGAAGGGTTTCCGTCCCTGATCGGCCACATCAACGATCAACTTATCAGCGCGAGCAGTCAGCAGAACCACCACCTTCATCGCGGCATCGTGTTCATTGCCGTGCTCAATCGCATTGGTGACTGCCTCGCTGACCGCGGTTTTCAGGGACTCGACGCGGTCAGGCTGAAACCCCATCCGGCGGGCCAGTGACGAGGCAGTATCCATCGCCACACGCTCGTAGCCGAGCTTGCTGGGCAGGCGCAGCTCAATCACCCGTTCGATTGGATCACGTGGTGGGGTTTCGCCGCTCATGCGTGTAACATTATATGTATTATGCCGGGCAGTTATCAGACACCTGTGGAGTTGCGCCGCGCAACGCCAGAATGAACATTCAGGAGGGCTTGCCACCCCGTGGGGGAATGGGGAAACCGGGTTTCCCCACAGGCTCACTTGAGACGTCCTTGCACCTGCGCCGCGCAGCACAGCCAGGTGGACGCAACACCAGGAATGACGTGTGTTCTAACACACGTTGCGCGTGAAATCATAACACAGAGAAGGACCGTGACGCAATAGGACGGACGTTCGAACGGCATCACCGATAACCCGATGGACCCGAGCAAAGAAATGCGTTTGGGAGGGCCGTGCCCTCCCAAACCCTCACACGCGGGCCACACTCACCTCAAGGTTTGCGGCTACAGTGGAATGTTCCCGTGTTTACGTGCGGGCATACTCTGGCGCTTGGTGCGCGCGATGCGCAGGGCGCGGATCAGAGCCGGGCGCGTCTCCTTAGGTTCGATCACGGCGTCAATGTACCCGCGCTCGGCGGCAACGTAGGGGTTGGCAAAACGGTTCTGGTAATCCTCGACCAGTTCGGCCAGGCGCTGTTGCGGATTAGCGGCCTCGGCAAGCTCCTTGCGGAAGATGATGCGCACGGCGGCATCCACACCCATCACGGCGATCTCGGCAGTGGGCCAGGCGAAGTTGAAATCGGCGCGGATATGTTTGGAAGCCATCACATCGTAGGCGCCGCCGTAGGCCTTGCGCGTAATTACCGTGAGCTTGGGCACCGTGGCCTCGCAGTAGGCATAGAGCAACTTGGCGCCATGACGAATGATTCCACCGTACTCCTGCTGTGTGCCCGGCAGGAAGCCCGGCACATCTACGAAAGTCACCAGCGGGATATTGAAGGCATCACAGAAGCGCACGAAGCGCGCCCCCTTGACCGAGCTGTCAATATCCAGCGTACCGGCGAGTTGCATAGGCTGGTTGGCGACCACGCCGACGGGATGGCCATCGAGGCGGGCGAAGCCGATCACGATATTGCGCGCCCAGAAGGGCTGCACCTCGAAGAACTCACCGTGGTCCACCACTGCCTCGATGACCTTGACGATATCGTAGGCTTTGCGGGGGTTATCGGGGATGAGGGTTTGCAGATCTTCTTCGGTGCGTTCGGGATCATCGGTGGGTGGAATAGAGGGCGGGTCGTCCATATTGTTCGAGGGGATGAACGAGAGCAGGGTGCGCAACTGATCGAAGCACTCATCCTCGCTATCGGCGGCGAAGTGGGCCACACCGCTACGGGTATTGTGGGTCATCGCCCCGCCCAGTTCTTCGAACCCCACCTCTTCGCCGGTGACGGTCTTAATCACATCCGGGCCGGTAATAAACATCTGGCTGGAACCCTTAACCATGAGGATAAAATCGGTCATGGCGGGGGAATAGACGGCCCCACCGGCACAGGGGCCAGCGATGATCGAGAGTTGGGGGATCACGCCGCTGCTAATCACGTTACGGTAGAAGATCTCGGCGTAACCGCCCAGGCTAACGACCCCCTCCTGAATGCGTGCGCCGCCCGAGTCGTTAATGCCGATACAGGGCACACCCATTCGCAGGGCCAGATCCATCACTTTACAGATCTTCTCAGCAAAGACCTCGCCCAGGCTGCCGCCAAAGATGGTGAAATCCTGCGAGAACACGCAGACCGGGCGCCCATCAATGGTACCGTGACCGGTAACCACACCGTCGCCGAGGGGTTTGCGCCGTTCCATACCGAAGGCGGACGTGCGATGGACGGCGAAGGCATCGAGTTCGACGAACGATCCGGGGTCGAGCAGCCGGTCGATGCGCTCCCGCGCGGTCAGCTTGCCGCGTTCGTGTTGCTTCTGAATAGCCTGGGGGTCGCCAGTCAGAGCCTGCTGGCGACGGCGGCGCAACTCTTCGATCTTCTCGGCGGTGGTCTGCGACATACAACTGCTCCTTGGCAGAGACTGAGAACCTATCTCGGGTAGTGAGATACCTTCTGCGTGCCTATTCAGCGAACCCGGTCATCTCTCCTTTGTCGGGCGGATTCTGGCGGGGGATGCGGGGGCCTGCGGCCCGTTCGGCTCGCCCTCTCTGGCACGGCACGGCTTCGTCGCGCCAGATTCTCTGGAGGAGCAAAGGTCCTCCAGGTCTCCCTGCAACGGTAGTGCAGGCAACAAACAAAGCAGAGATATTCGATCAGGCACCGGGAGGGGCATACCCTCCGTGGTCCTCCGAGCGGCTTCCCCGCGTCACCACGGCCCAGGCGAAGCGAGGCACGGCATTGACGATACGTCGCCAGCGCCCGGGCTGCCGCAGGAGGCGATAGAACCATTCAAGGCCGGCTTGCCGCATCCAGGCCGGAGCGCGCGGCACGCGCCCTGACAGGTAATCGAACACGCCGCCCACACCGATTGCCAGCGGCACGTTGAGGTAGGGCTGGTTGCGGGCAATCCAGACATCCTGGCGTGGATGGCCATAGGCTACCAGCAGAATATGGGGGCGCGCCGCGACGATCAATTGCCGCAGGAACGGCTCGTGGCGCGGGTCGGGCGAGCCGGCGAACGTTCCCGCAACGATCAGCCCCGGATAACGTTGCTGGAGGGCCAGGGCCGCGGCTTGCGCCACCCCGGGGGCGGCGCCAAGCAGAAAGAGCCGGTAGCCGCGTTGCGCGCTCAGGGCTGCCAGCCGGTGCGTCAATTCTACCCCGGTGACGCGGCCCCGCAGAGGGGTACCCAGGTAGCGCGCCGCCAGCAACAACCCCACGCCATCGGGCGTGGCCAGGTCGGCGCCCGCCAGCGCCGCAGCAAAGGCCGGATTGCGGCCCGCTTCGATCACGAACTCCGGGTTCACCGTGACGAACTGGTGCCGCCCGCCAGCCTGGATCAGCGCATCGGCCAGCAGTACCGCTTCGTCTTCGGTGACATCGTCAACTCGCACCCCAAGGATACGCACCGATCGCCGCACGCCAGGCGGCGCGCCCGCGTGCACCACTGTTGTCGCCATGATGCGCCGTCCAGTTACAACCGCTACCGTGCTGGTGCATCCGGCACGTTTCATGTCACTCTGAGCGCGGCGACGGCTGCCGGCGGAGATGCATCCCCTTCGACTGCGCTCAGGGCGACGGCTTCGCTCAGCGTGACCCATGCCGTGCCGGAGGCGCCACGTACGCTAATTATAGCGTAGAACGGCGTAGCCGCGGCGCCGTGTTATAATGCGAAGGATAGAGAGATCTTCAAACTAGCAGGAGCGTTTATGTTCCGCTCGCACACCTGTGGCGAGCTGCGGCAGGAGCATGTCGGCGCCACGGTAACCCTGGCAGGCTGGGTGCACCGCCGCCGCGACCATGGCGAACTGATTTTTATCGACCTGCGTGACCGCTACGGCATTACCCAGGTCGTCTTTGACAGCGCCGTCACCGCGGCCCACCAGGTCGCCGACGAGGCGCGCTCGGAATACGTGCTGCAGGTGCGCGGGGTGGTGCGCCCGCGCCCGGCTGAAGCGGTCAACCCTGATCTGGCCACCGGGGCGATCGAGGTCGAGGCGCTGGAGGCCACGGTGCTCAACCCGGCCCGCACCCCGCCGCTGTACATCGCCAAAGAAGGCGGCGAGGAGGAAGCGCTGCGGCTGAAGTACCGCTACCTCGATCTGCGGCGCGAGCGCATGCAGCGAAATATCATACTGCGCCATCGGGTCGTCAAGTTCATGCGCGATTTTCTCGATCGCGAGGGCTTCCTGGAAATCGAGACACCGATCCTGATCAAGTCAACCCCCGAGGGTGCGCGCGACTACCTGGTGCCCTCGCGTCTGCACCCCGGCAAGTTCTACGCCCTGCCGCAGAGTCCTCAGCAGCTCAAGCAGTTGCTGATGGTGGCCGGCTTTGATAAGTACTTCCAGATCGCCCGCTGTTTCCGCGATGAAGATCAGCGCGCCGACCGGCAGCCGGAGTTCACCCAGCTCGATCTGGAGATGAGCTTCGTAGACCAGGAGGACGTGCTGGGCCTGATCGAGCGGCTCTTTATCGAGTTGTGCCAGACGATCACGCCCCATAAGGTGCTCTCAACCCCGTTTCGGCGCCTCACCTACACCGAGGCCATGGAACGCTACGGCTCCGACAAGCCCGATTTGCGTTACGACCTCGAGCTGGTCAATCTCGGGGGGGTGCTCGCCAGTACGCCCTTCCAGGTTTTCCAGGGAGCGCTCGAGCGCGGCGGCCAGGTCAAGGGTCTGCGGGCGCCCGGTTGCGCAAACTTCTCGCGCAAGCAGATCGACGAACTGGCCGAACTGGCCCGCGTGGCCGGAGTGCGGGGTCTGGCCTGGGCGGCCCTGCCCGCCGACGGGGGTGAGGTGCGCTCGTCGTTCGCCAGGAATCTGGGTCCCGGTGAACTTGAAGCGATCATCGAGTGCATGGAGGCGCGCCCCGGCGACTTGCTGCTGATTGTCGCCGATACGCCCTCGGTGGTGGCTGCGGCCCTCGACCGGTTGCGCCGGGAGCTGGCCGCGCGCCTCGGCCTGGTGGATCCTGATAAGCTCAGCTTCGCCTGGATCGTCGATTTCCCCATGTTCGAGTGGAACCCCGAGGAAGAACGCTGGGACGCCGTCCACCATCCCTTTACCTCGCCCCGCGATGAGGATCTGCCGCTGCTCGATAGCGATCCGGGCAAGGCGCGCGCCAAGGCCTACGATCTGGTACTCAACGGTTACGAGGTTGGCGGCGGTTCGATCCGTATCCATCGCCGCGAAGTGCAGCAGAAGGTTTTTGACCTGCTCGGCATCAGCCGTGAGGCAGCAATGGCCCAGTTCGGGCACATGCTGGAAGCCTTTGAGTACGGCGCTCCACCTCACGGCGGTATCGCCCCCGGTATCGATCGCATCGTCATGATCCTGGCAGATGAAAGTACCATTCGCGAGGTCATGGCTTTCCCCAAGACCCAGCAGGCCGTAGATCTGATGACGAACGCTCCCTCACCCGTGGACGAACGGCAGCTCAAGGAGTTGCACATCGCGTTACGCTCGTAACGGCTGTCTGAACACAGCCAGAGGGGGGGCGTGGGGAAATCGGGCTTCCCTGCATATGCGCTGCGCGGGAGGGCGCAGCCCTCCCAAACCCTCCCCGCGCGGAGGGCCTGGCGCCCCCACAGGCAGAGGATGGGGAAACCGGGTTTCACCATCCTCTGCAAATTCATTCCTGCGAGGGCGCAGCCCTCCCAAATCCTCCCCGCGCGGAGGGCCTGGCGCCCCGAGGGGCAGGGCTATGGGCAAACCCGGTTTCCCCATATCTTCACATCAGAATGGGGTATACTACAATAACCGCCCATGATCAGCGGTAGCAGGCGTAACGGGTAATGCGCGACAGGGAGCCGAGCGATGGAGAAACGCATTCTGGTCGTTGATGACGACCCGAACGTCCGGCGCATTGTCAGTCTGGCCCTGACCCATGATTCCCCCTATACTGTTCACGCTGTCCCTTCAGCCGAGGCGGCGCTCCTCCAGATCGCCCGTCAACCGGTGGATCTCCTCTTTACCGATATTCGTATGCCCGGGATGAGCGGCCTGGAACTGGTGCAGCGCGTGCGCGAACTTGACCCGAAGACGGCGGTAATCGTCTTCACCGTCGGCCCCGAAGATCTGACCCCCGAACGGGCCGCTGAACTGAAGATTGACTGCCTGCTCGAGAAGCCTGCCTCGCCAGAACGGCTACGCCTGGCCGTTGATCTGCTGCTCGACCCGATCAAACTGCTGCCGCGCCCCTCGCAACGAACCGAACCGCCAGCGCCTCCCGCTCCAAAGCCGGCGCAGACCACGCCGCTGTCGCCGCAAACCGGGCCCCTGGGGCAGCGCCTGGCCGCCGCCCGGTCCCGACGCCAGACGACGCCGCTGCACGGCGCCCCCGTGGCCATTCGGCTGACATCCGGCCCCGCGGGTGCGGGTAATCGCTCCTACTCCGAAACGCAGATCGAGGCCATGCGCCAGGCGCTCAAGGAACTGGCCCTCGAGCCTGATGTTCATTGTGCCGTGCTGGCCGATATCAGCGGTATCGTGCTGACCCACTGGAGCCGCCGGCGTGACATTAACGTGACGGTCATTGCTGCTCTGGCCGCGGGCAACACCATGGCGCTGGCCGAAATCGGGCGTAACCTGGGCCAGCAGCGTCCGGGCTACCTGGTGATCCAGGAGGGCCACGACCAGAGCATCATTATGGCTACGCTCGACGACCTGCTGCTGCTCGTGGCGATCGGGCCAAATGCCTCGCTCGGCTGGGCCCGTATCGCTACCCTGCGCGCCTGTGAAGAGGTGGTGCGGATCGCCCAGGGGACGTAGCGCACACGCAGATTGCGGCCCGGGCGCGGCGCGTCCGGCGCGGATCGCCCTCACACTACCTGATGCGTTTGGCACGGCATGGGTTCTGGTGAGCGAAGCCGCCACCCCGAGCGCGGTCGAAGGGGAAGCGCCTCGGCCGGAACCCTGAGCGAGGCGAAGGGCAAACTGGTAGTAGGGAATGACCAGGTGCGCGGGGTCGCGTCGAGGCGAACCAGGGGCGGCGTCGAGCCAGCCCGGTGGGCCGCCGCGACACCTTCCGGGCGTCACCTGACCAGGTTGTGCTGCACGGCGAGGGCGACCGCCTCGGTCCGGTTGGTGGCATCCAGCTTGGTGAGGATGTTGTGAACGTGGCTTCGCGCTCAACGGGTCGGCACGCACACGCTCCGGCGAGATGATCCCGGGTGGATTCGATCATCTCGTGACATAGTGCGTTAGCCCGGTCGCGCTCGCCCTGGAGAACGAGCGGCTGCGGCAGCGGGCCCGCAGCGCCGCGATGCTGGATGAGCGCGCCCGCATGGCCCGCGAGCTCCACGACTCCGTCACCCAGATGCTCTTCTCCACCAGCCTGATCGCCGAGGCTATGCCCGATGCCCTGGAGCGTGACCAGGCGCGCGCAGCGCTGGGTGCAGCCGAGTTGCACCGGCTGACCGCGGGCGCCCTGGCCGAGATGCGCGCCCTGCTGCTCGAGCTGCGGCCGAAGGCGCTCATCGAGACCTCCCTCGGCAAGCTCCTGCAAGTCCTCGGCGCCTCGCTAAACAGCCGCAGCGCCGTCCCAGTCGCGGTCACGATCGTCAGGGATTGCACCCTGGCGCCGGAGGTGCAGATCGCCTGCTACCGCATCGACCAGGAGGAGCTCAACAACGCGGTGAAGCACGCGGGCGCAACCGAGGTGACGGTCAGCGCAGACTGTACCGCGCGCGAGGTACTGCTGCGGGTGAGCGACAACGGACGCGGCTTCGACCTGGCGAAGAAGTCGCACAGCGGACTGGGCCTGGCCATCCTGCGCGAGCGGGCGAGCGAGATCGGGGCGCGGCTGACGATTGATAGCACGCCGGGCACAGGCACAACGGTCATCCTCCACTGGCAGGCGCCCGATGGCCAGGCAGGCTGTAAACTACGTTTTCCGATACGCCGATGATCTTTTATGGTACCATATCGCAATGAAAACAGCACACCGCAGCGATGCGGAGCGCACGACCTTGACGGAACTCCTGGCAAAAGGAACGCTGCCAGCGCGGACCTTCAAACGAGCGACCTGATCAGCCTGGACGCGGGAGATACGCTCACCGCTATCGCCGCCCGCCTGGACGTCAATTACACCTTATGCCTGCTGCCTCCACCATCACACCGACCGCGCCGCGCGAACGGGGTCCGGGCTACGCCCTGGCCGGCGGTCTGGTCATCACCGCCATCGCTGTGGCGATTGGCGGGCTGATCTTCGCCGGGCTGTTGCTGGCCACACGTGGCCCGTCCGCCCCTGAGCTGCTCCCCGCCGAGGTGCAACTCTATGCAGCCACGACCCCGAACATCGGCGGCGTGGTCGAGGTCGAGCAACTGCGTCGCGTGCTCCGCGACGGGCTTGGCGTGCCTGAACCGGCCACCCTCACGGCGCCCGTCGAAAGCCTGCTCGGCGTCAACCTGCGCGAACACGTTGGGCCATGGCTGGGCAGCGAAATCGCAGTGGCGGTACGCGGCGCCGACCCGGCGCAACTGCGGGGCGCCGATCCCGGCGCGGCCCTGTTGCGCCACGCCGAGGTGCTGTTCCTCTTCGCCTCCCGGAACGACCCTCAGGCCCAGGTTTTCCTCGACCGGCACCGCGCGGCCCGCGAGGCTCGCGGCGACAGAATCGCCACCCGTGAGCGCAACGGCGTAACGATCTACTATGCCGAGAGCAGCGAAGCCAGTCCAATCGCTGTGTTCGCCCTGCTCCACCACTACGTGGTCTTTTCCAACAGCCTGGCCGCGATCGAACACCTTGCCATGGCCGATGCTGAAAGCACGGAGAGCCTGGCGCACGCCCCGACCTTCACCCGCTTCCAGGAGCACAGGACAGCCGCCCCCAGCGGGGCGATCTACACCGATGGCACCCCCGCCGCCGAGGCTGTCCGGGCGGCGTTACGTGACCTGCTTGTAGACTTGAGGTAATAACCTTACGTGAACAGAGGCCGCGCGGGAGGGTTTGGGAGAGTGCAGCCCTCCCACGAAACAACCCGCCAGCGGGGAGGGTCTGGGAGAGCGACGCCCTCCCAGGATATAGTAGTTATGTTCATTCTGGCGTTGTGCGGCATAGCCGCATGGACGCTCTAACGCGGACATATGGGGAAACCGGGTTTCCCCATACCCGCGCCCACCGGGTGGCAAACCCCTCCCCGCCGGGAGGGTTTGGGAGGGCTGCGCCCTCCCAGGAAAAACACCAGTCTTCATCCATGTTCATCGGTAGCCACGGGAGCGGGCCGGCTGGCGGCTGCCACGATTCGTTGCAGGTACTGCTGCCAGTTGGCCTGATTGGCGCGCGTGATCCGGCGCACGGCATCAATGTCGCCGCTCTCGCCGGCCTCGTACGCTGCTGCCAGTGACTCCTGAAAGGTGCGGGCTAGATCGGCCACTGCCCGCCGTAACTCGCTGTTCATCTGCCGCTGACGCTCCAGTTGCTCCTGCAACCAGGCGTTTAGCCGCTCCAGTTCGGCGATCCGTTCCTCGGGGGACATAGGCGTGGCGCTCCTCAACTCCGTCTCGGCGGGCTTGCAGAGGCAGGGCGGGCTGCGCCCTCTGCGCCTCAAGCAGCCTGTGGCAGCATGAAGCAAAAACGCCCCACCTGCAACTCAGGAAGGGCGTGCCGTGCATGGCGGGGAGAGCGAGATTCGAACTCGCGAGGGCTTTTTACACCCTACTCGTTTTCGAGACGAGCACGTTCAACCACTCCGTCATCTCCCCGAGTGCCACGGTTTATTATACGCGGTTGCAGGGCTGCGTCAAGGCGCCGGAAAGCGGGTTTCCTCGCGCCCCTCCCCGAGGATAGGGTTTGGGAGGGCTTCGCCCTCCCAGGAACAAATATGTTCACTCTGGCGTTGTGCGGCGCAGCCGCATGGGCATCTATGGCGTGGAGGCAGGCGGCTGGATCTCGGACTGTGCCGGTGGGGCGACGACGGTTGATGTGTCGCCCATGCGATTGAGCAGCAGAGTCAGATCGGTATTTGGATCGATAAACCAGATGTTGCCGTTGTCCAGCATCTGGACCATCAGCTCGCGTTTCCGCAACTCAAACAACTCAGGATTCTCGCGCCAGTAGCGCCCTTCGATGGCTCGTACCTGAGCCTCACGATTGGCCGCCTCGAGGGCTGCTGCCGTCTTGCCGCGCTCGCGGGTCAGGGCCACCTGGGCCTCCTGCTCGGCCTGGAACAGATTATTGGCCTGCTGGGCCTCGATCTGCTCCCTCCGCTTCTGCTCCGTCTCGATCTGCACCTCCAGGTTGGCCTTCTCGGCCAGCAGGCGCGCATACTCCTCACCAACCTTGATGTCAAGCACTTTCACATCGAAGATCTGAATGTAGAGTTGCTCGCTGGGGCTGCGCCGTCCGGCTTCACTGGTGGTCAAAAACTGGCGGATGCGCGACGCAAAACCGCCCCGATCCGAGAGCGCCTGATCGAGGGTGAACTGTGTACTGGCGCTCTTGAGCGCGTCGTTGATATAGCCATCGAGCGGCTCGATCAACTGCTCATCGCGCACACCGATCTCGCCGTAACTGGCTCGCAATGCCTCGGGGCTGGTGAGCCGGCTGTAATCCACCTGAATATCAATGTCGTAGAGTTGCTTGTCGCTACTGGCGACGTTCTGCGAGATGGTGCGGGTTTGCCGACGGACGTTCACCACCTCGATGGTCGTAAAGGGAGCAAAGGGCCGAAAGAAAATCCCCGGCTCCTGGATACCCTCAACGCGACCCTGGGTCACAATGATACCCCGCTCGCCTTCGTTGACCTGAGCGAACTTCATGGTTGAGAGGCCCAGTCCCACAATCACCAGGATCAACACCGCCGTGGCGATCAGCCCCGTCCAGGCGCGTGAACCACGCGCCCCACCCTGCTGAGTGGTCATGCTCTGGCTCCTTCATCACTGTGTAAGTGTTCACCCTTCTCCCGGGTGCGCGGGCAGCTTGCCCGCATTCAGGCCATTGCGGTCGGGATGCCTGCGCACCCGAGGTGGCACCTTACCCCCCATATGATATGAACAGGTACGTCACTGTAGCAATCCAGGCGGCTACGCCGCACACAATGGGCATAAACAAGCTCGTTCCAGGGAGGATCGTGTCCTTCCCAACCCTTCGTTCGGGCGAGGGGCACTATTCGATGCGCTCACCAACAGAGTGGGGAAACCGGATTTCCCCGCCTGACGGTTCTCCTTCGCTCGCTCCTGGTGGTCAAACGGTGAACGTGCAGCGTTTCGCAGTATGCCCGATCGGTCTGACACGCTCTGGCCCACGGCACTCATTATACGTGCCGGGTGTAACGAACGTTGCCCGGGTGAGTAGGGCCGGCCCAAAGCAGGCACGTTTGGCAATTACCCACACCTCCTGCCTTTCACGGGTAGAGTTTCCGGGCCGTGTTTCTCGCAACGTGAAGCGCCCGCCACGCAGGTGGCAGGCGCGCGAAAGGCTTTCGGAGAGAAGTTCGTGCGGGGAAGGCAAGCCCTCCCTGAAAAACCGTCGATTCATGGGGGTGGCGGCGCAAGCGCAGCTTGAAAGCATGTCGCCGTCCGAACGCGGCTCAGCTTCAGCGCCGGAGCAATCGCTCCGCGCGCGCGCGGTCGGCTTCAGAAAAGCCGAGAGCCTCGGCGACGATGTACAGAGGACGGCCTTTCACCTCGTCGTAGATCCGTCCCACATACTCGCCGATGATTCCCAACGAGATCAGCTGCACGGCGCCGATGAACAGCACACTGGCCAGGGTCGAAGCCTGACCGTAGAAGGCGGCCTCCTGGGGGTCAGCGCTGCCGAGACGCATAATGAAGACGACCAGGATGAAGATCAGGCTCAGGGCGGCCACGATGAAGCCCAGGTAGGTGGCCAGTTGGAGCGGCAGGTAGGAGAAGCTGGTAATGCCATCAAGGGCAAACTTGAGCATCTTGCGGAAGGGGTACTTGGTGCTGCCGGCCTTGCGGGCATGACGGGTGTAACTGACCCCCGCGCTGCGGAAGCCGACCCACACCGACAGCCCGCGCATAAAGCGGTGATGCTCGCGGATACGGTTCAGCGCATCTACCACCTTCCGGTCCATCAAGCGGAAGTCGCCCGCATCGACCGGCAGTTCGACGTTCGTAATTTTGGCGATCAAGCGGTAGAAGGCCGACGCCGTAGCGCGTTTGAACCAGGTCTCACCCTCGCGTTCCTCACGCACAGCGTAGACCACTTCATAGCCCTCGCGCCATTTCGCGATTAACTCGGGGATGACCTCGGGCGGGTCCTGCAGGTCAGAGTCGATCACGATGACGGCGCGGCCACGGGCATAATCCGTACCGGCGGTGATCGCCAGTTGGTGACCAAAGTTGCGCGAGAAGTTAATCACCCGGACGCGCACATCACGCTCGTGGATGGCGCGCAGGATCATCCCTGAGCGGTCACGGCTCCCGTCGTTAACCAGCACCAGTTCAAAAGGCTCACCCAGGGGTTCCAGGGCGGCGATGGTGCGCTGGCAAAACTCCTCAATCAGCGCCTCTTCGTTAAACACCGGGGCCACTACCGAGAATGTCGGCGGTCCGGCCTCGGTGGTAAGCTGTAGTTCCGGGACTACTTCGGTGATCAACGACATCGCAGGTTTTCCTCCGACTTTTCTTGATTGGTTTTTGCTTGTACGCACACGGCTCCGCCGTCTACGACAGGGATGGATGCGGTTGTTCGTGGGAAGGCTGCACCCGCCCACACCCTCCGGACGAGTCGGGTCCATGCGCGCCCGTCCACACCCTCCCGCTGAGCCAGGGCCGCTCTCACGCGCTCAACCCTGCCCGAGAGGTTCCCCCGATGCTCCGCTCAGCGGCGCACGACGGCGAGCGGCTGTAGTTCATCCCAGTTTGGACCGGCTTCGACATCAACGGCAAGGGGCACAATCAGCTCGTACACATGCTCCATCACCTCGGCCACCAGGCGGGCGGCCGTCTCGACTTCGACCTCGGGCGCTTCGAGGATCAGCTCGTCGTGCACCTGGAGCAACAGGCGGGTCGCCAACCCGCGCTCCTGAAGCCGGCGATGGACGTTGATCATGGCAATCTTCATCAGATCGGCGGCGGTGCCCTGGATGGGGGCGTTGATCGCCTCGCGCATCGCCGCCTGGGCGCGCGGGCCCCTGGCCTCGCGCATCAACTCGGGGAAGTGGCGCCGCCGACCGAACAGGGTGCTCACATACCCGGTCCGGCGGGCGTGATCCAGGGTAGTGTCAATGTAGGTACGGATGCCGGGGAAGCTGGCGAACACACCGTCAATCAGGGCCTGGGCATCGGCGCGTTCCAGCCCCAGGCGCTGGGCCAGCCCGAAGGCGCTGATCCCGTAGATAATGCCAAAGACCACCGTCTTGGCGATGCGGCGCTGGTTCTTGTCAACCTGGTCCTGCGGAACGCCGAAGAGCCGTGCGGCGGTAGCGGCGTGAATATCGCGGCCGGCGCGAAAGGTTTCGACCAGGGCCGGATCGCCGGTGATATGGGCCAGTACGCGCAGTTCAATCTGCGAATAGTCGGCGGCGATGAACTGGTGGCCGGGCGCGGCCACGAAGCCGCGCCGGATCTCCCGGCCCTCTTCGGTACGCACGGGAATGTTCTGCAGGTTCGGCGAGTCAGAGGACAGGCGCCCGGTAGCCGCGCCGATCTGGTTGTACGAGGTGTGAATGCGACCGGTGCGCGGGTTGACCAGGGTCGGCAGCGCGTCAACGTAGGTGCTCTTCAGCCGGGTAAGCTGGCGGTAGCGCAGGATGCTTGCGGCGATGGGGGCCAGAGGCGCAAGCTGCTCCAGCACCTCGGCGGTGATCGAGTAGCCTCCGTTCTTCAACCGGCTCAAACCGAGGGCCTTCGGATCGAGCCCGAACTTGCCGCTTTCGAAGAGCACCTGATTGAGCTGTTGCCCCGAGTTGATGTTGAACGGCTCGCCGGCCTGGGCGTAGATCTCAGCCTCCAGGGCAGCGATACGCGCCTCGAGGCTGGCGCCCAACTGGCGCATATAGGCCACGTCGAGCAAGATCCCCGCCCGCTCCATATCGGCAAGCACCGGTATCAGGGGCAACTCCAGACGGGCAAAGAGTTCGCCGAGGCGATCGTAGCGGGCAAGCTCCGCCTCGAGTACCGCCTTGAGCCGCAGGGTGAGGTCGGCATCGGCGGCGGCGTAGGGGGCGGCCCGTTCCACCGGCACCTCGGCGAAGCTGCGCTGATCACGCCCCCGGCCAATCAGCTCCTCGATGGGAGTAGGGGGTTCGGGAAGGCGCAACTCGAAGAACGCGAGTTCCTTCAGCCCGACGCGCTGCCTGCCGAGCAGCGCCGCCGCGATCATGGTGTCGAAGGCCAGCCCGCGCACCACGATCCCTTCCGTCATCAGCATCTCAAGGTCGAACTTGGCATTGTGGGCATACTTGGCTCTGGCAGGATCTTCAAAGAATGTGCGCAGGGCGGCGAGCACCTGCGCGCGGGGCAACTGCGGGCCGCTGCGGTGGCCGATGGGAACGTACACCGCCACACCGGGGGCGATGGCCAGCGAAATACCCACCAGATCGCTGCCGAAGGGCCGCAGGCCGGTGGCCTCCGTGTCGAAGGCGAAGGCCGGGGCAGCAGTGAGGCGCGTTACCAGATCGGCCAGATCGGCCTCGGTGGCGATGAGCCGGTAATCGCCGTAGCTAACCGGCGCCGGGGCCACAGCGGGCGACTCGAGCTCGAAGAGCGGCAACTGCTCCGCGCCGCCATGTTCGAGGGGCGCGGGCGGCAACGTTGCCGGCAGGGTGGCGGAGAACAGATCTTGCTGTACGACCGCCGGCGTGGCAGCGCCATTGGCAGCGGGCACACCCGGCACAGTAGCGCTCCCGGAGGATGGCGGCAACTTCTTGATCAGACCGGAACTGGCACCGATCTCCAACTCCTGAAACAGACGAATGACCGCCCCGCGATCATAATCGCGCACCGTCGCCGCCTGAAGGTCGAGCGTCACCGGGGCGTCACGGACAATCGTCGCCAGGCGTTTGCTGAACTCGGCTACTTCGCGTTGCCCCTCCAGCACCTTCTTGTAGCGGTTCGGCACGTCGTCGAGGTGGTCAAACAGGTTCTCAATTGAGCCAAACTGCTTCAGCAGGGTGATGGCGCCCTTCTCGCCGATACCCTTGACGCCGGGAATATTGTCGCTCACATCGCCCTTCAGACCGCGCAAGTCGGCCAGCTGGGCCGGAACCAGGCCATCGTAGCGCTCACGCACCTTCGCCAGATCGTAGAGCGTGGTCGTGGTGCGGGCACCGTAGGGATTGGCCAGGATGACACGCACGTGCTCGTCCACCAGTTGCAGCGTGTCGGTATCGCCGGTCAGGATGAGTGTCTCAAGGCCCTGAGCTGTGGCCTGCCGGGCCAGGGTACCGATAACATCGTCAGCTTCGTACCCCTCCGCGGTATAGATCGGGATGTTGAGGGCCTGGACGAACTGCTTGATCCGTTCCAGTTGCGGTTCAAACTCCTCGGGAGTCTCCGCACGGCCAGCCTTATACGCAGCATACAGATCATCACGGAAGGTGCGACCCACATCGAAGGCTACGGCCAGGTACTCTGGTTGCTGTTCTTGCAGCATGGTCAGCAGCATCTGGGCGAAGCCG
Organism: Chloroflexaceae bacterium; assembly: GCA_046719255.1. Taxonomy (GTDB): domain Bacteria; phylum Chloroflexota; class Chloroflexia; order Chloroflexales; family Chloroflexaceae; genus JACAEO01. The sequence continues at coordinate 21,079 of JBDNDG010000001.1, forward strand.
AACACAGCGTAGGTCGGCTCGCCGCGCGACGAGCGCAGATCGGCCTCCTTGAGCGCGTGAAATGCGCGAAAGGCCAGTGCGTGACCATCAATCAGCGCCAGTCGCTTCGGCTGCGACATGCCGGTCCCTTCCGGTCAAAGCGATCGCTACCGGCAATTATACCATCGCATTTCTCAACGCCGCTTGAACAACGCCTTGCCGGCAGATGACAAGCGTGCAAGAGTCAGCCCGCCGATCCGTCTCTCCGAGCGCGCCGGGGGCAGTCAGGTGGCTAGAAGCAGGCGCAGGCGCCCCCGTGAATATGGCAGCCCGAGTTCCGCCCTCCTCCCAGCCTCCCCCCGGCGGGGGGAGGAGCACGTTCCTCTTCCACGGCAGGAGAGGACCGGGGAAAGCGCAGCCCTCCCAGGAAACAACCCGCCGGCGGGGAGGGTTGGGGAGGACTGTGCCCTCCCAGGAATATTTCTCACATGAACCCGGGGAAACCGGGTTTCCCCGATCTCCTCCCTGTGGGAGGGTGCAGGGCATCTGCCGGTGGGCCGGCCTTGCACGAGGTTATGTCACACTCACCCGTCGCTCCGCCGCGAGAATGTTGACACTCCCGGTGTCTACGAGTATACTTCCTCGCGTTCACGCACGTGCGAAACCCACCCGATCCACGCCGAACGATGCGCCCCTTGCGGTGCGGGCGAGCCGTGGTTTTGCTACGTAGTCTTTCTGGGAACCGTATGGGGAGACCCGGTTTCCCTGTTTCATGCGGCCGGGCTGCACAACGACACGATGAACGGAGTTTTTTCCTGGGAGGGCTGCGCCCTCCCAAACCCTCCCCGCTGAGAAGGGTAACTGCGTGAGGGTCCCACGGACCATTTCGATAGTTTCCAAATGCTGAGCCAGGCGTGAACTCGCGCCAGGGATGGGGCATGGACAGCAATCATACACGTCGGCGGCGCAGCGGAGCGCCTACCATCACTACCAGCTTCACCGGTCCCACGTGCGCTGGCTGCTATGCCTGAGCGTTTCGTGGTCACTGTTCCCGGTGCGGCCTGGCCCACCGGGTTTTTTGTTGCCCGTCCGGGCCAGGCAGTGGCGCTCCTTTCGCCGCAGTGTTCCGTAGGCCAGCGTCGGGCACGCCCGGTGCACCGACGGTGCGGGGGCGGCCCCGGCCGCCACTCGCGGGGAAAGAGCGGATTATGACCACTGATCCAACCACCGGTGTCGAAACCATTCACAGCCTGATCGCCGCACAACAGTGGCCCCGGGTGCGCGCGGCGCTCGCGGCCCGGCCCGAAGCCGAGATCGCCGATCTGTTGCTGGAACTGGCCCCCGCCGAGCGCGTGGTGGTCTTTCGCCTGTTGCCACGCGCGGTCTCCAGCGAGGTGTTCGCGCACCTCAGTTCCGACGATCAGAACGACCTGCTCGCCCAACTCACCAGTGAGGAAACCAGGCATCTGCTCGCCGGCCTGACCCCCGATGATCGCACCCAGCTGCTCGAAGAGTTGCCGGGCCAGGTGACGCAAAAACTGCTTAACCTGCTCGGACCCGACGATCTGCGCGAGGCGCGGCAGCTTCTCGGCTACCCCGAGGAGAGCGTGGGCCGCCTGATGACCCCCGACTACGTCGCCGTGCGCCCGGAGTGGACCATCGCTCGCGCCCTGGAGCACATTCGCACCCGCGGCCAGGATAGCGAGACGATCAATGTGGTCTACGTCACCGATGCGCACTGGCGTTTCCTCGATGCGCTCGAATTGCGGCGCTTTATCCTGGCCGATCCGCAACAGACCGTCGCACAGATCATGAACTACACCTACGTGGTGTTGTCAGCGTTCGATGATCGGGAGAAAGCCGTGCAGGCCCTGCGCCGCTACGACCTGCCGGCCCTGCCGGTGGTGGACTCGGGAGGGGTGTTGCTGGGGATCGTTACCTTTGACGACCTGATCGACGTCGCCGACGAAGAGGCGACCGAAGATTTCCACAAGGGCGCTGCCGTGGCACCCCTGCGCGGCAAGTACCTGGAAACCAGGATCATCGAACTGGTACAAAAACGGGCGCCCTGGCTGCTGGCGCTGGTGTTTGTCAACATTTTCTCTGGTGCGGCCATCGCCGCCTTCGAAGACACCATTGCCGCAGTGGTGGCCCTGGTCTTTTTTCTGCCCCTGCTGATCGATAGCAGCGGCAACGCCGGCTCCCAGTCTGCCACGTTGACCGTGCGCGCCCTGGCGATGGAAGAAGTGCGCGGGCGTGATTGGACCAGGCTGCTGCGGAAAGAGATGGTGGTGTCGGTCATGCTTGGCCTGGCAATGGCCGCAGCAGTTGCGGTACTGGCCTACTTCCGCGCCGGTCCGGACGTTGCCGTGGTGGTTGCGCTCACGATGGCGCTGGTCGTCGTGGTAGGCAGCACCATCGGCACGGTGCTGCCCTTGCTGTTGCGACGCATGGGCCTCGACCCCGCCACGGCGAGCGGGCCACTGATCACCTCGCTGGCGGACATCTCGGGGGTCGTGATCTATTTCTCACTGGCGACCTGGCTCCTTGATCTGGAGTCCTGATGCGAACGTAGGGGAAACAAGGTTCCCCCCCATGCCCCGGCCCGCCTACCAGGGGCGCCAGGCGCCCCCGGCAGCGGTTGGAGAGCCCCTCCAGGTGAGGAGGGTTGGGGAAGGCACTGCCCTCAGGAACCCTTACGCACAACACCCCGGAGACGCGCATGGCCGCAACCCGCAGGGTCTTTACACCCACTCCTTCCGACCGGCCCCGAATCACCGGCGCGGACCTGACGGTCCTGCTGATCGTCGCCGGTTTGCTCGCGCTGGCGGTGTGGCTGGCGCAGACCGCTCCCACCGCGGTGCACGGCCCGGCGATCAGCCTGGAGCCAACCGCGCTGCCCTACTACGCCATGCTCTCGGTGGGGCGCATGGCCGCAGCCTATACCCTCTCGCTGCTCTTTACCCTGTTCTATGGCTACATGGCCGCGCATAACCCACGGGCCGAGCGCTGGATGTTGCCGCTCCTTGACGTGCTGCAGAGCGTGCCGATCCTCTCCTTCCTACCGGTCGTCCTGCTCAGCCTCAGCGCCGTGCTGCCCGAACGTGTCGCCGTCGAGCTTGCCGCGATTGTGCTGATCTTCACCAGCCAGGTTTGGAACATGACCTTTGCCTGGTATCAGTCGCTCAGTACCGTGCCGGGCGAACTACGCGAGGCCAGCGCGGTTTTTCGCTTCTCTCCGTGGCGGCGATTTACGACTACCGAACTGCCCTTTGGGGCCCTGAGCCTGATCTGGAACAGCATGATGAGTTGGGCCGGCGGCTGGTTCTTCCTGATGGCCGCCGAGATCTTCACCCTGGGCGACCGCGACTTTCGCCTGGCCGGCCTGGGGGCCTATTTGCAGACTGCCGCCGATGCCGGCAACCTCGTCGCCATTGGCTGGGGCCTGCTCACCCTGGTGCTGGTGATCGTGGGCCTTGACCAGCTCGTCTGGCGACCGTTGCTGGCGTGGGCCGAGCGCTTCAAGATCGAGCAAGTGGAAAGCGATACGCCCGGCGTTTCGTGGTTCTACGAACTGTTGCAGCGGGCAGCCTTCCCACGGTTGATCGGGCGCCTGTGGGAGCCACTGAACCTGGCCATTGACCGGAGGATGATCCGCACAACCGTGACCATCCGCAGCACTGGCGCCACCACATCGAAGCGTTCGCCGATCGCCTGGCTACTAATGGCGATCGTTGCGGCGCTGGCCCTGGGAGGCGCGTTTCTGGGAGGGCGACTCCTGTTGCAGGTGCCGCCCGCACAATGGCTCACCATTGCCCTGGGCGTCGGCGCGACGTTGCTGCGCGTGTCGGCTGCCCTGGTCATCGCTCTGCTGTGGACGGTGCCGGTGGGCGTGTACATCGGCACCCATCCCCGGGCTGCGGCAGTGCTTCAGCCGCTGGTGCAGATCGTCGCTTCGATCCCCGCCACGGCCCTCTTCCCGGTGCTGGTGCTGGTGCTACTCAATGCGCCCGGCGGGCTGAACGTAGCCGCGGTGCTGCTGATGCTCCTCGGCACCCAGTGGTACCTGCTCTTCAACGTCATCGCTGGCGCCGCCGCACTGCCCCAGGATCTGCGCTACACGAGCGACCTGTTGCAACTCTCGGGCTGGATGCGCTGGCGCGTGCTGATCCTGCCCGCCCTCTTTCCCTACCTGATTACCGGCATGATCACCGCCAGCGGCGGCGCCTGGAACGCCAGCATCGTCGCGGAATACGTGGTGTTTGGAGGCACAACCTACGCGACCCTGGGAGTTGGCGCGCTGATCACCTCCGCTACCGCCGCCGGCGATTACCCCGGACTGCTGGCGGCTACCCTGGCCATGGTGCTGACGGTGGTGGCGATCAACCGCCTGGTCTGGCGACGGCTCTACCGGCTGGCCGAGACGATCTACCGCATGGATTGACGCATAAGGAGCGAGCAATGAGCGCCTCTCGAAACCCCGCGCTGGTGGAGGTGCGCGGCGTGGCCCAGCGCTACGGGCTCGGCGACAAACGCTTTACCGCCGTGGAAAACATCAACCTGAGCATCCGCGAAGGCGAGTTCGTGGCCCTCCTCGGCCCCTCGGGCTGCGGTAAGAGCACCCTGTTGCGGATCATCACCGGCTTGAACGAGCCGAGCGAGGGCACGGTGCTCTACCGCGGCGCGCCGCTCCGCGGAGTCAATCCCAAAGCAACGATTGTTTTCCAGACCTTCGCGCTCTTCCCCTGGCTAACGGTCGAAGAAAACGTGGCCGTGGCTCTGCAGGCCCGCGGCGTGGCGATCGAAGCGGCCCGTGCCCGCGCCGTTGAATTGATTGACCTGGTCGGTCTCGACGGCTTTGAACAAGCCTACCCCCGCGAACTGTCGGGCGGGATGCGCCAGAAAGTCGGCATCGCCCGCGCCCTGGCCGTAGACCCGGAGCTGCTCTGTCTCGACGAGCCGTTCAGCGCCCTCGATGTGTTGAGCGCCGAGACCCTGCGCGGCGAAGTGCTGGAACTGTGGACCGGCGGCCAGTTGCAGATCCGCGCGGTGCTGATGGTTAGCCACAATATCGAAGAGGCGGTCTTTATGGCCGACCGGATCGTGGTGATGGACAAGGGTCCGGGCCGGATCGTGGCCGAGGTGGCGGTGAACTTACCCCATCCGCGCGACCGCAAATCTGAGGCCTTCACCGCCCTGGTCAACCGCGTCTACGCCATGCTTATGGGCCAGACGCAGCCGGAGGAGATCGAGTTTGGCACCGAACCAGGACAGGCCGGTGTCACCCGCGCCCTGCCCCTGGCCCCGGTGACGGCACTGGCCGGGTTGCTCGAGCACGCCAACGCCACCCCCTACGAGCGCGACGAAATTGCCCAGTTGCGGGAGGATCTGGGGCTCGATCTCGACCACCTGCTTCCCCTGATCGAAGCAGCCGAACTGCTGGGCTTCGCGCGGGTGGAGAGCGGGGCGCTGATCCTCACGCCGCTCGGCGAGGCCTTCGCCGAGGCCAGCATCCTGGCCCGCAAAGAGATCTTTGCCACCCGCCTGCGGCGACTGCCCTTCTTCCGCTGGATGCTGCGCATGCTGCGGGCCGCAGGCGACCAGGCCCTGCGCTGGGAGGTGTTGCTGGCTGCGCTGGAGCGCGATTTCCCCCCGGAGGAGGCCGAACGCCAGCTAGACATCGCCAGCGAGTGGGGACGTTACGCCGAACTCTTCGCCTACGATGACACTGAAGGGGTCTTCTTCCTGGAGGGTCAGACAGCGGTGACGGCGACCGGGACGGAAGATCGCTAATGAAAGGCTATGGGAGATTCTTCTGGGCGGGCTGCGCCCGCCCACACTCTCCCGGGCAGGGCTATGTCAGGCGTCGATCTCTACCGGGACACAACGCCGCCCCCAGTGGCCCGGCTGTGGCTCGAAGCGACCGGGCAGAGCGGCACCGCAGCGCCCGCAGCGGCCATGATCATCGAGGTTCCAGCGGCCAAGGCGGTACCAATCGCGTTCGATAAGGAGCATACCGCACGCAGGGCAGGTGGTCGTCTCGCCGGGAGGATTGTGGATATTGCCGGTGTAGACGTAGCGCAGGCCAGCGGCAAGCGCCTGTTCGCGCGCCCGGATGAGCGTCGCCCGGGGTGTAGGCGGCACATCGAGCATCCGGTAGGCCGGGTAAAACGCGCTCAAGTGCAGGGGCACGTCTGGACCCAGATTGGTGACAAGCCATTCACATAGCCGTGTCACCTGCTCGGGCGCATCATTATGACCGGGGATGAGCAGATTGGTTACTTCGAGCCAGACCGTGGTCTCGTGGAAGAGGTAGCGAAGCGTATCGAGGACCGGAGCGAGATCGCCGAGGCAAACCTGGCGATAGAAGTCCTGATCGATGGCTTTGAGATCGATATTCGCGGCGTCCATATGAGCAAAGAAATCCTTGCGCGCCGCGGGATTGATATAGCCGGCCGAGACGGCCACCGTTCGCAATCCGCGGGCGTGGGCCGCCTCGGCGCAATCAATGGCATACTCGGCGAAAATCACCGGGTCATTGTAGGTAAAGGCGATGCTATGACAACCGGCGACCACGGCAGCATCGGCCACGGCCGCCGGGGTGGCCCGGGCGCAGAGGCGATCCAGCGACCGGGCTTTCGAGATATCCCAGTTCTGGCAGAAGCGGCACCCCAGGTTACATCCGGCAGTGCCAAACGAAAGCACCGCCGTGCCGGGGTAAAAATGGTACAGAGGCTTCTTTTCAATCGGGTCGATGCAGAAGCCTGAAGCCCGGCCATAGCTGGTAAGGGCGATCACGCCATTGCGGGCCTGACGTATGAAACAAAAGCCGCGCTGACCCTCGCGTAGCCTGCACCCGCGCGGGCAGAGATCACACTGCCACCTGTCATCGTCGGTCCGATGCCACCACTCGCCGACGATCACACCCGGTTCAAGAAAGGTTCGTTTCGGCATTGCACCGTAGAGAACGGACGCCCGGAGCCCTTGCTGCGGTGATTACCACTCCGGCGCAGCCAGTTCGCGCAACTGGCGGGCAAAATCAACCACCCTCGGCTGCACCAGGCGCGCGAAGTCAGCGTAGGCCAGCCCGATCGTCTCGGTATGGGTACCGGCCTGGAAGACGATGCGCTCCTGCGCCGTCAACTCCGGCGCAACATAGACCGGAATACCATACAGGTTCCCGAACGGAGGCATCGCGCCCACCTGACAATCGGGGAAGAGCCTGGCCAGTTCCGGCTCCTCGGCCAGACGCAGATCGTAGACCCCCACAGCCGCGCTGAGCAACTCCATATCAACCTGGTGGGTCGCCGGCAGCACGAGCATGATCGGCGCCTCGTTGGCCATCACAATGACCACCTTGGCCATCATGAATTCGGGGAGATGCTCGCTGGCGGCAACCTCCCGGGCCGTGAAGGCCAGCGGGTGCTGTTGGAGGACAAAGTCAACCTGCTGGTCGCGCAAATACGCGGTGAGCGTCTCGAGGCAAGCCATAGTGCCACCTCCAATGCTACAAGCGCGAGTACGCAGCTATTACCACCGGCCGGGGGCCGGAGCACAACCAGCACACGGCACAACGCGGAGCGGCGCGGAGGAGACACTAAGACCACGGGAAGCAACCGCGGCCCGCGTAGCGTGAGTATACGCCGGTAAGCGGCGCATGGACGCAAAGAACGCTTCACCGGGGGAGAAGATCGGACCACCGGGATGCCAGGCATGCCGCACGGTAGCCCGCGTATGGGAGGGGCTTCAGGGGCAGACCGAACTTGTGAGCGCATGCAGCTCTCAGGGAGGAGCGTGGGGAAACGGCGTTTCCCCACCTGAGGCCCCGACTTACGGGCGACGGCAGGAGAGCCCGGCTCTCCCACCCCCTTTCTGCCCGCATATGCTTATACCATTTCAGATTGTAGGATGTTGGATTGCAGATGGTCGTGCAAGGCGGCCAGGCGCGCTTTGACGCAACGCTGCTTGCGGAGTGTTCAAGTGAAATTGGTATTACTGGCTCGCCAATCTAGTTGTGGTGGATAGTTTTTTGCGGGGAGGGCTTTGCCCTCCCTCGCCTCCTTCTGCCACATTCATCACAATTGTCGTGGCAGAGCATTACTTCTTGAGCGGCTGGCCGGTATATGGATCAAACCGCCACTCGCCGGTGGGGTCAACGCCGGCCTGAGAGGGTGTGAGCAGGCGTGCATCGGGCTGTGGCGCCGGCGTGCCTTCCATGGGCATGATGATCCAGAGGATGATGTAGATCAACGGGCTGAGGCCGCTCAGTACTGCCAGTACAAACACCAGCCGGACAATCGTGGCGTCGATTCCGAAGTAGCGGGCCAGGCCGCCACACACGCCACCGATGATCCGATCGCTCTTGCTTCGCGCCAGTCGAGTCTCCACGGGGTTCTCCTTAGTTACTTGCGGGCCACACCGGGTGGCACCAGTTGTTTCCTGCCCATACGACGACCGGCGCACATGATTGTTGCGCGGCTCGCGCCACATCATTCACAAGAGTCCCACGCTGTCTTCACAACCGGTTCACAGGTCCCGGCTACACTCGGGCCGTCGTTCTCCCCAGGGGACGACCCGCGCGCGAAGCTTCGCGCGCGTGCCGGGATGACACGCACAGGAGGTTGATCGCATGCGAAGCATCGTACGCCTGGCGCTGACGCGCCTCGGTCTCGCCACGGCCCTGGTCCTCACCCTCATCGCAGCCGTTCCGATTGTCGCGCGAGCCGCGCCTGCGTCCGCCAACGCGCCGGTCGCGGCGCAGCAGGAGGCGTCCCGCGGCGGCGGCGGGCTGGTCGCGGCGCTGATCCGATCCACCAGTGAGCTGACCGGTCTTACCGGCCAGCAGGTACTCGATGAGCTGCGCGCGGGTAAGAGCCTGGCGCAGATTGCCGCGGCTAATGGGAGTAGCGGCGACGCGGTGGTGCAGGCGGTGGTGGCGCGGATCAAAGAGCGACTGGACCGCCTGGTGGCCGCCGGGCGCCTGACCCGGGCTCAGGCCGACGAGCGCCTGGCCACGGTGACCACCCGGGCCACTGAGCTGGTTAATGATACGACGCTGGGTCAAACAATCGACACCCGCGCGACGAATCGCCAGGATCGGGCCGTTACCGCGGCGCTGGTACAGGCGGCCAGTGACGCCACCGGGCTGAGCGCTGGCGACATTCTCACGCGCCTGCGCGATGGCGAGAGCCTGGAGCAGATCGTGCGCTCGGCCGGCGCCAATCCGACGGCGGTGATTGACGCCGCTACGGCGGCCTTCCGCGCCGCCGCAGAGAGGGCTATGACCGCGACCCGCTAGGCACTCCTTCGGCTGCGCCTCGCTGCCTTTTTTCTGGGAGGGCTTCGCCCTCCCAAACCCTCCCGGTGCGAAGGGCTTGCCACCCCGGCAGGCAGGGGCCTGGCGAAACCCGGTTTCACCATACTTTAGAACATGACACATGCATTTACAACATCAGCCGTTTCATGCCATCAATGAAACATGAATCGAGAAAATGTGTTACAATACCGTCAGCATTCTGACCACCGTGTGAGGAACCCTCATGGCCAGCGTGGAGCCGCCCGCACCCGCCGCCTCCGACGGCGCGAATGCCGGGGCCGAGCCTTCGGTGCGGTTGCGACGTGCGGCGTTGCTGGAGGCGCTTGATGGGCTGCGGGCCAGCCCCGACCTGCCCGCCTTGCGCGCCGCCCTGGTCGCGCTGTCCGCGGCGGTGGGGCCAGGGGGTGAGTTGCGCGCCGCCGACGACGAAGAGGCGGTTGTTTTTCCCGAAGGTTTGCTGCGCTCCGAGCTGGCGCAAATTGGCGCGGCCCTGACCCTGGAACGCGCCCGTTATTACGCCGAACGCCTGGGCAGGGCGGCTCGCGGCGCGCGCACAGCGGCAATCAACGAGATTGACCTGAACCGCTGGAAAGCCTACGAGGACATTGTTACCGATAGTCTCTGGTTAATTGAGCGCCGCGATGGCAGTGGTGTGCACCGGGCGGACTACTGGGGCAATTTCGTGCCCCAGATTCCCAACCAGTTGATGCGCCGCTACACGCGCCGCGGCGAGTGGGTGCTCGACCCCTTCGCCGGCTCCGGCACGACCCTCATCGAGGGGCAGCGCCTCGGACGGCATGTGCTGGGGGTCGAGTTGCAGCCTGACCTGGTTGAACGCGCACGCGAGCTGGTGAGCGCCGAGCCGAATCCCTTCGGGGTGGCGCTGCCGGTGGTCCAGGGTGATAGCACGGCGCTGGATTTTTGCGCCCTGCTGGCCGGGCATGGAGCCACTTCTGCCCAGCTCGCCATTCTGCATCCACCCTACCACGATATTATTCACTTCAGTGATGACCCCCGCGATCTGTCCAACGCGGCCTCGCTCGATATCTTCCTGACCCTGTTGGGACGGGTGGTGGATGGTGTTGCCGCTGCGCTCGACCGGGGGCGCTACCTGGCGCTGGTGATCGGCGATAAGTACGCTCGCGGTGAGTGGGTGCCGCTTGGCTTCCTGGCGATGCAGGTAGTGCAGGGTCGCGGTTTTGCGCTCAAGAGTATCGTGGTCAAGGATATCCACGGCACCGCGGGCAAGCGCGCGCAGCAGGAGTTGTGGCGCTACCGCGCCCTCGTCGGCGGTTTCTACGTCTTTCGCCACGAGTATGTGTTTGTCTTTCGCAAACGGTAGCGCCGGGGCCTCTACGCCCAAACCCCACCCACGGGCGGGGAAACCCGGTTCCCCTACGCCCCTTCGCAGGAGACGTTGGCGGCCTGTGCCCTTCCAACCCCTCCCTGCTCATGCTGTCGCGTCGGGGAAGGCCGCGCTGACCAGCGCAGGCAGGAGTTTACCTGAACGGGCATGCAGGTAAAAGAGGCGCTCCTCGACCCCGTCGGTCACATCGAGGTTGATCACCGCCACAGTGGCCCCGGCGGCGTAGGCCACGCGTGGCAAGGAGGCTGCCGGCTCCACCAACCCGGAGGTGCCAATCGAGAAAAACAGGTCGCAGGCCCGGGAGGCGCGCCAGGCGCGCTCCAGGGCCTCGGACGGCAAGAGTTCGCCGAACCAGACCACGTCGGGACGTAGGGGCGCGCCGCAGGCCGGGCACGGCGGGGGTGGATCGGCTACGTCGGGCCAGGTCGTGTAGACCGTGCCCTCGGCTGAACAGCGCACTCGCAGCAGGTTGCCGTGCAGTTCGATGACCGACGTGCTGCCTGCGCGCTGGTGCAGCCCGTCAACATTCTGGGTGATCAGGGTGAAGCGTGGCACCAGATGCTCCAGGCGCGCCAGGGCCAGATGCCCGGGGTTAGGCTCCGCCGCGCTCACCAGTTGCCGCCGCCAGGCGTACCACTCCCAGACCAGGCGCGGGTTGCGGCGAAAGGCCTCAGGTGTCGCCAGTTCCTCGGGGTTGTAGCGCGCCCACAATCCGGTCTGCGCGGCGCGAAAGGTTGGGATGCCACTCTCAGCGCTCACCCCCGCCCCGGTGAGCACCACAACATGCTGCGACCGGCGCAGCGCTGCAATCAGTTCTGGCGGAAGAGCCTCAGGGGTCGTCATGGTTCTGCTCCCGTGGCAATCCATCCGGCACGTTTCTGCATGGGAGGGGATATGAACACGGGGAAACCGGGTTTGCCCATGCCCCTCCCGCTGCGGAGGATTTGGGAGGGCTGCGCCCTCCCAGGAAACAAACTCGTGTTCATTACCCTTCCGGCTACCGCTGGCACAGGCTCCACTCCCCGCCAGAGGCCACATGAGAAAGCAGGGTTATTCCGGTCTAAACACTAGTTCAAAACGCCTGGTGTGGGCGTCGAGGAACTGCACGTGCCAGATGCCGCAGGTGGGCGCGGGGTTGCCCCCACTGTACACGTGCCGGCTGAGATCGATCTTCTCGTTACTGAGCTCGAGCAGCGCAGCACGGATCGGCGAGCCATGGCTGACAATCCCGATACGCGTGTAGGGCGAATCCTCGGCGGCGCCGAGCAACTCGCGGACACGGCGGCGCACCTGCTCGAAGGGTTCACCCGGCGCATGCTCCTGCACCAGTGTCGTGAACGTCACCGGCAGGCCCAACCGGTCGGCCAGCACCTCCGCCGTCTGGCTGGTGCGGGCGAACGGCGAGACGAAGAGATGCTCAAGCTCCTTGCCGAGCAGGAACGCGGCCGCCCGTGCGGCCTCATCGCGCCCACGCTCCGAAAGCGCCGGGCCAGGAGGCGTTTGGTAAGGAATGGCCGGATCGTGAACTGGCTGACCATGGCGGATCAAAAACAGATCGGTTAGCACACAACGCTCCTCACGTATGCCCAATTGCGCCGGCAGGGTACCATACGGCCCCTGGAGCTGTCAACGGTTTGACGCGCCGTAGCGCAACAATTACAATGCTAGTGCGTCCCATGTACGGTGCCTTGCCCTGGTCATTGCGGGCGCCAGCGCGGCGGGGCACCACGCACCAGAAATGGCACGATCTACTCAAGCCGGCGCGGCCGGCGGTGCGACTCTAGCAAAGGAATCGGACGATGCGGCTGATCCTCTACCTCGGCAAAGGCGGCGTCGGAAAGACCACGACCTCGGCGGCTACTGCTGTGCGCGCGGCAGAACTGGGCTATCGGACCCTGGTGGTGAGCACCGATGTGGCCCACAGTCTCGCCGATGCCCTTGACGCGCCCCTGGGATCGCTCCCTACGCCGCTGACCGACCGGCTGTGGGGCCAGGAGATCAACGTGCTCGACGAGGTGCGCGAGCACTGGGGTGAGTTGCGTGGCTACCTGTCTACGCTGCTCCGCCGCCGTGGCGTGGACGATGTCGCTGCTGAGGAACTGGCGATTATTCCAGGCATGGAAGAGGTCGTGAGCCTGTTGCACATCCGCCGCCAGGCCAAGACCGGCGATTTCGATGTGGTCGTGGTTGATGCGGCGCCCACCGGCGAGACGGTGCGGCTGCTGACCATGCCCGAGACCTTCCAGTGGTACGCCGCCCGGGTGATGGACTGGGAGCCTACGACGCTCAGGGCCGCCCGCCCCCTGGTCAAACAACTCATGCCCGCCGCAGATATGTTTGCGACCCTTGAGCGGCTCACCAAGGGCGTTGAGGCCCTCCGCGAGACGTTAACCGACCCGGAGGTGAGTTCGTATCGCCTGGTGGTCAACCCCGAACGGATCGTGATCAAGGAGGCCCAGCGCGCGGCTACCTACCTTTCACTCTTTGGCTATCCCATTGATGGCGTGGTGCTGAACCGGGTGTTGCCGTTGGATGCCGCCGAAGGTTCGTTTATGCAGGAACTGGCCCGCATTCAGCAGCGCTACCGCCAACTGGTCTACGATCTCTTCCAGCCACTGCCGATCTGGGAGTGCCCCTACTACGCCCGCGATCTGGCCGGTCTCGAGGATCTGGCCCGCGTGGGCCGCGATATCTTCGGGGAGACCGACCCGGTACAGGTGCAGTTCCGTGGCAAGACGCAGGAGATCGTGCGTGATGGCGATGAGTATGTGATGCGCCTGCCGCTGCCCCACGTGGAGATCGGCAAGGTCTCGATGACCAAGCGCGGCGATGAGTTGTTTATCGAGATCGGCAACTTTCGTCGCGATATGATCCTCCCGCTGACCCTGGCCGAGCGCCCGGCAAAACGCGCCGTCTTTCGCAATGGCGTGCTGGAGGTGCGCTTCGGCGCACCCGAAACCCTGCCCCTGGACTCGCCCAACGGGAGCGACAACGGCTCCTGAGCGGGCTGTCAACGAAGGGTTCTGCGAGCTGCTCGCCCCCTCCGCCGCCGTGGTTCAGGAGCGAACAAAAGATGTGGGCGCATGCGGAAGATGGTGCCTGGAGGCCCGCACCTCTGTCCCCTCTCCCACGTGCGGGAGAGGGGAGACCAGAGCCACGCGTGGGGGCGTTCCAATGCGCTACAGGCCGCACCGGCTCGGATGTTCCGTTCGCCCATGCCCCCCGCCAGGGCTGCTGTGCATGGCCTGCGAGGAGGGTTTCCCGGAGGGCAATACCCTCGACTCCTCCCCGGGTTGAGCCGTTCGAAGCCCTCGGCCACAGCCGGCGCCCGGGCAGCGCAGCTTGCGGTACAGACTGGTTATGCTGCTCCCAGGCTTAGAGGCCACTGTTGCCATCATCGGTGTGCCGATCGACCTCGGCGCTGGACGCCGGGGTGTAGATATGGGGCCCAGCGCGATGCGCTACGCCGGTCTGCGCGACCGCCTCGAGACGCTGGGCTACCAGGTGCGCGACCAGGGGAACCTGCCTGTGCCCATGGTCGAGACCAGCGCGACTCCGCCCCCCGGGGCGAAGCTGCGCTACCTGGAGCCGATCGCAACGGCCTGCGCGGCCCTGGCCGAAACCGTCGCCGGCATGGTTGCGCAGGGGCACCTTCCGCTCATTCTCGGCGGTGACCATAGTCTGGCGATTGGCTCCGTCAGCGGCAGCGCCCGTGGCCGCAGGCTGGGGTTGATCTGGATCGACGCCCACGCCGACTTTAACACGGCTGAGACCACGCCGAGCGGCAACATTCACGGCATGGGCCTGGCGGCCCTGGTCGGTCATGGGCACCCGCTGCTCACCGGCCTGGCCCTGCACACCCCCGCGGTGCGCCCCGAGTATGTGGCCCTCATCGGGGTGCGTGACCTCGACCCGCTGGAGCGGGCGGCGCTGCGGGCCTCGGGTGTGCATGTGTTCACGATGCACGAGATCGACCGGCGGGGGATGGCTGCGGTGATTGAAGAAGCGGTGCAGCGCGCCTCGAACGGCACCGCCGGGTTCCACGTTAGCCTTGACCTGGATGTGGTTGACCCCCGCGAGGCTCCCGGCGTCGGCACGCCGGTCTTTGGCGGCATTTCACGACGCGAGGCGCACCTGGCAATGGAGGTGGTGGCCCTGAGCGGAGGGGTACGCAGCCTCGATGTTGTCGAAGTCAACCCCATTCTCGACGAACGCAACACGACTGCGGAGCTGGCGGTAGAGCTGGTGCTGTCGGCGCTGGGCAAGCGTATTCTTTAGGTTCGCCCCCGGGCGCCCCTGCGGCTGCGCCGCCCCACCCTGAACATACGGGGAAACCGGGTTTCCCCATGCCCCTCCCTGTGGGGCAGGTTGGGGAGGGCTACGCCCTTCCGGGAAAACACCTGTCTTCATCTCATCAGTGCAGGTTCCCCACGTCCCGGGGAGGGGCGGCGCGCTTTCACGCCCTCCCACCGGGCCAGGTTCGATGGAGAAAGGCCATGGTCCCCATCCGGCTCACGCTCGCCAACTTCATGTGCTACCGCGCCGCACGCGATGGAGAGGCGCCAACGCTGTGTTTCGAGGGTCTCCACGTTGTTTGCCTCAGTGGCGAGAATGGCGCCGGCAAGTCGGCCCTGCTCGACGCGATCACCTGGGCGCTCTGGGGCGAGGCTCGCGTCGCCGATGATGACCTGATCTCCCAGGGCGCCAGCGAGATGTTCGTGGATCTGGAGTTTTGCCTGGGGCCACAACGCTACCGCGTGCGCCGGGCCCGCCAGCGCGGCGGGGTTGGTAAGCGCGGCGGCCAGAGCGCGGGCAAGAGCCAGCTCGATGTGTTTGTGCGTGATGGCGAACGCTGGCTCTCCATCGGTGAAAACGGGGTCCGCGAAACGCAGCAGCAGATCAACGCCCTGCTGCGAATGTCGTACCAGACCTTCATCAACGCTTCGTTCTTGCTGCAGGGCCGCGCCGACGAGTTTACCGCCCGCACCCCCGCCGAGCGCAAGCAGGTGCTGGCCGACATCCTCGACCTGGGCGAGTACGCGGCGCTGGAGGTGCGGGCAAAGGAGCGCGCCCGGGCCCTCGATGATCAGCTTAAGGGGCTCCGGGGGCGCATTGACCACCTGAGCGAGCAGGCCGGGCAGGTCCCCTTCTGGGAGGAGCAGGTGCGGGCCGCCGAGGAGCACACCGCGCAGGTCGAAGCGCGTTACGCGCACAGGCGCGACGAGCACGCTGCCGCCGTTGAACGCCTGCGCCTGCTGGAGGCCCGCGCCGAACGGCGCAGGGAAGTGCAGCGCCTGCTGGCCGAACGCCGCGCTGATCTGCTGCGGCGCGATCACGACCTGGCCGAATTGCGCGCCCGCATCGCCGGCGCTGAGGCGCTGCTGGCCCGTCGCGACGAGATCCGCGCTGGCGTGCAGGCACTGGCTGCTGCCCGCGCCGAGCTCGAGCGCCTGGACGGCCTGCGCGACCGCCACGGGGAGCTGTCGCAGCGTTATGACGAGCTGCGCCGGCAGTTCGCCGAGGAGAAGGCCAACCTGCGCGAACGCCTGCGCGCCGCCCAGGCCCGGCAGGAGGATCTCGCGCGCCGGGCGGAGCGCCGCGACGCGCTGCTTGCTGAGCTTGACGCCCTCGCCGCTCGTCTCAACGCCCTCAACCCCCTGGCCGCTGAACGCACGCGTCGCGCCGCTGAGGCCGAGGACCTCGCCCGACAGGCCGCCCGCATTGACGACGTGCTGCGCCGACGCGAGAGCCTCACCGCAACCCTTCAGGCGCGCCGTGAGGCCCTGCGGAACGCCTGCGACACACGCCGCGCCGACCTGGAACGCCTCGAGGCCCAGCTGGCCGAAGCTGAACGCTGGAGCGCCGACCTGGTCACGGCTCGCGCCGACCGCCTCGCCCTTGGCGAAGCCGGGCACCGCCTCGCCGCCTTGCGGGCCGCCGAGCAGGCCACGATCGAACGACTCAGCACCGTGCGGGCAACCGGTCAGGCCGCCCAGAACGAGAGTAAAAAGCTCAAACGCAATCAGGCCCTCCTCGACGAGGGCGCCAGCGTCTGCCCGGTCTGCGGCTCGTCCCTCGGCGCCGAAGGCCTTGCCGGGGTGCGCCGCCACTACGACGCCGAGCTGGACCGCCTGCGCGAGGTTGAAACCGCTGCGCACCGGGAGGCGCGCCAGCTTGAAAGCGACCTCGAAGCCACGCGCAGCGCGATTACCGCCCTTGAGATGACCATCAGCGCGCTCCAGAACTCGGCGGCGCGCATCGAAACCCTGGAGCGCCAGCTCGCAGCGGTTGCGTCCTGGCGTGCCGAAGCTGAAACGCGCCGCGCTGAACTGGACGACCTGCGCGCCCGGCTCGCCGCCGATGCGATTGACCCGCCCACGCAGGCGGAACTGGCCGCGCTTACTGCCGACCTGGAGCTGCTGGGCGACCCGCAGGAACTGGCCCGGACCCGCCGGATGCTCGAAGAACGCCTCGCTGAGCTGGACCAGCAACTCCACAGCCGTGGACAACTCGAGGGTCGCCAGGAGGCCCATCGGGAGGAACTGCGGCGCATCGAAGGCGATCTGGGCCACCTGCCGGGCTTGATCGCCGAGATCGCGGAACTCCAGCGCGTGATTGACAGCAACGACTTCGCCCACGCGGTACGCGACGAGGGTCTGGCCGTTCGGGCGGCCATCGAGGCCCTTGGCTACGACCAGGAGGCGCACACCGCCGTTCGGGAGCAGGTGCGCGCCCTGCGCCACTGGGAAGAAGAGGAGCGCGCCCTGGCCGTCGCGCAGGAGGGCCTCAACCGTGACCGCACCATGTTGCTCCAGAACGAAGAACTGCGTGCCCGTGACACTGCCGAGGTCGAGCGCCTCAGCCGCGAAGACGCGCTGCTGGAGCAGGAGCTGCGCGAGTTGCCGCGGGCGCAGGCGCTTGTGGCCGAACTCCAGCAGGTGGTGAGCGCCACCGACCGGGAGTTGCAGGCCGCCCGGCATGATCAGGCCGAGAAAAGCTCCTACCTGCGGCAGGCCCGGGCCGCTGCCGCAGAGCTGGAGCAGGCCCGTAGTGAAGAGCGCGCCCTGCAAGAACGCTACGGCCTGTTTGCCGAACTCAGCGAAGCTTTCGGCAAGAAAGGCGTGCAGGCGATGCTCATCGAAACGGCCATCCCGCAGATCGAAGATGAAGCCAACCGGCTCCTGGGACGCATGACCGACAATCAGATGCACGTCAGCTTCGAGATGCAGCGCGACACGAAAAAGGGCGACACGGTCGAGACCCTGGAGATCAAGATCGCCGACACCCTCGGTACCCGCGTCTACGACGCCTTCAGTGGCGGCGAAGCCATGCGCGCCAACTTCGCCATTCGCATCGCCCTCTCGCGGCTCCTCGCCCGCCGCGCCGGCGCGCGCCTCGAAACCCTGGTGATTGACGAAGGATTCGGCGTCCTCGATGCCACCGGCCGCGAACGCATGGTCGAGGCGATCACCAGCGTTCAAGACGATTTCAAACGCATTATCGTCATCACCCACATCGATGATATCAAAGAGCGTTTCCCGGCCCACATCGAGGTGACCAGGACCCCGCTCGGTTCACGCTGGGAGATCCGTTAGACTCCCCTCGCGGCTGCGCCGCACAACGACACGGTAAAACACGGAGAGGCACAGCGCCACTGCGCCTCTCCTCCCAAACCCTCCCCGCAGGGAGCCGCATGGGGAAACCCGGGTTCCGCGATATTCACATCAGGTTCTCCTGAGGTCAATGCGAGGAACGCGCCATCGCCTCCAGCCAGCGCCGGTAGTATCATCAAGGCGCGGCCCGGCTTCCGCCCGGAAAGCCGGCGTGCGCAAGGCGTCTGACCAGAGGAGGCCCCGTATGCGCCGTTGCGTTCTTCGCACCTCCGTCATCATTGTACTGGCCCTGGTCTTGCTGGCCACTCTGACCGCAGCGATGCCCACCCGGGCCCGGCAACGCACTCGTTGCTTCCCCGAAACCGGCTACTGCGTCTCCGGGTACATCCTCGACTACTGGGAACGTAACGGTGGCCTCGCTGTATTCGGCTATCCGATTACCGAACAACGCAACGAGACCGTTGAAGGCACATGGACCGGCCCGGTCCAGTGGTTCGAGCGCGACCGCCTGGAGGACCACAGCAGTGAGGGTCTGGGCGTCCTGGCCGGGCGCCTGGGCGCCCGCGTCCTCGAGTTGCAGGGCCGTCCCTGGCAGATCCTGCCCCGTGCCACGGCCTCGCCTCACGGCTGTCGCTTCTTCCCCGAAACCGGTCACACCGTCTGCGGCATCTTTCTGCGCTACTGGGAGCGCAACGGGGGTCTGATGCGCTTTGGCTATCCGATCAGTGAGCCACGCATCGAAACCCTGGAGACCTGGACGGGAATGGTGCAGTACTTTGAGCGTCGGCGCATGGAGCATCATATCGAACTGGCCGGCACGCCCTACGAGGTGCTGCTGGGGTTGCTTGGGCGCGACATCCTGAACGTGAGCGGGATGCCCGCCTGTACCGATCCCATTCGCCCCGTGGCCTCTGGCCTGGAGGCACGCATCGGTGACAGCCAGTTTCGTCACTCGCTCTTCTGTCCGGGTCAGACCTATGCTGGCATCCCGGCGGCCTTTCAACCTTTCCAGCACGGAGCAATGATCTGGCTCGATCTGAGCGAAGCCGGCCGTTCGATCATTGTGGCCAAAGACGCGGGGCGTCCCGCCCCAGAGCGCTCGTATTTCATTGCCCCGGACAGCTATCGGGAAGGTGAACCGCTGCCTCCCGCCGGCGATCCGCCGCCTGGCCTGTACGTGCCCGTGCGGGGTTTCTACAAACTCTGGTACGGAAGCCGGGGCCAGGGTCAGTGGATGGGCTACGGCACCGCCCCTGAGCGCGCCGAGCGCGCCAATGTGCAGTTCTTCGGCGGCGGGGGAGTGGTTGTACACCTGCTCGAAACTGACCGGGTCTGGATCTTCGGCTCACGATACAACTACTGGGAGTGGAATCAGTAGTGAGCGAGGCATCCGTGAAAAAACCCGTCAGGTACGGCAGCTTGCGACGGTGCCCTGAGCGCCGGCAAGCAGCGCTACCGCACCTGACAGGTCGGTATCAGGATGGACTGGAGTGCTGGAGGTTTGATACAATCACGTACGGCTCCCATATAAGAGCCACACTAACCTCATCATACGCTACTACCAACCAGGAGGATCCCGTTGCGATCACGACAATTTCTCGCCACAACTCTGCTCGCCGGTATGCTCTTTACTATGGGGTGCAGCAATTTGCCATTCATATCGCAGAGGTCTGCACAACCAACGCCATCGCCGAGCGTTCCTTCAGGCAGCCCAACAGCGCCTGTTGCTGCACAACCAGCTCAGGAATCGGCAGGCAACCCGACGCAGAACCTCCCTGGAGTATCGCAACCAACGAATCCATCAGCGCCCGTTGAAGGAGGAAGTGACACGATCCGGATTCCGGCAAGCCAGGAGAACCTGGCGAAACTCGAGAGTTACCGTGTCACGATTAACTGGACGATGAATGGCAAGATGTCGGATGGCACGAAGGTTGACACACGAACGACATACACCCAGGCACTTCATCGACCCAGCAATACGTCGTATACGCTGGTTATCGAAGAAAAACCTGGCACACCTTCCAACCGCTCTGAAATCTACAGCGTCGGTGATACACTGTATATGTACCAGCGTCAGGATGGCACAGAGATGTGCTCGCCAGCCATGATGGCCGGTATGGGTAATATGCTTCGCAATATTATCGACTCAATGACCGCTCCGGTGCAGGTTGGCATGGCACAACTCGTCAATCGCGGTGAGACAGTCAATGGCGTTCTGACCGATCACTACACTCTCGATCAGGAAACGATCAATCAGTTCGGCGCCACAGTCGAAAAGGCCGACCTCTGGGTTGCGCGCGACGGCGGATACCTGGTCAGGTATGACCTGACCATCGAGGTTACGCCCAATTCAACTGGTTGGGCAGACTCGCTGCGTGGCGCTGATCCGATGTCTGAAGGTACGATTGTCTACAACTGGTCACTCGAAGATATCAACAAAACCACTGTTACCATACCGTCCACATGCGGCGAACAAGCGGTTGGCCTCGATCTGCCCCTGCCGCCAGGAACTCAGGTCGATCTGGCAATCCCGAATACCAGTATGGGCAAAGTCAATGCCAGCATCGACTCGGTCATGGCATTCTTCAAGTCGGAATATCCAAAACTCGGGTATAACCTGACATACGAGTATGGCGACCCGCAGAACGGATACATGCTCACGTTCCAAAAGGACTCACGGCAGGTGATGGTTCAGTTCTCGACCACGTCAGACGGTTCGGTGCAGATCACTCTAACACGTAACTGACCGGCGAAGATTATCACACAGTAAGATGCCAGAGAGGGCTGCGCCCGCTCATGTCGTCTCGAGGGGGTGGGGAACCGGGTTTTCCCGTGCCCCTGCCTGTGGGAACGCCAGGCGACCCCAACCGCGGTCGGGGTATGGGGAAACCGGGTTTCCTCATATCCCTGCCCGGGGGAGGGTCTGGGAGTAGGGATAAGCCTGTCGAATCGCGTTCTTGCCGTTTGGGGCGACAGACGCGCCCGGCACGGATTGGCGGATGGGGGACCCGGGGGGCTCCCCGTATCTTTCCCTGCCTGCACCACATACCCCCTGGCGCCCTCTACGGGGCCGTGCTACAATAGGGCACACCGTAGTGCCGCGCCGGCACGTGAATGCGCCTGACAGGCGCCTGGTTCGGAGCCCGTATGTACACCGTCGCGCTGATTGTTCGCTACGGCTTTCTCATCGCGCTGGCCGTCGAGGCCGTCCTGATTGCGCGGGCGTTCCTGGGCCTTATGCGTGAGAAGGCCATGGCCTCAGCGACGCCGCCTGCCGAGGAGTAGTGCGTGCGCCATCGGATCCTGCACATCTCGGACATCCACGCCGGCCCGCCGTTTCTGCACGCGATCGCCGAGTGTCTGATCCGTCAGGCGCCCTCCTTTAAGCCGGATCTGGTCGTGATCTCGGGCGACTTTGTGCAGCGCGCCGACATTGCCATGCACTGGCGCGCTGCCAATGCTTTGCGCGCCGCCCTGCCCGGCCCGCAACTTGTCGTGCCGGGCAATCACGATGTACCGCTCTACAACCTGCACCTGCGTCTCTTCAACCCCCTCGGGCGTTACCGCCGCCACATCAGTCGTGAGCTTAACCCGGTCTTCGAGCGCCCTGGCCTGGTGGTTGTGGGCGCCTGCACCGCCCACGGGCTGACATTCGACGGTGGACGCCTGAGCCGTCGCCAGGCGCTGGCGCTGCGCCAGCGCCTCAGCGGCTACCCGCCCGAGGTGTGTAAGGTGGTGGTCTGGCACCACCCCGTTGTCAACCCGCCTGGCCTGCGCCGCAATCGGGTCATGGATAATCCCCGCCCCGCGGTGCGTCTCCTCAGTGAACTGGGGGCCGAGTTGCTGCTGTGCGGCCATGTTCATGTCTCCTATGTCGGCCATACCCTCGATGTAAGCCCCGACCTGCACCAGGGGACGATCATCTGCCAGAGCGGCACCACGACCTCGCAGCGCGGCAAGGGACGCGAGCACGGTAAGAACTCCTGCAACCTGATTGACATCGATCCCGAACGTATCCGGATCACTCAACTGTTGTACGAGGCCGGCCCCGATGCGTTTGTGCCTGCAGCCACCTACACCTTCCCCCGTCGCCATAGCGGCGATCCGCGGGCGCTCCAGCCAGTTACAGGCGAGGCACTGATGGGTCAGGCGTTGCCGTTGAAAGAAGATCTGTGAGGGCTGCGCCCTCACAGGCCCTCCCGCGCGATGAAAAGAGGCTCTCCCGGAAGGGCTTCGCCCCCCCTGACCCTCCCGCGCACGGTCTATTTTTGGCGTTCATGCTCACATATGGTCCATCTCGAGCAACAAATTGCCGCACTCCGCCAGGCGATGGCCGATGCGGCGCCGGTCGCGATCGAGGAATTGCTTGTGCTGCGCGACCTCAGCGGCGCCTCGATCCGGCCCATGCACCCTCCGCCCGGCGTAACGCCCCGCGAGGCGGCAGTGCTCGTGTTGTTCTACCCGAGTGAGGGCGAACTCTGGCTGCCTTTGACAGTACGCTCTGCCCGCCTGACCACCCATCGCGGCGAGGTTTCGCTACCGGGGGGAGGGACCGACCCTGATGATGGTGGCCCGGTCGGCACAGCTTTGCGCGAAGCCTGGGAGGAACTGGGCATCCGGTCAGCCAATGTCGAGGTGCTCGGTACCCTGACGCCGTTCTACATTCCGCCCAGCAACAACCGGCTCACGCCGGTGGTCGGTCTGAGCAGCAGCGAGCTTGACCTGCGTCCGGACCCTGACGAGGTCGAGGCGGCCTTCAGTGTGCCGCTCCGCGTCCTGTTGGACCCGGCCACCATCCGAGAGGAGGTTTGGGAGCGGCGCGAGTTGCGCATGCGCGTACCCTACTTTGCCCTCGAGGGCTACAAGGTCTGGGGCGCGACGGCGCTGCTGCTCAGCGAGCTGGTGGCGCGCCTGCGGCGGGTCGGATTGTGAGCGTGCGGCGGGTATACCCAGTTTCCTGGACCGTGTTGCCATGCTCAACACCTTCCATCTGCGCACCTTCCTGGCCGTGGTTGACACGGGCAATTATTCCGCTGCTGCAGCGGCCCTGCACATGACGCAGCCGGCGGTGAGCCAGCAGATCCGCGCCCTGGAGGAGCAACTCGGTGGTATCCGTCTCTTCCGCCGGGTAGGCCAGCGGATGGCGCTCACCCATGCCGGGGAAGAGTTGTTGCCCACAGCCCGAGAGCTGGTGCGTCTCGCCGAACGGGCCGAAGAGACGCTGATGGCGCTCAAAGGGCAGGTGGCGGGGCGTGTGGTGCTGGGCTGCACGCCGGGTGGGGGCGAGCGCCTGCTCCCGCGCTTGCTGGCCGAATTTCGCGATCAGTTTCCCGGCGTTGGCCTGGAGCTGGTGGTCGCCTCGACCGAGGTCCTGCTCGACGGCCTCGCCGACCGCAGCCTGAACCTGGCGCTCCTCCAGGAACCGCAGCGCCGCCGCGGTCTCGAATCGACCTTGCTCGCGGCCGAGCCGCTGATCCTCGCCGCGCCGGTGGGCCACGCCGTGCTCAAGCAGGAGCAACTCCCCCCCGCGGCCCTGTGCGAGTATCCCCTGATTCTGCCGCGTAGCGGCACGACCCTGCGTCGGGTGATCGAGGATCTGCTCCGGCGGCGAGGCGTAGCCCTGGCCGATCTGCGTCCGTGCCTGGAAACCGACAGCGCCACGGCCCAACTCCAGGCCGTGCGCGCCGGCCTGGGGCTGGCCTTCCTGCCCCGGAGTTGCGCACCAGCCCGCGGCGAGGGGGTGGGCCACGTCGATCTCGCCGGCGCACCCCCGGAGGTGGCCTGGTTTCTGGTCCGTGTTCGCGAGCGCAGCGGCCCCGGCGCCACCCAATCGTTGTACAACTTTCTCACCGGGCCGCAGGGTCAGGCGATCATCGCCCGCGCCGGGCTGCAACCGCCCCCCGAGCCCCGGCCACCACCGGTGGAGCGCTGAGGCGTCTTTCGCCCGGCAGCTCCAGGAGGAGACGACCCCCTGCCGGGGTGGCAAGCCCTCCGTACCGGGAAGGGTTTGGGAGGGCTGCGCCCTCCCAGAAGAAACTCTCTTTTCATTCCTGAAGTGTGCGACGCAGCCGTACGGACGGCTGAACGCCAGCTCATCAAGCGAATTTGAACCATACCCGACGGCGATGATCTACGATACCCTCATCATTGGCGCGGGCGTCGCCGGCCTGGCTGCTGCCCGTGACCTGCAGGCCGCCGGTCAGAGCATCTGCGTGTTGGAGGCCCGCAATCGCGTTGGCGGGCGCATCGTTACTGACCGCACCTATGGCCCGGTCGAACTTGGCGCCGAGTTCGTTCACGGCGACCGCGCCTGCACCTGGACGGAGATCCGCGCCGCAGGGCTGCGCACCCGGCACTGGGGAAATAAGCGTCGTTTTGCCTGCGGCGGGCGCCTGCTCCCTCCCGATGATCCGATCATCGCTCGCACGTACACGCTCTACGAGCTTGCCAACACCTACACCGGCCCTGAGATCAGCGTGGCCGAACTGCTTGCCGGCCACGCCGCCAGCGGCGATCCCGCCCTCGGGTTTGCCCTGCGCTGGCTCGCCAACCTCGAAGCCGCCGATCCGGCCCACCTCAGCGCCACCGCGCTCGCAAGTGAGCGCGCGGATAGTCACAACGGCTCCGGCAACTTTCACCTCCTTGATGGCTACGACTGCCTTACCACGCACATGGCCGTCGGAATACCCGTCCGTCTCAACACCCCCGTCGCGCGCCTGATCTGGCGGCCCGGTGGTGTGGTGGCGCGCCTGGCACAGGGCGAGGCGCTTGAGGCGCGCCGCGCGCTGATCACCGTGCCCGCCGGGGTGCTCCGCGCCGGACGCCCGGCCTTCGACCCGCCGTTGCCCGCCGACCGCCTGGCCGCCCTCAGCGCCATCGGCGTGGGGCACGTGACCAAACTCGTCCTCTGGTTCGAACGGCGCTTGTGGCCGGAGTTCAGCGTGCTCAGCACCGATGGGCAGATCGCCACCTGGTGGCCTGTGCCCGGAGCCCACACGCCGACGCTGATGGGCTATGTCGGCGGGCCGGCGGCCCTCCGCCTGGCCGACCGTGGCGAAGCCGGCGCCATCGCCATCGGCCTGGCGGAACTGACAACGCTGTTCGGCAGCGCCGTGCGCTCCGCCTGCCTGGGTGGTCGCCTGGCCGACTGGTCGCGCGATCCGTGGAGCCTGGGGGCCTACACCTACAGCCCGGTGGGTATGGTCGGCGCCCGGGCCATCCTGGCCGCGCCCCTCGCCGCAACGCTCTACTTCGCCGGTGAAGCCACCGTCACCAGCGGCCATATCGCCACCGTTCACGGCGCCATCGAGAGCGGCCGGCGCGCCGCAGCCGCAATCCTCGCCGATGGCCCAATTCCAACAAACTTCTAACGCGCCGCTAGTGTGCAGCAAGTAAAAACCGGCTACACTACCCACAGATTACGTATGTGGAACCTTCCACGTCTCAAAGAGGAGGAAGTGAGAATATGGGTAAGATTGTTGGTATTGACCTGGGCACCACAAACTCGGTTGTCGCGGTGATGGAAGGCGGCGACGCGGTCGTGATCCCCAACGCCGAGGGTAACCGCACCACTCCCTCGATGGTCGCCTTTGCCAAAAACGGCGAACGCCTCGTCGGCCTGACGGCCAAGCGCCAGGCTACCATCAACCCCGACAATACGATCTTCTCGGTCAAGCGCCTCATCGGTCGCGACTTTGATGAGACCGAGACCGAGCGCAAGATGCTGCCCTTCAAGATCACCAAGGGTCCCCGGGGCGATGTGCGTATCCACGTGCCCCAGACCGGCAAGGAGTACGCGCCGCAAGAGATCTCGGCCATGGTCCTGCAGAAGCTCAAGACCGACGCCGAGGCCTACCTGGGCGAACCAGTGACCCAGGCGGTGATTACGGTACCGGCCTACTTCAACGACAGTCAGCGTCAGGCCACCAAAGACGCCGGCAAGATCGCCGGGTTGGAGGTGCTGCGCATCATCAACGAGCCGACTGCGGCCGCTCTGGCCTACGGCCTCGATAAGAAGGCCAATGAGACCATTCTGGTCTTTGACCTCGGCGGCGGTACCTTCGACGTGTCCATCCTTGAGGTAGGCGATGGCGTGGTGGAAGTCAAATCAACCAGCGGCGACACCCATCTGGGCGGCGACGATTACGACGCCGCGGTGGTGAACTGGATCATCGAAGAGTTCCGCAAGGACCAGGGCATTGACCTCAGCAAGGATCGCCAGGCCCTCCAGCGGCTCAAAGAGGCCGCCGAGAAGGCCAAGATGGAGCTGTCGAGCCTGACCGAGACGGAGATCAATCTGCCCTTCATCACCGCCGATGCGAGTGGGCCGAAGCACCTGCAGATGCGCCTCAGCCGCGCGAAGTTTGAACAACTGACCAATCACCTGACCGAGCGCCTGCGTGGCCCGGTGACCCAGGCCCTCAAGGACGCCGGCCTCCAGGCCAGCCAGATTGACGAAGTGGTGCTGGTCGGCGGCTCCACGCGCATGCCGGTGGTTCAGGAACTCGTGCGGAAGATGATCGGCAAGGAACCGAACAAGTCGGTTAACCCCGACGAGGTGGTGGCAATCGGCGCGGCCATCCAGGCCGGTGTGCTCGGTGGCGACGTGAAGGGCGTGGTGTTGCTCGATGTGACCCCACTGTCGCTGGGTGTCGAAACCCTCGGCGGCGTGATGACCCGGCTGATCGAGCGCAACACCACCATTCCTACCCAGAAGACCGAGATCTTCTCGACCGCCGCCGATGGTCAGACCGCGGTGGACATCCACATCCTGCAGGGCGAGCGTGAGATGGCCGCCGACAACATGACCCTGGGCCGCTTCCGCCTGGAGGGCATCCCGCCAGCGCCGCGTGGCGTGCCGCAGATCGAGGTAACCTTCGACATTGATGCCAACGGCATTCTCAACGTAAGCGCGCGCGACAAGGCCACCGGCAAAGAGCAGCGCATTACCATCACCGCCAGCACCAATCTCAGCAAAGATGAGGTGGAGCGCATGGTGCGCGAGGCCCAGGCCCACGCCGCCGAGGACCGGGCACGGCGCGAGCTGGTCGAACTGAAGAACCAGGCCGATAGCCTGGCCTACCAGAGCGAGAAGACCCTGGGCGAACTCGGTGACAAGGTGGACAGCGTGGAGCGCGGGCGCATCGAGAGCCTTATCAAGGACCTGCGCGACGCTATCGCGCAGGAAAACAGGGAGCGCATCCAGAGCCTGATGAACGAGCTGCAGCAGGCGATGTACCGTGTCTCGCAGAGCGTCTACGGCGACGGCGCGACCTCCGGGCAGAAAGGCTCCGGGACGCGGCGCGATGATGGCGTCGTCGAGGGTGAGTACACCGTCGAGTGATCCGCGACACGCGCACACTCATCGCGCACCGGATGGACAGGAGGGTGGGGAACTCGAGGTTCCCCACCCTCCTGTGCTTGATGGCCGAGCGTCGCCTGCCCCGGCGGCGAGGGAGGCGAAGAAACGTATCTGTCGCTCTTCAGCGGACGGTCAGGGGCAGAAATGCCCGTGGCGCCGGACCGTAGCCAGTCGCTTCGATGAAGCCGTAGGCCAGGTTCCAGTGGCCCGATGCACGCGGATGGTAATCAAAGTTGCGTAGCAGATTGGCCGTATCATTGAAGTCGTAGGGAAAACGCACAAAGAGGAAATAGGCTTCACGACCGCGAAACCGGGTGAAGGCATCCACCACCGGCACGTGGCGCTCCGCGGCAATCTCGGCAACGATCTGGTTGAAGCGTGGCACCTCCACATCGGTCACAATCGGCTGCTGGTTGGGCGGTAGGAACACAAAGGGCGGCGTGGTCCGAATGGTCAGGCCGGGGTAGGGATTGTAGTAGTTCATCACGATCAGGTCGCCGGTACGGCGGCCATCCTCGGTCAGCGCGGCCAGCAACGTATCGAGGATCTGCCCCAGATTGTCGCGCACGAGCGGCAACGTATCGGTGATGGTACGTTGCGGATCCTCGCGCCCCAGGAAGGTGTTGACAAGGTCGTTGCCTCCGATGCTCAACGTTACCGGGCTGACCACCCTGCCCGCGGTGCGCTGCGCCTGGATGAAGGCGACTGCCTGTTCCAGTTGCCCCCCGGGCGCACGTATGCTCGTGGTACTCTCACCGCTCCGGGCCAGCACGGTTAGCGAAATCGGTCGCGTATAATCGAGCAGCAGGTCAAGATACACCGGATAGCCTGGCAGGCTGCCCTCTTCAGCGGTATTGGCCGGGAACTCGTCGCCGGTAGCCAGCGAATCGCCCAGGGCCAGGTACACATCACCAGCACCAACCGGCACACCCGTTGACGGCCACACAGCCCGCACCGATCCGCTCGTAGAGGCGAGCAGGAGCACGAGTGCGACCCCTGTCAGCCCCAGCAGTACACGGCGAGCCATAACATTGGTCCTTTCTACACCACTCCGGCGATACGTCTTGCAAGCACCGACCGGGGGGCAGGCCGAAGCATGCGCCACACAGGGGCGCCCATGCCCGCCACGCGCTGCGGGCGCATGTTTCGGCCCTACGGGGTTGCCCTACCGGCCCACCGTCGCCGCCCGCCCTGCCCGGCCCACCGCGCCGCCCCGTTGCCCCGGGATGGCGTGGCGTGGTCGCCCCCGCCGCCCGGCCCACCGTCCACCGGGCCATCGCGGCGATACCGCATCCCCCGCAGCGTTCCGACATGCCCGACCGACCGGGCCGGCATCGGGCGGACGCGCACCGCCCAGCGTAGGGCCGAAGCATTCGCGCCCACCCCCACCCCGGGGACGCTGGCCGCGCATGCGAATGCTTCGGCCTGACCCCCGACGGGGCGATGCCACCACCCTGGCGTAGCGCCTATTGCCCCGGGGCGCCCCCCGGCCCACCGTCGCCGCCCGCCCTGCCCGGCCCACCGCGCCGCCCCGTTGCCCCGGGCCGCGCCGCCCCACGGCCCACCGTTGCCTACCGTGGCCGCCCCTGCGGCCACCCCACAGTATGAACGTCTTTACGGGCGACCGGGTGACGCACAACCGTTGCCGGCAGGGTCAGGGGCGCGCAGGTTTCGCGCAAAACATAACGCCAGACCCGGGCAGTTCCAGCACCTTGCAGCGAACCAGGCTTTATGGTATACTCTCATTACTTATAAACAAATATCTTGTTCTTTTTGACAAGAAATATTGTCGTTGCTCTCTTCAGCCAGGTAGCGGTTGGTTGGGTCCCCGCAGTACCCGGAGCCACGTGTGGATCTCAAGCTCAACGAGCGCCGTGCTGCAACCGAGAAGGCCACCAGGGAGGGGTCGCTCAATCCGGAGCGGATGATCCTGACCTACTGGGCGGTCGCCACGCTTGTCGGTAGCCTGGTTCTTTGGGATTGGATCGGCGCCTGGAACGTTCCGGCCACGCTGCAGGTTCCAGGTCTGCCGATCTACCTGGTACTCACATTTGCGCTCAGCCAGGTGCTCTACCTGCTGGTAGCGCGCTTCGATGGGCGACCGATCCACTGGGGCGCGACCGCGGTGTTTGCGCTGGGCAACGGTATCGCCGAGACGCTGGCCTTTGGTGTCGTGTACCGCCTCGGGGAAACCATCGGCGCCGGCATAGTGGGCCTGTTCCTGCCGTCGCTGGCCAGTTTTGCTGGCTTCCTGCTGGGTGTGGTGTGTTTCGTGGTGTACGGTGGGTTGATCCATGGCTTCTTCTGGTTGCAGATGTTGCCACCCCACCTCGACGACTCGCCCCGCTCGCGCAAGATCCGTAAACTGCGTCCGATGGCCGAAGTAGCGCTGGTGCTGGGGTGGAGCCTCTGCTTCTGGCTGACGCGCGATCTCTGGACGGTGGCCTTTTTCCACATCCTGGTTGACATCGGGTTGATGCTCAAAGTGCGTCCGCCGATCTTCGGCGCGCGCAGCGCTGGCTAGGCCGTCAACCCGATTGTGATGGATCGTGTTTTTCGGGGAGGGCTTCGCCCTCCCACACCCCCTCCCGTTGCCTTCCCCACTACCATTGTGACAGATCAGGTCCTCAGCATACATCCGCCGGCCTCCTGGCTCCGTAAGGAAAGTGTGTGCAAAATCTTTGAAAATCCTTTGCACACGATAAGTCACCTGACAGATGGAGACTGAGGAGGTACCCTGTGAACGTTCTGACCCTGGCCTGGCGCCCGCTGCTGGCCATCGTACTGGTGCTGGCGCTTGTTCCGGCTGTGTTCGCACAGAGTGGCACGGCGAAGGTGCGGGTGATCCACGCCTCGCCCGATGCTCCAGCGGTTGATGTGTTTGTCAACGGCAACCGCACCCTGACAAACGTCCCCTTCTTTACCGCCAGTGACTACCTGGATCTTGCCCCCGGCAGCTACCGGCTGCAGATCGCCCCGACCGGTCAGCCTGCCAGTGCGGCAGTGATTGACGCCACGGCGACCTTCCAGGCGGGCAAGGCCTACAGTGTTGCCGCCACCGGTCCGGTCGCCCAGATCAAGCCGACGGTGATCGAAGACAACCTGAGCGCACCAGCGAGCGGAAACGCCAAGGTGCGCGTGTACCACTTCTCGCCCGATGCGCCCGCAGTTGACGTCAAGGTAGCCAACGGCGCGACGCTGATCTCGAGCCTGCCCTTCCCGAACGCCAGCGCCTACCTCGAGGTTCCGGCCGGCACCTACAACCTGCAAGTCACCCCTGCCGGTGGAAGTGCGGTGGTGATTGACCTCGCCAACACGACCCTGGAGGCGGGCAAGATCTACAGTGTCTTCGCGACCAACGTTGTTGCTCAGATCACCCCCCAGGTGGCCGTAACCACGCCTGTCGCCACGCCAGGCACCCTGCCTGCCACCTCCGAGGGCGCGAGCGTGCCCCTGGCCATGCTGGCGGGTGTGGCAGTGGCACTCATCGCCCTGGCCGCACTGCTGCGCCGCCGCGCCGCGCTCTAAGCCGCGCCCGGCGCATCCGGTCAACAACCTGGCGGGTGCGGCAGCGCGGTATGCCGGTAATCAGGCAGATGCCGGCGTTGCCGCACCTGAGGTGAACATGTGGGGAAACCGGGTTTCCCCACGTCCCGCCCTGAGGGGAGGATCTGGGAGGGCTGCGCCCTCCCAGGAATTTTTTTCATTCGGGCGTTGTGCGCCCCGCGAATGGCGCCTGACAGGTTGGCAACGTGTCCAGCCGGATGCGTCGCTTACCCGTCCGCCTCCGGCAATGGAGTGTGGGGCGACTCCGCCGCCCCACGCGATTGTATTATTCGTTCTGGCAGCCCCGCCCGCCAGCATGAATGAACCATGAAAGGAGCGAGGTTTGGGCTTGCTCCAACGACGTTGCGCCAGCCCTACGTGTTAAAGGATTAATTTTCTTGACACATGTTCGACATCGTGTTAGTATTCGTCAGATAGAGGGTTTTACCTTCAATCAAGGTTTGGCGTTGCACCTCATTAGCTTTGTCATCTAAGGATAGGGGGCAACCCCGACTTCCCCTATCCCCTGCCCGCAGCGAGGGTTGGTGAAGGCGCAGCCCGCCGCAGCCCCCTGTTCGCAGCAAGGGTCGGTGAGGGCACAGCCATAAAGTGAGCAACCGTGCGTCGCACGCCTGGAGAGACATGTTTCGCGCGCTCGCTCGATTTCTGGCGTGGAGGTAGCGGTCGAACTGTACGTCTGGCGGTTATAATTGTGGCCGTTGTGGCCCTCAGCGGATGCATGGAGGCCCTTCAGGGTGACGGTAGCGGTAGTCAGGCGCCACCTGCCGCTGCGATAGCCTCACCCCGGCCGTTCCAGACACAGGGCGTGTCTGCCATGCCTACGGCCGTGGGTAGTATGTCGCCCGATCCGGCAACGGCTGCGCCTTCTCCGACCCCGCTGGCGGCGGCGAATCTACCCGCAGCGCCTGTGGGGGCTCTCGGGGTTACCGCGGCGCCTCCGCTGACTATCCCGCCAACGCCGGAACGCTCAAATGAGCAGAAGTGGCGGGAGCAACAGGCGGATCGCCAGGTGCTCGACCCACCGCACCTGTATACGACGAGCGTTGCTGAGTTACGCTGGTACGACCCGCTCACCCAGCAGCATCTTGTGCTGGGGCGCATCAGCGGCGATTTTCTGGTGCAGGCGACGTTTGTGCTCCGCACTCAAGGGATGCCGGCCCTGGAAGTGCCGTATCGGATCAATGTCAGTTACGGGCTGACCGCCCTGTCACCGGCGCACATCGAGCGCCTTAGAGCCGCCGGATACGTTGATTGGGTCGAGACGTATGTGCTCGCTTCCCCCGAGGTCCGTCCACGCTGAAGCGCTACTCGATTGGCGAGCGGCAGGTCGGGTCGCTGCTCGTCTGGAAGGGTTGCCTGAATGTGAGCAGCAGATACCTTGACGTTATTCGTGGTCAACGCCGCCGGGGCGGCTGGCAGTTTTCCGCCAAGACGCTGCTGGCCATCCTCGCCGTCATTGCGATGCTCGGCTCCGCAGTGTACTGGTGGGGCGTTCAGAGCCAGTTGACCAGCAACTGGATCGTGGCCGCAGCCTTTACCGCCATTCTCGTGCTCGCACCCCCGAGCCTGACCTCGTTCCTCATCCCCTGGTCGCCCGGGGGTATGTTGCTGCAACGCATTAATGCACGGACAATTGGCTACACGGTGGTTATCGGCGCTGCCCTGTACCTCCTGTACTACTCCTTCGAGATCCAGTACTCCTGGTGGGCCGCCCAGGCAGCCGTGGCTGAAACTGGCCTGATCCTGCAACAGGTGATCATCGGTATCATCGGGTTTATTATTATCCCCGCCTTGCTCTGGACGCCAGTGACCAGCGAGGAGCTGTTCGAGCAGGTGCGCCAGGCCCATCTGGTGCGTCGCTACGAGTTGCAAACTCAGGCCGACATTGCAATTCTGCGCGCTACCTTGCTGCGCGCTCAGGAAAAGACGCTGCGCGGCTTCGCCAACCTCACCATCCAGGAACGCGAAGAACTGGCCGGGGTGATGCGCGGCCTGGTAAAGGGGATCGACCAGACGCTCCGGGACATCAGCGAATCGGTCAGGACTGTCAGCGGTGCAACTATTCCGTTCAGTTCATTAGAGGATAACGAAGACATTCGCGGCTATCTCGAGTATATCAGCGAGAGCCTTACCGAGAGCACACTCCTGTCCCACTCCGGCGGCCAGGCCGAATCGCGGTCGGTGCAGGCCTACGATGATCAGCGCTTCGACGACTCCGGCTATGAGGGCCAGCGCCTGCGCCCTGGCCGCTCGTGGTAATCGCCGGCTATGCCCCTAACCCGTAGCAACGCTTGTATCGGCACCTACATCAGGATGCAGCCTGGCGCCTCTATGGACAGCTACCACTTCAGCACCAGCCGACGCCTTTCCGAACGCGACCTGTTCGATCTTGCCGATGCTCTGGCCCTGCACCTCCACGAGACGCTGGGTTCGCGGGTTTACCTGCTCGCGCGCGCCGATGTTGCCCAGCTTATTGAGCAGTTTGTTGATGACCTGCTGATCGAAGATCAGCAAGATGTCGCCTGGATCGTCTGGCATCTCTTCCAGGAGGCCTGCGAGTGGGAACTGCGCGGGTAGACGCCGCTGCTGAACCTATCCGCGTGGGCATCTACGGCGGCACGTTCGATCCGATCCACATCGGGCACCTGGCGATTGCCGAAGAGGTGCGCTGGGCCCTCGCGCTCCAGCAGGTGCGCTTCGTTCCCGCCGCCCACCAGCCGCTCAAAGGTGCCTTGCCCGGCGCGCCCCCTGCTCAGCGCCTGGCAATGATCGGCCTGGCCTGTGCCGATAATCCCGCCTTTGTCCCCGATGACATCGAGCTGCGCCGCCCACCACCCTCGTATACCGTTGAAACCCTCGAGCACCTGCGCGCGCGCTTTGGCTCCGCCGTTGAACTCTGGTTCATCGTAGGCGCCGATGCCGCCTGCGATCTGCCCCGCTGGCGCCGCGTCGCCGACGTGGTGACCCTCGCCCGCCTCGCCATCGTCGGACGTCCGGGCCATACCTTCGATCCCCTCGCCTTCGAACGGGCCGTGCCGGCGGGCGCCGGACGCTATGTCCTTCTCGACGGCCCGTACCTCGATCTCTCCAGCACCGCCATCCGCCGCCGTATTGCCACCGGCCGACCGGTGCGCTACCTGGTGCCTGAGGCGGTTCGCCAGTACATCACCGACCACGGCCTCTACCGCGAGGATCCCAGCCATGGCTGACCCCGCCGAACGGCTCCTGGCCGAGACCGCCGCGGCCTGGGGATTGCCCCTCAACCCCGCCCAACTCCACCAGTTCGCGATCTACACCGACGAACTGCTCGCCTGGAACGCCCACACCAACCTCACCGCTATTACCGACCGCCCGGCAATCTACGTGCGCCATTTTCTCGACTCGCTGGCGCTGGCCCGTTTCTGGGGTCCTCCACCGGCAACCCTGGTTGATATCGGCACCGGCGCCGGTTTTCCCGGCGTGCTGCTGAAGATCCTTCACCCCGCCCTGGCGCTGACCCTGGTCGAGTCGGTGGGCAAGAAGACCGCCTTTCTGAACCATCTCGTCGGCGTCCTGGGGCTGGAGCAGGTGCGCGTCGTCACCGCTCGCGCCGAGGCTCTCGGGCGCGATCCGGGGGAACGGGAACACTACGATGTGGCCACGGCTCGCGCGGTGGCCGACTTGCGAGTGCTGGCCGAATACGCCCTGCCACTTCTGCGCGTCGGTGGCCTGTTGCTGGCCCCCAAGGGCGCCGACGCGGCCCGGGAAATCGAAGCGGCGCACCGGGCGGTGACCATCCTCGGCGGAACGATCGAGCAGGTGGTTCCGATTGAACTACCGGGCGTCGAGCCCCGCACCCTGGTGGTGGCGCGAAAAGTGGCGCCCACGGACCTGCGCTACCCGCGCCCCGTCGGCACGCCCGCCCGACGCCCGCTGTGAGGACCTCACCGGGTTACGCGACCTGTGGGACGTTACCTCGGCCCTGCGTATTGTCAGCTCCTGGTTGGCACACAGCACGGCAACCGTGCTAGAATGTCAGAGGCTTTCTGTCAGACCAGCTTCAACCCTGGACGAGGTACGGTTCATACAACGGCATTCGATATGGCCCGGTCGCAAGAAGGAGTTGACGATGTCCATCCTGAGCCGCATCAGTGATCTGATCAGCGCCAACGTCAATGCGATGCTCGACAAAGCCGAGGATCCGGAAAAGATGGCAAACGAGTACCTGCGCCAGCTCACCAACGAACTGTACGAGGTGCGGACCGGCGTGGCCGCGGCGATGGCCGATGAAACCAGGCTTGAGCAGCGCCGCATCGCCAGCCAGGCCGAGGTAACCCAGTGGGAGTCGAAGGCCGAGGCCGCTCTACGCGCGGGCGACGAAGAACTTGCCAGAGCCGCGCTCGCCCGGAAGGTTCAGGCCCAGAAGCTGGCCGAACAGTACCTGGCCCAGGAGAAAGCCCAGGAAGAGCAGGTCAACGCTATGCAGGAGGCCCTGGTGCAACTCGAGACCCGCATTGCCGAGGTGCGGGCCAAGAAGGAATTGATCATCGCCAAGAAGAACCGCGCCCAGACCCAGGAGGCCCTGCAGCGCACCGCCCA
>JBDNDG010000010.1:0-26863 GCA_046719255.1 Chloroflexaceae bacterium
GGAACCCCTGGTTCCTCACACCCCTCCCTGACAGGAGGGGCTGGTGGTCAGGGCCGGCCCCAACGACGTTGCATCAGCCCTGGCAGGCAGGGCTTACCCGCTAGCGCCGGTGTTGCGGCATAAGCTATCATGGAGGCTAATCCTGGAAGAAAGGATCCGCTTATGCAACCCGATGAGTTTCGAGAAGCGGGCCATGCCTTGATTGACTGGATCGCCGCCTACCGCGAGCGCCTCCCCGAGCTGCCGGTCTGGTCGCGCGTCAACCCTGGCGCGATCCGCGCGCAGCTCCCCGCCGCGCCTCCTGAGGCCCCTGAGCCGTTTGCTGCGCTGATGGAGGACCTGGAGCGCATCATCCTGCCTGGCCTCTCCCACTGGCAGCACCCGCGCTTCTTCGGCTACTTCCCCGCCAACGCCGCGCTGGCCTCGGTCCTGGGCGACCTGCTGAGCACCGGGCTGGGCCAGCTCGGCCTGAACTGGGAAGCTAGCCCGGCCCTCACCGAGCTGGAAGAGCATATGGCCGACTGGATGCGCCAGCTCCTCGGTCTCTCCGAGGCGTGGCGCGGGGTGATCCACGACACGGCCAGTACCGCGACCCTGGTGGCGCTTCTGTGTGCCCGCGAGCGCAGCACCAGTTACAGCCAGACCCGGGGCGGTCTTCAGGCCGAGGAGTTGCCGCTGACGGTCTATGTCTCGGCCGAGAGCCACAGTTCGGTGGAGAAGGCCGCGCTGCTGGCTGGCTTCGGGCGTTCCAACCTGCGGTTCATCCCCACAGATGAGCGCCATGCGATGCGTGTGGATCTGCTGGCCGACGAAGTGGTTGCCGACCTGACCTATGGTCGCCGGCCCTGCGCGGTCGTGGCTACCACAGGCACCACCGCCACCACCGGGTTCGACCCACTCGAACCGATCGCCGCCATCTGCCGCGAGCGGGGTCTCTGGTTGCACGTGGACGCGGCGATGGCCGGCTCGGCGCTGATCCTGCCCGAGTGCCGCTGGATGTGGCAGGGCATCGAGGGCGCCGACAGTCTGGTGCTCAACCCCCACAAGTGGCTCGGCGCGGCCTTCGATTGCTCGCTGTTCTACGTGCGCGACCCGCAACACCTGATCCGGGTGATGTCCACCAATCCGAGCTACCTGCAAACCGCAACCGACGGTGCGGTGACCAACTTCCGCGACTGGGGCATTCCGCTGGGGCGGCGCTTTCGCGCGCTCAAGCTCTGGTTCCTGCTGCGCCTGGAAGGGGCCGAGGCCCTGCGCGCCCGGCTGCGCCGTGATCTGGCCGCGGCCCGCTGGCTCGCCGCGCAGGTCCGCGCCACACCGGAGTGGCGGCTCCTCAATGCCGTTCACCTGCAAACGGTCTGTGTGCGCCACGAGCCTGCCGGGCTGGAGGGTGAGGCCCTCGACCGGCACACGCTCGACTGGGTCGGGCGGATCAATACCTCCGGGTCGGCCTTTCTGACCCCGGCGGTGCTCGACGGGCGCTGGATGTGTCGGGTGAGCATCGGCGCCGAGCCGACCACCCATGCCGA
The DNA here is from genome assembly GCA_046719255.1 of Chloroflexaceae bacterium. Classification (GTDB taxonomy): domain Bacteria; phylum Chloroflexota; class Chloroflexia; order Chloroflexales; family Chloroflexaceae; genus JACAEO01. The sequence continues at coordinate 1,530 of JBDNDG010000010.1, forward strand.
TGTTGCCGCCCTGTGGGCCTTGATGCGCCAGGAAGCCGAAGGCGTTACCGGCGTGGCGTTGTAGGGCCGGGGAGGGCCAGGCCCTCACCAACCGTACGTGTTCGGGGTAGCCCGGGAGCGCGGACCTCCCGCCCTCGCCAGCGTTTGAGGGCGGGCTGCCCGCGTTCCCTGGAGTAAGGGTGAATCCATACCCCCAACTCCACCCTTCTCCTACAGATTCAGCGCCGCGCCGTGCTCCAGGGCGTGGGCCGCCTCGCCGATAGCTTCGTGCAGCGTAGGATGGGCGTGAATGGTCTGCACCAGGCTCTCGCCGGTAGCCTCGTGGGTCAGGGCCAGACCTCCTTCGCCGATGATTTCGGTGACGTGGGGGCCGATCAGGTGCATCCCCAGGATCTCGCCGTACTGCCGGTCGGCGATGAGTTTGGCGAACCCGAAGCGGCTCTGGCCCAGCACCCGCGCCTTGCCGTTGGCCGAGAAGGGAAACTTGCCCACCTTCACCTGGTAGCCCTGCTCCTTTGCCTGAGCCTCGGTCAGGCCAACGCTGGCAATTTCGGGGTTGCAGTAGGTGCAGGCGGGGATCTTCCGGTAATCCAGCGGTGCCACGTGCAGCCCGGCGATGTGCTCGACGGCCAGCACCCCCTCGGCGCTGGCCTTATGCGCCAGCCAGGGCGTGGCGGCCACGCAGTCGCCGATGGCGTAGATCCCATCGGCGGCGCGCATGAACCCGTCGGTTTCGATGAAACCGCGGGCGTTACGTTTGACGCCGGCCTCCTCCAACCCGATGTTCTCGGTGTTGGGCGCGATGCCGATGGCCACCAGGAGTTTCTCCACGGCGATCTGCTGGGCCTTGCCGCTGGCATCGGTCAGCGACACCACCACCTGCTCGCCGCCGGCGTCAATGCCCTCGACGCGGGCGCCGGCCAGTGTCTTGATCCCCCGGCGCTGAAACGCCTTTGCCAGCTCGGCGGAGACCTCTTCGTCTTCGTTGGGCACGATCCGCGGCAGTGCCTCGACCAGGGTCACTTCGGCGCCGAAGGCGCGGTACATCGAGGCGAACTCGACTCCGATCGCCCCCGCGCCAATCGCCAGCAGGCTCCTGGGCATCGCGGTGAGCCGCAGCGCGTCGGTAGAAGAGAGTATCCGCTGCCCGTCGAACTCTACACCCGGAAAGGGCCGCGGGCGTGCCCCGGTCGCCACGATGATCTGCTTGCCGCTCAGGGTGCGCTCACCGCCCTCGTTCAGCCGCACATGCACCTGGCCACGCCCCGCCAGGCGGCCCCATCCGGCCACCACCTCGACCTTGTTCTTCTTCATCAGGTAGGCTACACCGTCGGTGCTGGCCTTCACCACGGCATCCTTGTGCTTCATCGCACCGCCGAGGTCGAAGCTGAGACCCTCGACGCTGATGCCAAAGCGTTTCCCTTCGCGCACCTCGTCGAGCAGGTCGGCGCTGTGTAGCAACGCTTTGGTGGGAATACAGCCCACGTTCAGACACACACCGCCGAGCGGCCCGGACTCGACCAGCGCCACGCGCATACCCAACTGGCTGGCCCGCACGGCCGCAACATAGCCGCCTGGCCCCGAGCCGATGATGACGAGATCGTAGAGGCTTTCGCTCACGGGGGTTGCCTTTCTATTCAATGCTTGCAAGCTGCGCTCGTGGCATTACGCCTTCGCCCGTGCCAACCCTTCCGGGGCGGCGGGCGCGCCACTCCGGCAGGCAGAAGGTTGGGGACACCTGGTTTCCCCATCCCTCTGCGCGGGACCTGGGAGGAGGGCAGAACGCCGCAAACCCTCCCCGTGGGGCATGGGGAAACCCGGTTTCCCCGTGGTTCAAATCAGAAGATCTAGCCGATCAGGATCTGCTCCTCTGGATACTTCACGAGCTGGGTGCGTCGTTGCTGCCCGGCGATGGCAACGACGATGGTCAGTGCGCCCAGGCGCCCCCAGAACATCACCAGGCAGATCACCAGTTGTCCGAAGAGGTTCAACTCCGTGGTGAGTCCCAGGCTGAGGCCGCAGGTGGCGAAGGCTGAGACCACCTCGAAGACTACTGGCTCGAGGGGCGCGTCGTGGGTCATTGCCACCAGCCAGGAGGCGAGCAGGGTGATCAACAGGCTCACAGTCAGCACCGCGCCCGCCTTGCGCGAGGTGCCCGGCGCCAGGGAGCGCCCGCCGAACTGGGCCGTGGGCAGCCCCCGGGCGCGCCTCCACAGCGAGATGGTCATAATCGCGAAGGTGCCGGTGGTAATACCACCGCCCATCGAAGCGGGGGCGCAGCCGATGAACATGAGTGTAATCATGAGCAACTGGCTCGGGGCCGTCAGTTCGTCGAAGTGGGCAATCCCCACAAAGCCGGCGGTGCGTGCCGACACCGATTGGAACAGGCAGATCAGCAGGGCGCGCAGCGGATTCTCCCCGGCGAGCGCCCCCGAGCCGCGGATCTCGGCCACCCAGAAGCCCAGTGTGCCGCTCACCACCAGGAAGGAGACCACGATTAATGTGAGACGGGTGTGCAGCGACAGCCGTCGCTCGCGGTAGTAGGTCAACAGGTCGGCGATGACGGGGATGCCCAACCCGCCGATGAAGATCAGCGTGCCCATGATCGCCAGGGTGAGGTTATCGCGCGGGATGCCTTCAGGAAAACCCGGAGTGCCGGTGAAGAGGTCAAAGCCGGCGTTGCAGAAGGCCGAAACGGCGTGAAAGATGGCAAAGAAGAGCGCCTGGCCCTCGCTCAGGCGCTCGTCGTTGCGCCAGTGCAGGTAGAGCAGCAGCGCGCCCAGTATCTCGAAGACCAGCACGGTCGCCAGTACCCGCTTGGTCAGCGACACAATCGCCTCGGGCGAGAGCAGGCCCAGCGAGTCGCTCAGCGCGATGCGCTCGGTCAGGCCGATGCGTCGCCCCAGCAGGCGCTGGATCACCACCGCGACGACCATGAAGCCGACGCCACCGATCTGGATGCCCGTCAACAGCAGGATCTGACCGATCAGCGACAGTTCTTGTGAGACGGTAATGGTCGAGAGACCGGTGACGCTCAGTGCCGACACGGCGGTGAAGAGGGCATCGTTCCAGGCCAGGGGGCGTTCGCGGGCAGAAATGGGCAGCATCAGCAAGAGGGTGCCCAGGGTGACCAGCAGGGCCAGCCCGCCCACGATCCGTGGCGCCGGGGGCAGCGGCCGCCGGGTTGCCCCGGCCCGGGCGCGGCCCGGGCGCGCCATCTGATCGGGAGCAATCCGCATTTATCGTGCCTGGCTGCAAAAACTGCTGATGGACTGATCGGAGCCGATGACCAGGATCATATCCTCGCGCGCGAACACCATGTCGGCCGAGGGGGTAACGAACATCTGCGCGCCGCGCTTGATCGCCAGTACGTTGATGCCAAAACGCTTGCGCAGTCCGCTTGTCATCAGCGACTGGCCCACCAGCCAGCTCGGCACGCGCACCTCGGCTACGCTGAAGCCTGAGCCCAGATCGAGGTGATCGAGCACGCGCGGTTCGGCCAGGCGCCAGGCCAGGCGCGCGCCCGCCTCGTGCTCGGGGAGCACCACCTCGTCCGCCCCGACGCGCAGCAGAATCTGCTGCTGGCGCTCACTCACCGCTTTGCAGACCACCCGGTTCACACCCATGCTCTTCAGCGTTACCGTGGTCATCAAGTTGTTTTCAAAGTGCGTACCGATGGCTACCACCACGGTCTCAAACGATGTGATATCCACCGCCCGCAGGGCGTCTTCGTTGGTGGAGTCCAGGGCCACGATCTGGGTAATCCGGTCGGCCAGTTTTTGAACGATGTCGGGGTCGCGATCAATCCCCAGCACGGTATAGCCGCGCTCGATCAGGTTGAGGGCTACGGCGCTGCCGAAGCGCCCGAGGCCGATCACCGCGAACTCCTGGCTACCGTTTCGACGGGCCATCCCCGTTCCCTTCCTGACTCTGCAACCGCTGGAGTAGCGCCCGCGCGCCATCTCCGGGGTTCGGTAATGTGCCTTTTATTGTACAACGGTTCGGCGCCTGCGCCGCCTGCTGGCCGGGGTTTCCCGCGCAGCCCTCCCTCACCCTCCCCGCGGCCCTTGCCCGCAAACAGGCGACCCGATATGCTACAATGCCCGCGCTATGAATCACGCGCCAGTGTTTATTGATACCCACGCACACCTGGCTATGAGCCAGTTCGATCACGACCGCGAGGCTGCGATCGCCCGCGCCCGGGCTGCTGGTGTGGCCCGCATCGTCGAGATCGGCTACGACCTGCCCTCTTCCCGCGCCGCGGTGGCCCTGGCCGAGAGTCACCCGGCGATCTACGCCGTGGTCGGGCTGCAACCCAATCACATTCACGAGGCGCCGCCGGACTATCTGCAGCAGGTGCGCGCCCTTGCGGCCCACCCCAGGGTGGTTGCCATCGGCGAAATCGGCCTCGACTACTACTGGATGCGCGTCCCCGCGGCCACCCAGGAGGAGGTCTTTCGCGCCCAGATCGCCCTTGCCCGCGAGCTGGGCTTGCCGGTGGTGATCCACAGTCGTGACGCGCAGGCCGATACGTTGCGTATCCTCGCCGATGCTGCCCGCGGCCAGCCCGGGGTGATGCACGCCTTCTCCGGCGACTGGAGCTACGCGCAGGTCTGCCTGGAACTCGGTTTCATGCTCTCGTTTACCGGAACCCTGACCTATGCCAAGGCCACTGCCCTGCACCAGGTCGCCCGCCAGGCCCCGCTGCATATGCTGCTAACCGAAACCGACAGTCCCTATCTTTCTCCCAACCCCTACCGCGGCCAGCGCAACGAACCTGCCTACGTGCGCCTGGTTGCCGAGCGACTCGCCGCTTTGCGCGACGAGCCGCTGGACCGTGTGGCCGCTCAGGTGTGGGCAAATGCGCAGCGCCTGTTCAGGTCACGTGAATAGAGCCAGTCCGGCCCTCCCCTGCCCCTGCGTGTTTGCTCGTCTCCCGGGTGCGCGGGCATCGTGCCCACATCCAGGCCACTGCGGGCGGGACGCCCGCGCACCCGGGGTGGCGCCTTGCTCGGATGTGAGCGGGTACCCCAAACACCGCTACCCGTGAAAGAGGCCAGGGGAGGGATTGAGCGGGCGCAGCCTTCCCGGGACAACGCTCTGTTCATCATCGTGGTATGCAGCGCAGTCGCATACCTGTGAGAATGCCTATGACCACCGGGTCGTTGAACCAGGCTCGCCTCGCGCCAGGATCGGCGCACGCGCCGGGCACGCTGCTGTCTGGCGCGCTGCTGATCCTCCTGATGACCGGTTCGGTCGTGTATGCGCTCTCGGTGTCCGGCTGGGCGCCCGGGCTGGAGGCGCTGCGGCCCATGGCCCTCCTGGGCCTGCTGTGCGGAGGAGTGTTTGCCGGGCTGCGCTGGCTCCCCCGCTGGCTCGCGCACCTCCTCAGCGCGGCGCTGGCGCTCACCTGGGTGGTGCATGTTTTGACCCCGCTGCTCGACGAGCGCCTGCTCACCTGGCGCGACCGGGCCACCGACCTGGTCCTTCGCGGGCTGATCTGGGGGCGCGTGCTGGCGTCGGGGGGGCGCGGCGAGGACATTGTGCTCTACGTGCTGGCCCTCTGCCTGCTCTGCTGGGGGCTGGCCTACGGCACGGCCTGGGCGGTGCTGCGCGAGGGTCAGGTCTGGCGCCCGATCATTATGAACGCCACCATCGCGCTGGTCAACTACACCTACGTGCTACCCAAGCCGACGACGGCCTTCTTCATCTTCCTGGGCGCCGCGCTGCTGCTTCTGGTGTATCAGAACGTGCGCCAGCGCCAGGCGCTCTGGGAGGCCTGGCAGATGGAGTACCCCGATCTGCTGGGCCTGCGCATGCTGCTGGCGGCCACAGTTGTCTGCGCGGCGCTCATCGCCGTCACCGGGCTGTTGCCCGGCAGCGTGTCGGTCGACCGGGCCACCCGCACGTGGGAGCTGTTGAGCGGCCCCGTCCGCGCCGCCCGTGAGCGGTGGGAAGACATGTTCAGCACCATCAGTGCTCCCCCGGGGGCCGGCAGCGGGGCCTTTACCTCCCGCGGCGCGGCCCTGGGAGGGGCGCGGCAGCTCAGCGATGAGGTGGTGATGACCGTGCGCTCGATACGCTACGAATACTGGCGCGCGGTCGCCTTCGACCGCTACGATGGCGCCGGCTGGCAGAATACCACCGGTGAACAGGCCCGCGCTGCCCTCGGCGCCGCCACCCCCGAACAGGCGCGTACCCCCCGCGCCCCGGACGAGGCCATCCCGCTTGGCGATCTCCAGGGGCGTCGCGCAATCACGCAGACCGTTACGCTGGCAAAGGATCGCCTGGATGACCTGGTGGTGGTCGCCGGCGCGGCGCGGAGCGTCAGCCTGCCGGTGCTGGTAGAACATAACTACCACCGCGATGACGCCGGGGGCCTGCGACCCAACTTCGACGATACTGCGCTGATCGTCGCCCGCGAGCGGCTGCGCTCCGGGGCCACCTACAGCGTGACCGCCATGGTCTCCTTCGCCGACATCAGCAGCCTGCGCGCCGCTGGCGATGAGTACCCCCGCTGGGTTCGCGAACGCTACCTGCACCTGCCCGACACGGTTACCGCGCGCACCCGCGAACTGGCCGCCAGATTGGTGGGCGAGGCCGGCGCAATTACCGCCTATGACCGGGCCATGGTCATTCAGGACTACCTGCGCGCCTTGCGCTACAACGAGAGCATCGCCACCCCGCCCGCTGGCAGGGACCTGGTAGACTGGTTCCTCTTCGAGCAGCGCGAGGGCTACTGCGACTATTTCGCCTCGGCGATGGTGGTGCTGCTGCGCTCGCAGGGCGTTCCCGCCCGCTGGGTGCGCGGCTACGCCGGGGGTGAGTTTGATGCCGAGCGCGGGGTGTATGTGGTGCGGGAGAGCGTGGCTCACAGTTGGCCCGAGGTCTACTTCCCCGGTTTTGGCTGGGAGCGCTTTGAACCAACCCCGGCCGCCTATACCAGCCCGCCGCAGCGCCCGCTCACCAGTGCAGTGGGCGAAGATGCGTCCGATCCAGCGGTGAGCAGCCCTGCGCCTCGCGATACCCGCGATTCGCTCGACGCGCTGGACGAGGGCCTGGAGCCGGCCCGCGCGCCGATGGTGTTGCGGGAGCCGGAACAGGCGCGAAGCAGCGCCCCTCCCGGCCTGCCGCTCATCCAGGCGGCCCTGCTCATCGCCGGCCTGGTTGCGGGGGCGTTGTACTGGAGCTGGCGCCGCGAAACGCGAGGCCTCGGCCCCGTCGCGGCAACGTATGCCGGCATGGCCCTCCTGGCCGGCTGGAGTGGCCTGCCCCAACGCCCCTCCCAGACCCCCGACGAGTACGCCGATACCCTCGGCGCGGCCCTGCCCGCCCATCGCCATACCATCCGCGCCATTGCCCGCGCCTACGCGACCGAGCGTTATCGCAGGCGCCCGGCGTCGCTGCCCCCCGCAGCCGAGATCGGCGAGCTGCGCCGGGCGCTTATCCGCCGGGCGCTCACCCGAGGCCGGTGGGCGTAGAGACGCAGCGCCACTACATTTCTACCGTCTGGCATCGGGGAAACCGGGTTTCCCCATGCCCCTGCCTGTGGGGGTGGCAAGCCCGGGGTTTGGGAGGAGGCGACCCGCTCCCAGAACTGTTTCGCGCTACCAAAACGCTGTGCAAGGCCCGCCTCCCCGCGTTGACGCTGCGAGGGGGCTGTGCTATACTGCCGCCGCGAAGCTGATGCATACTACGGAGCGTGATGATGGCCCGGATGGCGCAGAGCAGGTCTGGAAGAGGGGTGCTGGCAACGTGGCGCGGCGCGTCCCGCGATCACCGTCACCATCCCCGTCGCCAGCCGATCCTGTGCCCCGGCTAGCCGCGCTTGCCCGCCGTATTGGCAGCAGGCCAGCTTTGCCCGAGGGCAGGCTGGCCTCTTTTTGTGGACGCCGCGACCGCGGCGGTTCGTGCGGAGTGAACAGCGAGGTGCGCGATGGCGAAAGGCGATGTGAAAAAAGTTGTCCTGGCCTACTCGGGTGGCCTGGATACGTCAGTGATTGTGCCGTGGCTGCGCGAACAATATGGCTGCGAAGTGATCTGTTTCTGCGCCGATATTGGGCAGGGCGAGGAACTGGAGGGTCTGGAGGAGAAGGCGCTCAAGAGCGGCGCCAGCAAGCTCATCGTGCGCGATCTGCGTGAGGAGTTCCTCCGCGAGTACGTGCTGCCGACTATGCAGGCAGGCGCGATCTACGAGCGCAAGTATTTGCTGGGCACCTCGTTTGCCCGCCCCATCATCGCCAAACACCAGGTGGCGGTGGCCGAAGCCGAGGGCGCCGATGCCCTGGCCCACGGCGCCACCGGCAAGGGCAATGACCAGGTGCGCTTCGAGTTGACCTACTTCGCCCTCAATCCCCGCCTCAAGATTATCGCCCCCTGGCGCGAGTGGGCCATTCGTAGTCGCCAGGATGCCCTCGACTACGCCGCCGAGCACAATGTGCCTGTTACCGCAACGGCAGAGAAGATCTACAGCCGCGACCGCAACCTCTGGCACCTGAGCCACGAAGGGGGTCTCCTTGAAGATCCCTGGAACGAGCCGGAAGAGGATATGTACCAGCTCAGCGCCAGCCCCCAGAGCGCGCCCGATGAGCCGGAATACCTCACCCTGAGCTTCGAACAGGGCTTTCCCGTCGCCGTTAATGGCGAACGCCTCGGCCTGGTTGAACTGGTTGAGCGCCTGAACCTCATCGGCGGGCGCCATGCCATTGGTCGGGTGGACCTGGTCGAGAACCGCCTGGTGGGTATGAAGAGCCGCGGCGTCTACGAAACCCCTGGCGGTACGCTGCTCTACACCGCGCATCGCGAACTCGAGAGTATCGTGCTCGATAAGGAGACCCTTCGCGCGAAGGATCGTATCGCGATTGACTATGCCGATCTGGTCTATAATGGGCGCTGGTTTACTCCGGTGCGCGAAGCCTACGATGCATTCGTCCGCGCGACCCAGCGCAATATGACCGGCGATGTGCGCCTGAAGCTCTACAAGGGCAACGTCATTATCGCGGGCCGCCGCTCCCCCTTCTCGCTCTACAATGAAGATCTGGCCACCTTTGGCCCCGATATGGTCTATAACCAGAAGGATGCCGAGGCTTTTATCAAGCTGTACGGGTTGAGTATCAAGGTACAGGCCTTGAGCAAGGGCTGAGCAGGAAGCCGGCGCTCCCCACGCCCCTCCCTGTGGGGAGGGGCGTGGGGAAACCCGGTTTCCCCATAGGTTCACATCAGCCGTCCATGCGGCTGCGCCGCACAACGCCAGCATGAACATACCTGTTCCTGGGAGGGCGTAGCCCTCCCAAACCCTCCCGCGCGCGGGTTATGTTCACATCAGGTAATCCAGTTTATGCATAGAAAACCTGAACCGTGACCCATCTCTACCTCATTCGCCATGGCGAGTCCTGGGCCAACGTGCAGCCCATTGTCGCCGGGATGCGCGGGGATCAGGGCTTGACGCCCCGGGGCGTTGCCCAGGCCGAACGCCTGCGCGATCGCCTGGCCCGCGGCGAGCTGAAGGCCGATGTGCTGATCTCCAGCACCCTGCCCCGCGCCCGCCAGACCGCCGAGATCGTCCGTCCGGCTCTGGGCCTGCCGATCATCCTCGATGATGAGGTGCAGGAACTACGGGTCGGCGCGGCCGATGGGATGACCAACCAGGAGGCCTGGAGCACCTTCGGCTTGCCGGATTTTGCCAACGCGCCGCTGCGCCCGATTGCGCCGGGGGGCGAGAGCTGGGCCACCTTTACCCTGCGCGTGGCCCACGCGCTCACCCGCATCACTTCCGAGCACGCCGGTAAGACCATCGTGGTCATTTGCCACGGCGGGGTCATCGATTGCTCGTTTATTCACTTCTTCCGTATGCCGGGCACGGTGGTCCCGCCAGCCGATTTTCACACCCGCAATACCAGTATCACCCATTGGGAACTGGTCAATCGGCGCGGGCGCGATCTCTGGCGGCTCAATGTCTATAACGACATTGCCCATCTCCACGACATCGGGGCGATTGAGTCGCTGCGCTGGGAGGATACTGAACTGACCGGCGACGGGCATCCCGCGTCACCCGTGCCGACCGAGGAGTAGCAGGCCGAGGCCGATCGAGACGTCTGGTTTCCTCGTTCTCCCCCCGTGTAGGGGCGGACAGAACATGGGGCGCAGGCGGGAGAGAGGGCCTGGGGATGCCTTGCACAACCATCCCCAATCCGAAATCTACAATCTACAATGGCATAATATCCTGAAATACCATTGCGGCAAGCTCAACTGGCACAACACGGAAACACCATGACCATTGAATGGCTCGAGCACGGACACGTCGCCAGCCCCACGGGTTGGCGGGCCGCCACGGCCGCATGTGGCATCAAGTACGCCGATCGCGATGACCTGGCCCTGCTGGTGAGCGAGCGCCCGGCGACGGCGGCGGCGGTCTTTACAACCAACCGCGTCAAGGCGGCGCCGGTGCTCTACGACATGGCCCTGATGCAGCGGAACGCCGCCGGCCTGCGCGCCGTGGTGATCAACGCCGGGAATGCCAATGCCTGCACCGGCCCCGCTGGCGATGCCGCCGCCCTTGCGATGGCGCGAACCGCCGAAGAAGCGCTGGCCCTGCCCGCCGATACGGTCTTTGTTATGTCCACGGGCACTATCGGCGTGCCGATGCCGCTCGAAATTATCCTCGCCGGCATTCGCACTGCCGCCCAACGCCTCGATGCGGCCCACGGGCCGGCAGCCGCGCGGGCGATTATGACCACCGATACCCGCCCCAAGCACGCCGCCGCCCGCCTGACGCTTCCCGGCGGCTCTGCGGTCACTATCGGCGGGATGGCCAAGGGCGCGGGGATGATCCACCCCAACATGGCTACGCTGCTCAGCGTCGTCACCACCGATGCCGCCGTGCCCCCCGCGCTGCTCGATGCCGCCCTGCGCCAGGCCGTCGAGCACAGTTTCAACAGCATCAGCATTGATGGTGATACCAGCACCAACGACACGCTGCTCGTGCTGGCCAATGGCCTCGCTCCCGCGCCACCCATTGACGATCCGCACGGCTCCGCCTTCGCCGCCTTTATCGAGGGCTTGACCGCCGTCTGCCGTTCCCTGGCCCACGCCGTGGTGCGCGACGGCGAAGGCGCTACACGCTTCGTCACCATCACCGTCCGCGGGGCGCGCACTCACGCCGAGGCAAAGCAGGCGGCGATGGCCGTGGCCCGCTCGCTTCTGGTGAAGACTGCCCTCTACGGCGCCGACCCTAACTGGGGCCGCGTCCTCTGCGCCCTGGGCTACAGCGGCGCCGAGGTGGACCCGGCGCGTGTCGTGCTGTACTTCGGTGGCATGCGTGTGCTGGAGCATGGCCTGCCCTTGCCCTTCGACGAACGGGCCGCCAGCGATCTGCTCAATGTCCCCGAAGTGAGCATTGATGCTGACCTGGGTCTCGGCGAGGGTGTGGCTACGGTGTGGACCTGCGACCTCAGCCCCCAGTACGTTGCCATTAACGCAGAGTATCGGACGTAGCCATCGAAGGGTCCGGGAGGGCGTGACCCTCCCCGACAGATCGTTTTTCGTCCCTGAAGGGACAGATGGAGAAACCCGGTTTCCCCATCCTCCTCAGGGACAGCCGTTGATCAGCGTACTTCACCCGGACAACCATGGAACATAGACTGTGGGGTGGCCGCTTCGCGGCGCCAACGGCAGAGATGATGCGCCGCTTCAACGACTCGTTCCGCTTCGACGTGCGTCTGGCTGAGGCCGACATCACTGGCAGCCTGGCCTGGGCCGCAGCGCTGCGCGAAACTGGCCTGATCACCGAAGCGGATTACGAACGCCTGGTCCAGGGATTGACCCTGGTGCGGCGCGAGTTCGAGAGTGGTCGCTTCGAGCCCCGCGAGGGCGACGAAGATGTGCATACCGCTGTCGAGCGTCGCCTCTACGAACTCATCGGCGAACCGGCGCTCAGGCTCCACACCGGGCGCTCGCGCAATGACCAGGTAGCAACGGCCTTCCGGCTCTTCGCCATCGCCGCGGCCCAGCGCATCCAGCGGGGCCTGCGGGGCCTGCAACTCGCCCTGCTGGAGCAGGCCGAACGCCACACCGCGACGCTGATGCCGGGCTACACCCACCTCCAGCGCGCCCAGCCGATCACCTTCGGTCACTGGTGCCTGGCCTATGTCGAGATGTTCGAGCGCGACCGGCAACGTGCCGACGACGCAACCACTCGCGCGCGTATCCTGCCCCTGGGCGCCGGGGCCCTCGCCGGCAACAGTCTCGGCGTCGAACGCGAACGCCTCACCGAGGACCTCGATGAGTTCGACGCGGTGGCCGCCAATTCTCTCGATGCCGTTTCCGACCGTGACTTCGTGGCCGAATTGCTATTCGTCTTTGCCCTTACGGGGGTGCACCTCAGCCGCATGGCCGAGGACCTGATCATCTACAGCAGCACCGAGTTTGGCTTTGTCGAACTCGACGATGCCTACAGTACCGGCTCAAGTCTGATGCCGCAGAAGAAGAATCCTGATAGCATGGAACTCCTGCGCGGCAAGAGCGGGCGCCTCCTGGGCAACCTGGTTACCCTGCTGACCGTGCTCAAGGGCCTGCCCCTGACCTACAACAAGGACCTGCAGGAGGACAAGGAACCCTTCTTCGATAGCTTCGATACGCTGGATCTGGCTCTCCAGGTGGCGGCAGCGGCGGTGGCGACAATGGCGGTGCGACCTGAGCGCATGGCCGCGGCCCTCGATGACGCTATGCTGGCAACCGATCTGGCCGACGAACTGGTGCGGCGCGGAGTGCCCTTCCGCGAGGCCCACGGCAAAGTGGGCCGTCTGGTGCGCCGCGCACTCGAGCTGGGCGTGCCGCTACGTGAACTGCCCCTGACGGAGTACCAGGCCGTACAGCCCGACCTGGACACGGAGATCTACGCCGTCTTCGACTTCGCGCGTAGCGTGGCGCGTAAGGCCAGCCTGGGGGGCACGGCGCCCGAGCGGGTGCGCGAGCAGTGCATGCGCTGGCGCGCGACCCTCGGGGGCGCCGGTGCTGCGTAGTCCTGGCTCGCGCAGCGGGGCGAAGCCGCGCAACGACGCGTCACACAGGGTTGTTTCCCGCGAGGACTGCACCCTCCCAAACCCTCCCCGCTGGCGGGTTACTGCCCGGGAGGGCTGCGCTCACCCAAACCCTCCCCCAGAGGGAGGAGAGAGAGAACCTGAACGCCCATGACCAGTCCGCTCTATTCTCCACCAGTCATTCTGCCCCGGCTAAACGCCCGTCCCGATGCGGTAGCGCAGATCCGGCGCGCCCGCGTTAGCGATGTGCCGCGTCTCTACGAGATGATCAACTACTACGCGGCGCGTGGCGATATGCTGCCCAAAACACTGGACCAGCTCTACAACCGGGTGCGCAACTTCAACGTCGCCGAGGCTGATGGTGAGGTGGTGGGTTGCGCCGCCCTGCACGTCACATGGGCCGACCTGGCCGAAGTTGTGAGTCTGGCCATTCATCCTGACTTTCAGGGGCGGGGCCTCGGGCGCCGTCTGGTGGAGCCACTCTTCGACGAGGCCCGTGAGCTGGGCATCCCCACCCTCTTTACCCTCACCCTCCAGGTCGGTTTCTTCAGCCGCCTCGGCTTCCGCGAAGTGCCCAAACTGCGCCTGCCCCATAAAATCTGGCAGGACTGCGCCACCTGCTTTAAGCAGGACCGTTGCGATGAGATTGCAATGGTGAAGCAACTAACGTGAACATAGCTTGCGCGCGGGAGGGTTTGGAAGGGCTGCGCCCTCCCAAGAAAAAAAACGTGTCTTCATCTTGTCAGAGGATGGGGAAACCCGGTTTCCCCATCCCCCTGCCTGAGGGTTTGGGAGGGCGAGGCCCTCCCAGGCGCATCTGTGGTGCGGGCAAACACCACCGTTGTGCGCCCCATCACCGAAACGCAGGCAGGCCGATCTGCTCCACGCAGCGACCATCGGGCGGAGAGGCGGGGTCGTTGAGAAAGGCGCGGATCAGCGCGGCGGGACACGCGCCCCGTCCCACCACCGCATGCCCCGTATCGCGCAAGGTGAAGCCATAGGCCCGGCTAAGCCCCTCGGCGGCGCGTTCGCGCCACACCGGCGGCGTGATCGGGTCGTAGGCTCCCGCCAGCAGCAGCGCTGGCACATCCGAGACGACCGGCGCGCGCCAGCGCGGGTCGGGTAGCGCGGCGCCGAAGCGCGCACAGAGGTTCTCGGCTTCACCCGAAAGCTCGAGCAGTTCCTGGTAGAATCCTGACAACTGCTCCTGTCCCGCCAGTGCCGCCTCGCGCCAGCCCGGCTGGAGCGTCCCCAGATCCTCGGCGCACTGAATGGCATAGTAGAGCGCCTGCGATTGCCCCGCCCCCACCCCGCGCCGCTGCGCCACCAGCGCCCGCAGTGGTTCCAGGTTGCCGCGCTCCAGCGCGACGATTGCCTCCGGGAGGCGGGGCACGCTTTGCCATGCGTACAACTGGCGGAACATGATCCGCAGCAGTTGATTGCCCGTCAGCGCGCCCGGCCCGTCGCCGGGGTTTGCCGGCAATGGATTGGCGTTTAGCACCGCCACCAGCTGCCAGAAGCGCGCCTCCAGGTTAGGATAGGCTGCAGCGCAGCCCGGGTGCGCCGTGCAATCGGCAAAGAGTGTTGCCAGGGCCCGGTTGAGGTTCGCCGGCATGCCGGCATACAGACTCTCCTGGGGTGGATAGGGCGAGTCCAGGATCACGCTGCGCGCCCCGCCAGGGTCGTCGCGCAGCAGGGCCAGGGCCAGGCGCGTGCCGTAGGAGATGCCGAAGATGTTCCACTGCGCGTAGCCGAGGGCCAGACGCAGGTCGCGCAGGTCGGCGGCGGCAGCGGCAGTGGTGAAGGCGCGCAGCGGCGTGCCCGCGGCGGCGATGCGCTCACGACAGGCCAGGAGCGCCGCCGCTTCCCCCTGGGCGTAGGCCCGCCCGGTCAGGCCCTGCGTCCGCGCCCGGGCGGCAAAGACGCCCAGTTCGGGGCAGCGCAAATCGGGCCAGCTCGTGCCGACCCCACGCTGGTCCACAACAATCAGGTCGCGCCCGGCAACGAAGGGTTGCCAGGCCCGCCAGAGCGCCGGCGCGCCGGCCAGGGCCGGGCTGCCGGGGCCGCCGGACAGGTAGACGATCGGGTCGGAGGCCGGACGCGGGTCACGGAAGATGGCGAAGGCCAGTGCCGCGCTCCGCGACGCAGGCTGATCGCGCTCCAACGGAACGATCAATGTGCCGCAATCTACCCGCGCCCGCGCGGGGACGGTGAAGGGGCAGGGTCCCCAGGCGAGCTGCGGCAGGGGCTGGCCGCCGCTTCCAGCGCGCGCCTCCCGGCCCAGCAGCCCGAGGCGCACCTCCCGCCCGCCGGGGGTGGGATGGATCTCGAAGCGCGCGCGCTCGAACCACTGGACGGTGTAGGCTTGCCCGTCGGCGAGGCGCTCCTGCCGGGGGGCGCTCAGCGGTAGCCCGAACAGGGCCAGGTTCTCAGCTTCGCTCCGCCCCGGTCGCCCGTCAAGCTCCAGGCCCCACGCACGCCAGGCCGCCAGGATCGGCTCGCAGACACTGTAGCCGGTTTCGGCGAAGAACCGGCAACCGGGTACCGCTCCGGGCGTGCCGCGCTCAGGCGCCGCGCCGCCCCTGGTGCTGAGCGCCTCCGCGCCGATGGGGCCGGGGCGCACGTCCAGGGGTGGCGGCTGGTCCGGGCGCCACTCCAGGCGCGCCCGCTCGAACCACTGTACCCGTGTTCCGTCGTCGCCGCTACGCAGCGGTGAGATCGGAAAACCGAATACCGGCAGCCCGCCAGTTTGCTCCCAGAACTCGGCGATGCGCCCGGCGATGCAGTGGCCAGTCTCGGCGAAACAGCGCGCGCCGCCTGGCTGGGCCGCCACCGGCGCTGCCGGCACAATCATCGCGCTCATAATGCCCGGGAGCAGGGCAATCAACCATCGCTGGATCATGGCGCTGTCCGTTGCTCCGCGTGCCGTGCTATCGCCCAGCGTTGCGTGTGGGCGTCGTACCGCCACACGGCCCGGCGTTGCGGTGATGGCCCCGAGGCGTTGACCTGCAATGTGTAGTTGAATGATACCAGGTCAACAATCAGCTCGCCATTGGCGAAGCGGAGCTTGCGCGCCCGTTCACTCGCCGTCGCGCCCCCAGCGGTGAGGTCGATGATCTCCACGGGCGGGCCGAGGGCATGTCCCTGAGCGTCGAGCGGCACGGCGACAATGACGGGTCGGCGTGCCGATCCTGCCAGCAGCAGGTAGCGCCCGTCCGCCCGCACCACCGTTACCCCCATGGCATCCAGGCCGTCTAGCGGCCTCGCCTGTAGCAGGCCGTCGGGCGTAAGGGCAACCACGCCGCCACGCTCGACGCCCGGGGTTGAACCGATAACCGTGCCGGCAATGAGCAGACGCAGGTCGCAGACATAGCTCAGACCCAGCACGCCGAAGGGGTTGCGCTCGTTTGTCGCTCCGGGCAGGGTGACGAAGGGCCGCATCACTCCCGTATGGCCATCCACGCGCCACAGGGTCGTTGCGCCCTCCGGGGGAGTGTCGGCCAGCGATTGCCGCGGAGTGGGCGCGAGATAGACATTGCCGGCCTCGTCAAGGGCCATCGCTCCCAGATAGCCGCCGTCGTCCCAGCTTTCGTGCTGGTAGCTGTGTCCGCTGCCGTCGAGGCTGACGAGCGCCAGTCCCCGCGCGGCCCGGTCGGTGGCCAGAGCCAGAGGGCCAGGCAGACCGCCAGCGATATCGTGCACGAATGGAGGTTGCCGCACACAGTCGCTCGTCGCGCCGAAGCTGGCGGGCGCCGTGCTGGTCCCCGCCGCGTGCCACATCCAGAGCATCCCCAGACTCGCCAGGAGCAGTCCGACGCCCACGCCCACGCGACCAATTCCGGATAGGCGCCGCGCGCGCTTACGCGAGGCAGTAGATCTGGAGCCTGACATAGCGTATCTCATAGCCATACGCCTGTGCGGCTACGCCGCACACAACAGGAAAGAAAAGAGATTCTCCTGGGAGGGCGCAGCCTTCAAAGGGTATCACGAAACGGTCGCGTTCACGGCGTGCGAGGATCATCGCGCCCGTGCTCGCGCGGCTGCCCGGTTGGCGCGCATCCATCATATCGTCGCGCGCGCTTGCATTCGTTTATTCGTTTCCCATTCACTGGCGCATTCTCTCCCCCCCCGCGCCCCCGAGGCGTATTGCCGCATCAGGAAGCCCATCCCAGAGCAGGTGCAACCCTTTGAAAAGGCGCAGCCCTCCCCAACCCCCCTCCTCGCTGAGGAGGGCTTGCCGCCCCCCCAGGCCGGGGTATGGGGAAACCCGGTTTCCCCATAGGTTCACCTCAGGCAGGGATCATTCGGGCGACCAGGTCGAGCCATGCCCCGCCTGTTCGGGCAGCGGTGCGATCTCCATCCCCGATCCGCATGGCCAGATGCGCGGCACAAGCATGCCGCGCTCCAGAGCGGTGTCGGCCCAGCAGCGTTGCCGCTCAGCATTGGCGATCCGTGGCACAAACCAGACCACGGCTCCCCCCGCCAGTGACTCGCCGTTGATGAACTGCTCCGGCCCCTGCCTGGCATCCAGCGCGCAGCACGAGCCAATGCTCGGCAGGTCGCCCTGGCCCTCGGCCCGGGCGGGCCGTGTCCAGTAGACATAAGCATGTTCCGCCTCTGCCCAGAGGGGCGCCAGGGCCAGCGGACCGTCGGCGGTGTGGGCCTCGAGGGCCCGGGGCGCGCCGGGGCGCCAGGTGGTCTGACCCTCGCCGGTGAGGGGCGCGCCGCTCTGGTCACGCAGCTCGACGCCGGGAGGCAGCTCCAGTCGCAGCACAGGGTGGTAGATCCCCTCGATGCCGCAGCCGCGCCCTTCGTTGATCGCCATGAGCCGCACGCTGCCATCGGCACCGAAGTGGGCGCGGGTGACGTACTGGTAGTTGCAGGGCTGCGGCCAGTTGGGGCTGCGGAACGTGAGTTCCAGAGTGAATCCGCCGCCGGGAGCCGTGGCGATCACCGGTGGAGCGTAGGGGATGACCGCCGCCGCCGAGAACACCGGGCAGCCAATGGCGTCGGAGAAGCCGACACGCTGGTTATCGCGTCCGGCGTAGCCGACGTGCCAGTCCACGACTTTGGCTGAAGCGAGGATAGGCCGGCCCTGGAAGCGCAGGTCGCGCAGTTCCAGACCGTCTGAGCTGGTCAGCAGATAGCTCAGGCGCCAGCCGTCGCGTTCCAGCGCCACCGGCATCTCGCACAGGGGCGCCAGGGCGGCGTCTTGCAGCGTCGCTTCGCTCCAGACACGACGCCCACTCGCCCCCTGGTCGGTCCACGCTGCCCCGACAAGGCGAAACTCGGTCAGGTCCACAATGGTCCAGAGGGCGCTGACGCCCCACTGAAAGACCGGCGCCACGCACAGGTGCCGGCTGCGCTCGCACGTGGTGGTTTCGAGGGCAGTTTTGGTGGCGCTCATCGTCGCCAGGGCCGCGTCGGGGGTCAGGCCGTCGAAGGCGCCGGCAACCTGTGGGTCGGCAAGGGCGATCTGCACGGCGAGATCGGCCAGGTCGCGGGGGATCTCGGGCTGGGCGTCTGCCAGGGCGTCTACGCTGAGCACCGTGCCGTCGGTGGCGACCAGGGCAGTGAGGGTGGTATTGGTGGGATACACATAGATCTGTACCCGCGTGCAACGCTGGCCGGTGCAGGCGGGTTCGAGGTGACGAGGAACGTCGCCCGCGCTGGCAGGGCCAAGGGCCATGACCTCGGCACGCAACGGCTGCCCGTCGGGTGAGCGCGTTGCCGCCTGCACGCGCGGGTCAGCAACGGCTGCCGTCTGGGCCGCGGCCAGCTCGTCGCTGGTATGCGGCACCAGTAAAATGTAGGGCGGCGCGGCCAGCGCGGCCTCCAGGCGACCCTTGCGCGCGGCGACCGCGGGCAGATCCGGCGCCGACGGGCCGGCAAGCACCGCCCGGGCTGCCGGCGTGGGCGCGGCGGGGGCCACGGGGTGCGCGGCGCAGGCGCCGAGGCAGCCGAGAGCGAGCAAACAAACGATGAAATGGACAACCTGGTTCAGGGGCCTGTGGTGGGGAGCGGGCGCTCTGGTGGTGGTACTGGTCATAGGCTATCTGGCGGCGAATGGCTCAGCGCGGCCCGCAGAGGTCGCAGCGGCGCGCGTGGCCCTGGGTCAGCGGTTACTGGGCGATCAGCGCCTGTCGGTGGATGGGCGGCGCAGTTGCTTCTCATGTCACCGGCCGGAGCAGGGCTTCACCGACGGGCGCGCGGTAGCCACGCCGGGCGGCCTGAACACCCCGCCGTTGTGGGGCCTGGGCGAGCGGCAGGTCTTCGGCTGGTTCTCGCCCGAGATGCGCAGCCTGGAAGCGATGGTGCTGCGGCCCCTGGACGACCCCGCCGAAATGGGGCCGCGCAGCGCGGCGACCCTGGCCCGGCTGCGCGCCGATGCGGACCTGCTGGCCGCCTATCGCACCGCCTTCCCCGGAGCACCCCGGGCGGTCACGTGGGAGCAGACCGGCGCGGCCCTGGCCGCGGCGCTGCGCGTGCTCCAACCGCCGCCGGGGGCCTACCAGCGCTACCTGGCCGGGGAACCGACAGCCATGAGCGCCGCGGCCCTGCGCGGGCAAGCCCTCTTTGTCGAAGTAGGCTGCGCCACCTGCCACCGTCCACCGGACTTCAGCAGCGACAGCTTTCATCATATCGGCCTGCCCGTGGACCCGGCGCGCAACGCCGGACGGGCGCGGGTGCCGGGGCTACGGGGAGTGCGCTACACCGCGCCCTACTTCCACGACGGCAGCGCAGCCACCCTGGAAGAGGTGGTGCGCCACTATGTCCGCGGCGGTGGGCTGGGAGCCAGCCCGGCGATCACCCCGCTCAACCTGACTGATACCGACGTGCACGACCTGGTGGCCTTCCTGGAAAGTCTGTAAGCATCTGCGTGGCACACAGGTATACCGCTGGATCGGGCCAGAGGATACGGCGCCTGGATGAAACACGTCGCGGCGTCGCGCCCCTACGCCTGCATCCTTTCCCAGGGAGGGGCGCGCGAACCCGGTTTCCCCGTGTTCCCATCAGCCGTCCATGCAGCCGCGCCGTACAACGCCGGCATGCAACGTGTAAAGACGCAGCGGCGGTGCATCTCTACCCCCAAACCCTCCCGACGGAGAGGGCTTGCCGCCCCGTGGGCAGGGGGATAGGGAAACCCGGTTCCCCCATGGTCATGTCAGTGCCCGCTCGAGCCCTGCGGCCCGTTCAGGCGAGTAGGGACCCTCGCTGCGCCAGTAGATCTGGCCATCCCGGTCAACCAGCAACACCGTGATCGTGCTCCGATTGCGAATGTGCAGGGTCGCGGTTACCCGCTCGACATCGGTGTAGACCGTCAGGGTGCGTTCGCGCACCCTGGGGTCGGGGATAGCTGATGCCATGCCCCCGTCAATGAACGGGCGTGCCAGGGCAAACACGGAGCTGATCAGCGGCAGTTCGTAAGCCCGCAGATCCTGGTGTGTTGACATAAGTCGTTCGAGGTACGGGAACCACGAGTCGACCATGGCCTGATGCCAGCGCCGGAAGGCGATCAGCACGATGTTGCGCGTGCCGCCGAACCCGGAGGGCAAGTAAATCCGCTTGCCGTTGAGATTGCGCGCTTCCAGATCCGGAAAGCGCACTGCTGCTGTGGGAGACATAAGGACCTCCTGATGTGAACATAGCTCGCCCGCGGGAGGGTTTGGGAGGGCTGCGCCATCCCAGGGAACCCACCCGCCAGCGGGGAGGGTGTGGGCGGGCGCAGCCCTCCCAGGAAATCACCCACCAGCGGTTGGGGTGTGAGGAAACGGGGGTTCCCCACGCCCCTCGCAGCCGCACAGGCGCCTGGCCCACCCTGCCCCCTGACCTTCGGTCACGCTCAAATCCTTCTTGCAAAGTTACCGATCTGTGCTAACATTGTATCAATCAGAAGTGATGAAACACGGAATGGTCGGCGAATATTTCCCATTCTGACGGGAGGAACCTGCGTGACCAGACGTATTGGTATCAATGGATTTGGACGTATCGGACGGTTGGCGCTACGAGCGGCCTGGGGATGGTCCGAATTGACGTTTGCCCATATCAATGAGATCGGCGGTGACGCAGCGGTTAGCGCTCATCTGCTGAGCTTCGACTCGGTGCACGGTCGCTGGAACCACACGGCTCACGGCGAGGGAGGGCAACTGGTTGTTGATGGCACGATGATCAGTCATAGCTCGATTAAAGACCCGGGCGCGGTGCCCTGGGCCGATGCCGGGGTAGAGATCGTACTCGAAGCGACCGGTAAGTTTCGTGACCCGGAACAACTCGAGGCCTACTTCAAAGCCGGCGTCAAGAAGGTTATCGTCGCCGCGCCGGTCAAGGGCGAGGCGCTCAACATCGTGATGGGCGTCAACGATCATCTGTATGATCCCGACCGGCACCATATCATTACAGCCGCCTCTTGCACCACCAACTGCCTGGCCCCGGTGGTAAAGGTGATCCACGAAGGGATCGGCATCAAGCACGGGATGATCACTACCATCCACAGCTCAACCAACACCCAGAGCGTCCACGATCAACCCCATAAGGACCTCCGCCGCGCGCGGGCCTCCAGCCTTTCGCTGGTGCCTACCACCACCGGTTCGGCTACTGCGATTGGGATGATCTTTCCCGAACTACTCGGTAAGCTCGACGGCCAGGCCGTGCGCGTGCCCTTGCTCAACGCCTCGCTGACCGACTGCGTGTTCGAGGTCCTGCGCCCCACTACCGTTGGCGAGGTGAACGACCTGCTCCGTGCCGCTGCCGAGGGGCCGCTGAAGGGCATCCTGGCATACGAGACGCGCCCGCTGGTTTCGATGGACTTCGTGAGCGATCCGCACTCGGCGATCATCGATGCCGCCTGCACTATGGTTACGAACGGGACGCAGGTCAAGATCTATGCCTGGTATGATAACGAATGGGGCTATGCCAACCGCTACGTCGAACTGGCGCGTAAGGTGGCCCTGAGCCTGGAGTGACGCCCTATGGCAAGCACCGAGACGCTTCCTGCTGCCCGTCGCCTGGCTGATCGGCGCAATTATGTGCTGGTCACCCTCGCCTATTGGGCCGATACGCTCACCGACGGGGCCATTCGCATGCTGGTGCTGTTTTACTTCTACCAGCTCGGCTATACTCCTTTCCAGGTGGCCTCGTTGTTTCTGTTCTACGAGGTCTTCGGCGTTATCACCAACCTGTTTGGCGGCTACCTCGGCGCGCGCTTCGGGCTGAAGACGACGCTGTTCATGGGTCTCGGCACGCAGCTCGTGGCCCTGAGCCTGCTGGCCTTCGCGCCCCCCTCGCTGCTGGTGGTGCCGTATGTGATGCTGGCTCAGGCCCTCTCGGGGATCGCCAAGGATCTGACCAAGATGTCCTCGAAGAGCGCGGTCAAGCTCGTCGCCGGCGAGTCACAGGGTCAATTGTACCGCTGGGTCAGCGTGTTGACCGGCTCGAAGAATGCGATCAAGGGCCTCGGCTTTTTCGTCGGCGCGCTTCTGCTCACACTGGTGGGCTTTCAGAACGCCCTGATGATCCTGGGCGCGCTGGTGCTGGCGGCGCTGGCGAGTTCGATGGCCCTGATCAAGGGTGACCTGGGCACGGCGAACAAGAAGGCCCGCTTCACGCAGATGTTCTCGCATAACCGGGCGGTGAACCTGCTGGCCGCAGCCCGTATCTTTCTCTTCGCAGCCCGCGACGTGTGGTTCGTGGTGGGCTTGCCGGTCTTCTTTGTGAGCGTGCTGGGATGGGATTTCTGGCTGGCCGGCGGCTTTATGGCGGCCTGGACGATTGGCTACGGTGCTGTGCAGGCCTCAACGCCCGGTCTGATCCGTCGGCGCGTCGAGGGGGCCCACGAACCCGATGGGCGCACGGCAATGGCCCTGGCCTTCGGGCTGGCCGCCTTTCCGGCGGGTATCGCCCTGGCGCTGATGAATGGCGTCGCACCGGTCCTGGCCGTTGTCGGCGGGTTGCTGGCCTTCGGTGTGGTCTTTGCCCTTAACTCAGCGGTGCACAGCTACCTGATCCTGGCTTATACCGACAGCAACAAGGTGGCGATGAACGTGGGCTTCTACTATATGGCCAACGCCATGGGGCGTCTGGCGGGCACCGTGCTCTCGGGGTTGCTTTACCAGATCGGGCTGCGCTACGGCGACAGCGGCGGTCTCGTGCTGTGCCTGTGGGCATCAACGGCCTTCCTGCTCGTCGCCGGGACGATCTCCCTCGCGCTGCCGGCGCAGATGGCCCCGCGCACGCGCCCGATTGTGGTGAGCGATTTGGGCGAATGACCCCGATATCAGAGATTCTTCCGGGAGGGCGCTGCCCTCCCAAACCCTCATCACATGCAGGGGCATAGAGAAAGCTGGTTTCCCCATATGTTCACACCAGAAAAGAACAGAATCATCTCCAGGTTGTGGTACAGTAGCAAGTGTCTGTGTGGACCATAATCTGGAGGAGGAGATCATGGGCCATCGAATCCGCTTGCTGCTGGGGCTGGCGGCGCTGCTGGCCGTGCTTGCCGGGTGTGTCCAGCAGCAGGTTGCGCCGACGCCCCCGGCGCTGACCCTGTTGTCCGGTGAAACGCTGGCCCCGGTTGACCCGGCGCTGGTCAGCGGCCCGCTGGAGATCACCGGCTCATCAACGGTCTATCCGCTCACCGCCCGCATAGCCGAAGAGTTTCATGCCGAAGGGTCACGCTCGCAGATTGACGTGAAGGTCACCGGCACCGGCGGCGGCTTTCGCAGCTTCTGCAACGGCGACTCGGTTGATATCGTCAATGCGAGCCGCCCCATCAGCGATCAGGAACTGGCCGCCTGTCGCGCCATCGCCCGTGAGCCGGTGGGCTTTCAGGTCGGTGTGGACGCCCTGGTGGTCGTGGTTAGCCGGCAGAATACGTTTGTCGAGGCGCTGAGCTTCGCTGATCTGGTGCAGATCTTCTCGGGGCGCTATCGCACCTGGAATGAAGTGAACCCCGCATTCCCCGCTGAGCCGATCAGGATCTACAGCCCCGGTGTTGATAGCGGTACCTTCGATTTCTTCGTCGAAAAGGTGCTGGGAGATCGGCTGCTGCTCCCTGCTGTTCCGGGCGTGGTTCTCAGCGAGGATGACGTTGAGCTGGTGCGGGGGATCGAGAAGGACCCCTACGCTATCGGCTACTTTGGCTATGCGTATTATGCAGGCGATGTGGAGCGGTTACGCGCCCTGGAGATTGACGCCGGCAACGGCCCGGTTGCGCCTGGTCTGGAAAGCGTGTCCAATGGCACGTATCCCCTGACGCGACCGTTGTTTATCTATACCGACACGCAAACGCTACAAACCAATGTGGCAGCCGCGGCGTTTATCAGCTACTACTTGCAGCATGTCGATGAGGTGATCCGCGACGTTGGCTATTTCGCCGTCTCCGATACGATCGCCGACGAGGCGAAACGCACGCTGGTGGCTACGTTGCAGTGATCTCTGCCGCCCGGAGAGGGCGCCTCGTGTTCGCACCTGATGGTCATGCGGCTGCGCCGCACGCCGCCGCGATGAAAACAAATCGAGTCCCGGGCGGGCGGCGCCCTCCCACACCCCGGGATCACGCAGCAGATCGAGTTAGCAAAAGGTGAGGCAAGCGCATGGCCAGGGCCATTATGGAGTTCATCGGGACGTTCTTTCTGGTGTTTACGATTGGAATGACGGTGGTCGAACCGGGCCTGGGCAGCATGGCACCACTGGCCATTGGTTCGATCCTGATGGTCATGATTTTCGCTGGTGGGCATCTCTCCGGCGCGCACTACAACCCCGCCGTCAGTCTGGCGATCTATGTTCGTGGTAAGCTCCCGCTTAACGACCTGATCACCTACATGGTGGCCCAGTTCCTCGCCGCGGCGGTAGCCGCGGGGCTGGTTCTGTTTATGAAAGGCTTCCCGGTGGTCGCCCCGGGTGAGTGGCAGATTGTCCCGGCGTTGATCGCCGAGTTTCTGTTTGCCTTTGCTCTGTGCTTCGTGGTCCTCAATGTGGCCACGGCGAAGGGCACAAGCGGCAATTCGTTCTACGGTCTGGCGATTGGCTTTACGGTGCTGGCGGGGGCCTTCGCCGTCGGCCCGGTCTCCGGCGGAGCCTTCAATCCGGCAGTGGCGCTGGGCGCCACTATGATGGGCCTGTCAGCCTGGGTCAATATCTGGATCTACCTGGTCGCCAATGTTGCCGCAGCGGTGGTTGCCGGGCTGACGTTCCGCGCCCTGAACCCCGACGATGCGTGATTCTGAGGTGAAAATAGGCCGTACGTGGGAGGGTTTGGAGCGTACCGCCCCCCTCCCAGCCTCCCCCCGCCGGGGGGAG
>JBDNDG010000100.1:0-12537 GCA_046719255.1 Chloroflexaceae bacterium
TTCAGTTCGCCTGAGGTGAAGAACGCCGCCGAGAAGATGGCCGTGATCTGGTTCAACGACCGGTACGTCTACGGCGGCCGCGCCAGAATCGTGACGACCTTCTTTGGCGACGCTCCCACCCCCATGTTCGCCGATCAGCCGGGCTGCTGGCTGCACAAGCAGGGCAACTTCATTACCAGCTTCTTCCCCTCAACCGCCAAGCCCGGCGTTGACTACGCCTTCTTCTACCTGCCGCCCATCGATCCCGCCTACGGCAAGCCGGTACTGGTGGCCGGTGACCTGATGGGCATGTTTAATGACCGGCCCGAGGTGCGCGCCGTCATGTCCTACTTCTCCAGCGGCGCCTCGGTGCAGGACTGGCTGGCTGCTGGTGGGGCCATTTCACCCCACGCCGACTCAGATCTGAGCTGGTATGGTGATGACATCGAGCGCGGCGTAGCCGAGATCATTCGCAACGCCACCAGCCTGCGCTTCGATGCTTCCGACCTCATGCCCGGCGAGGTTGGCGCAGGCTCCTTCTGGCGCGGTATGACCGACTTCGTCGCCGGCACCGTTGACCTCGAAACGGCGATGAAGGAGATCGACGCGGGCTGGCCCCGCTAGAGCGCCAGCGGTTCGCCGGCCTGGTTGTGACGGGGGGCGTGCGGGGAGGGCGAAGCTCTCCCACCCCTCCTCCCGCCGCATGCATCACCAGCAGCGCGACAGACCACCGGGCGGCCCAACCCGGGAATCGTCCCACGTACCTGGTCTTCCCACGGAGTGAGGCATATGCAAACCACTGAAGTGACCCCGCGGCAGACTGCCGCACCCTCGAGCGAGGGCCTGAACCCGGGGCGCCTCGTCGTTGCCCTCGTCCTGCTGGGCCTCCTGATCGCGTTCCTGTGGGGCGGATTCGTCTTCCTGCGCGAAGCGCAGCGGAGTGGCGGGTTGCCCAGGCTGCTCACCGCCGCGATCGCCATTGTTTGGGGCGTGGGTGGGGCCGCTGGCGCGTTCTTCACCATGAACATGCTCGTCGAGCAGTTGCCCGGTCCCATCCGCCGGGCCGCCCTGCCCTACGTGTTCGTTGGACCGGCGGCGCTCTTCCTCGGCTGGGCGCTGTTCTTTCCCGCTCTGCGGACCCTTTACCTCAGCTTCCTCAACCAGAACTCCACCTCGTTCGCTGGCCTGAGCAACTACATCGCCGTCTTTACCGAGCGTACTATGCTCACGGCCTTTCGAAACAACATCTTCTTCTGGATGCTCATTGGCACGACGGGCTGCGTGGTCTCTGGCCTGCTCATTGCCGTGCTTGCCGATCGCAGCAATTTTGAGACCCTGGCCAAATCGTTGATTTTCATGCCTATGGCCATCTCCATGGTCGGCGCGGGCGTGATCTGGCGCTTTGTCTACTACTACTCTCCGCCCGGCCAGCCCCAGATCGGGCTGCTCAACGCTATTGTCGCCGGCCTCGGCTTCCCGCCACAGGCCTGGACCACCCTGCTCCAACCGCAGAATAACTTTTTTCTTGTGGTCATCCTGATCTGGATGCAGACTGGCTTTGCCCTGGTGATCTTCTCCGCAGCGATCAAGGGCATCCCCGAAGACATGATCGAAGCCGCACGCGTAGATGGCGCCAGTGAGTTGCAGATCTTCTGGAACATTATGCTGCCCGCCATTCAGGGTACCATCGTGACCGTCACGACCACCATCCTGATCTTTACCCTGAAGATCTTCGATATTGTGCAGGTCATGACCGGTGGTCAGTACGGCACCAATGTGATCGCGGTGGAGTTTTATCGCCAGTACTTCACCAACCGCAACTTCGGCTATGGTTCGGCGATTGCCATTGTGCTGCTCCTGGCTGTCATCCCGGTGATGATCTACAACCTGCGCCAGATGAAGAAGCAGGAGGTGTTCTGATGGCCGCCGTCACTGCCCCTGCTCGTCGGCGAGTCAGCCAGAAACGCCGGCAGTTGATCAACAAGATTATCGTCAACACCGTACTTGCCCTGATCTGCGTGCTCTGGACAGTGCCGACTATCGGCCTGTTCATCTCTTCGTTTCGTGAACGCGAGGCCATCCGCACCACCGGTTGGTGGACGGTGTTCCCCCACCGGGAGCTGGTTACCATCGCGACGGTGCAACTGCCCCGGGAAACCGACCTGCGCGGGCCGATCACCCTGCCGCCCGAGTTGGGCGGCGGCACCTACACCGCTGATCAGATCGCTGGCGGAGTGACCCTGCCCGACGGACGCCGGATCACCTGGGAGAACCGTCGCGGGCGACTCATTGCCGTGCAGGGCCAGACCTGGACCATGAACACCACCTTCACGCTCGAGAACTACCGCATCGTTACCGGTGGGCGCGAGTATGTCTACACCGATGCGGCAGGCAACCGGGTGGTCGAGTCGGGCGAGGATCTCTGGGGCGTGCTGATCAACAATATCGCCGTGGCCGTGCCTTCGACGGTGATTCCGATTCTGATCGCCGCCTTTGCCGCCTACGGCTTTGCCTGGATGCGCTTCCCGGGCCGCTTCCTGCTGTTCACCATCGTCGTGGCGCTGCTGGTTGTGCCGCTACAGGTGGCCCTGGTGCCCCTGTTGCGCGATTTTGTGCGCCTTGACCTCAACGGTACCTATATGGCCGTGTGGCTGGCCCACACGGGCTTCGGGTTGCCCCTGGCAACCTATTTGCTCTACAACTACATCAGCCAGTTGCCCCGCGATATCCTTGAGTCGGCCTTTATTGACGGTGCCTCGCACTTTACCATTTTTACCCGCCTGATCCTGCCGCTCTCGGTGCCGGCCCTGGCCTCCTTCGCCATCTTCCAGTTCCTCTGGGTCTGGAACGACTACCTGGTGGCCCTGATCTTCATCGGCGCCCAGCCCAACGTGCAGGTGCTGACCATGCGCCTGGCCGATATGGTCGGCTCCCGCGGTCAGGACTGGCACGTGCTCACTGCAGGCGCGTTTATCTCAATGCTCATCCCGTTGGTAGTGTTCTTCTCCCTGCAACGCTACTTCGTGCGCGGTCTGCTGGCCGGTTCGGTGAAGGGGTAGTTGCTGCTCAAGCGCGGCAACGCGGGCCAGCCCCTGACGACTGGCAAACCGCGTTGCCGCGCCTGAACGGTTTTCTCACCGATGCGCCCCCGGTACCGGGGGATGGGCGTTACTCCTTGTCATCCTCAATCAGCACCAGGCCATACACCTTTCCGGCATACACCGTGCTGCTGATCAGCGGGTGCGGGCGCTCGCCGGGCTGCACGCGGCGGTAGATGTAGCGCGGCCCGCCCGTGTGCTCGACGCAGAGGTACTCTCCGTGGACCTGGAAGGTGGCCGCTTCGGTGCTGTCGGCCAGGTCATCGTCGAAGGTGTTGCTCATGGGCATGTCCTTCCCTGAACTGATGTGAACATACGGGGAAACCGGGTTTCCCCATCCCCCTGCCTGTGGGGGGCGGCAAGCCCTTCCCACCACCGGTTGGGGGATGGGGAAGCCCTTTCACGGGCAGATGTTTTGGGCCACGGCCTCTCCTCCTCAACCCCCCGGCCCCCCTCACACGACAACCTTGCCGTTGCGGAGGGGGATCGGCACCTGGCTGGGGCCTTCCACCCCGCGCTCGAGCAACGTGTTGCTGACAATGGCGCTGGCCCGGCGCTCGAAGACCTGGTTGGTGATCTCGTCCACCAGCGCGATGCTGCCGTTGTAGCCAACAATGGCGCGGCGGTGGTAGCCAAAGCGGTCCTCGACCGGGAAGCCCACCCGCACCAGCGGAATGCCCTCTGCATCGGCGATGAACTTGCCCTTCGAGTGGCCGATCAGCAGATCCACCGGGTGAGCCTTGATCCGCTTGTGGAGTTCGTGCAGGTCGCCCTTGAGGATAATCTCGCTCTCCACCCCCAGATCGCCGGTCAATTCAAGCATGCGCTCGGCCCAGGGCGCAGTGTCGGCGGCGGTCAGGATGTAGGCGGGCGTCATGCCCATCTCGGCCACCAGGCCGACCAGGCCCTCCAGCAGATCCGGGTCGCCGTAGAGGGCCACCCGCAGGCCGGTGGTGTACATGTGCGTATCCACCAGGGCGTCGAGGAGCCGGGCACGCTCCACCTGCAAGGCTTCGGGAATGGTGTGGTCGGTGATCTCCACCAGCGTGTCAATGAAGGCGTCGGTGTTGGCCAGGCCGATGGGCATGGTCAGCACGTGGGCCGGAACGTTGTAGCGGCGTTCGTAGATGCGGGCCGCCTCGCCGCCGACGTAGCGTTGCAGCGCGATGGTCGCCAGGGATTTGGAAGAGCTGCGCAGCTCCTCGATCGTGGTGCCGCCGCGGGGGAACTGCGGACGCGGCTCGTAGTAGCCCCCGTCGAGGGTTTCGGAGTAGTCGGTCAGCCACAGGCCGTGCAGCCCCATCTCGCGCAGCATGTGCTTCAGTTCGCGGATGTCGCCCGGGTTGACCCAGCCAGGGATGATGTTGATCTTGCCGTTGGTCTCACCCTTCTTCTTCTTGCGTCGGTCGGGCAGATTGGCGGCGATCTCTTTGAGGAAGTTGTCGAACCCGGTGGTGTGGTTGCCGATGTACGAGGGCGTTTTGACCGAGAGAATGGGCACGGTCACCTCAGGATGGTGCTCGAGGAACTCGTCAATGATCCCCGGCACGTCGTCGCCGATGGTTTCGGAGAGGCAGGTCGAGCATACGACGATCATCGTCGGATGGAAGCGCTCCCAGACGTTCTTGAGCGCCGCCAGCAGGTTGCTCTTGCCGCCGTAGACGGTCGTCTTTTCGGTGAGCGAGGTGGTGGCCACCTCAACCGGCTCGCGGAAATGGCGCGACATCTGGTGACGCGGGTAGGTGGCGCAGCCCTGCGACCCGTGGTTGATGGTGATGGCCCCGTGGACGCCGTAGTTGGCGAGCATGGTCCCGATCGGGGCGCAGGAGCGGGTCGGGTTAATGGCGACTGCGCGGTCCTGAACAGTTATGCGGCTCATACAACCTCCTCGAAGCCGTGCGGCGAGTGGTGCTCAGGGGGCGCGGGGCGCGCGCGCTGGCGCAGGGTCTGCCAGATCGGGGCGTGCAGGGCCTTGTCAATGTCACGGGCGAAGTTGACCATGCCAACGAAGCCGGCATACGGCCCGGTGTCGTAGGTGTGCCCGTTGACGAAGGGCACGCCCAGTTTGTAGGCCAGGTAGCGCTCCTTGTTGCCGGAGATGAACAGGTCGGGCCGGCGGTCGTGGAGGATCTCCTCGATCTCCGGCACATTGGGGTTGTCCACCACCAGGGCGCCTTCCTTGAGCTGGCGGAAGATCTTCTGGTAGTCGTCCTCGTGGCCGAAGGTGGTGGCCGCGGTCATCGTCTCCATACCCAGCTCGCGCAGCAGTTCGATCCAGTGCCAGGCGCGTGGCCCGCCCTGGTAGATGAACACAGTCTTGCCGCTGAGGCGCTGACGGTAGTAATCAATCCTGGGCTGGATAGCAGCCACCTCGCGGGCGATCACCTCCTCGGCCTCGGCTTCCAGCCCGAAGAAGGCTGCGGTATCGCGCAGCGCCTGCGACATGTGCTTAATACCCCACAGAGTGACATCAATGTAGGGCGTGCCGTACTTGTCGCGCATCATTTCGGCAATGTACGTCGCCGAGCGCTGACAGTGGACGACGTTGAGCGCGGCTTTGTGCATGATCTTCAGGTCGTCCACCGAAACGTTGCCGGTGAAGCGGGTGAGGATCTTGATGCCCATCGCCTCGAAGAGGTACTCGAAGGTGCGCAGGTCGTTCTTGATGTTGTAGTCGCCGATAATGTTGATCGACCGGCTGAAGTCACCCTCCGGCTCGACCGAGCCGACGAGATGGCGAAAGATCGTCTCGTTGCCGACGTGGTGGCCCATTGACTGGCTGACGCCGCGGAAGCCTTCACACTCGAAGAAGACCACGGGCTTCCCGATCAGCTCCTCGGCCTGCTTGGCCACGTCGCGCCCGTCATCGCCGATCAGCGCCGTCGAGCAGGTGTTGTAAATGAAGACCCCTTTGGCCTCGGGGAACTCCCGGTTGGCCTCGATGATGCACTGGAGCAGCTTCTTTTCGCCGCCGAAGACGATGTTCGTCTCATTCATATCCGAGACGAAGGTGTACTTCATGTGGAAGTCACTGTCGGCCAGGTGCGGCCGGTAGCCCCACGAGAAGAAGGCGCAGCCGATCGGCCCGTGGGTAAGCTGAATGGCGTCCTTCACCGGGCCGCCGACCACACCGCGGCAGCCGGCGTAGGTGCAGCCGCGCTCGGTCATATCGCCGGGTGTCGTGGCCGTGTTACTGGCGACAAAACACCCCGAGCCGTCGCCGCGCTGGCACCCGCCGTCCGGGCCTTTCAGGGCGATATGGATGGCGCGTTCGGGGAGGGTCTCATTACACTTGAACTTCATACGGAGTCTCCTTTGTGAGCCAGGAACCTGGGAATGCAGACGCGCTCGCCCGTGCCGCAGCCCTCCTCGCCCGGAACGCCAATGGCGTCGGCCCGGCAGCGGGTACAGTTGCGGAACTGGTCGATGATCGGCGCGCAGGCGTTACGGATCTGGTTGACCTGCTCGAGGGTTGGTTCGGGCAGATGGGCGAACTTCGCCAGGGGTAGCATCGGGATGATGTTCATGATGTAGGCGCCATTGTCCTTGACCGCCCGGGCGATGGCGGGCATGTGCTGGTCGTTGACCCCCGGGATCAGGACCGAGTTGACCTTCACCACCATGCCTCGCCATGCTGCCTCGCGCAGGCCTTCCATCTGCTGCTGGTGCAGCACCTCGAAGGCCGCGCGACCACGGTAGGTTTTGCCCTTGTAACGCACGTACTCGTAGATCTGCTCCCCGATCGCCGGATCAACGGCATTGATGGTGATGGTCAGGGTGGTGATCCCGGCGCGCTCGATGGCATCAATGCGATCGGGCAGCAGCAGGCCGTTGGTCGAGAGGCAGCGGATGAGCTGCGGAAACTCGTCGCGGGCGCGCTCGAAGGTGGTGAGCGTGGCATCATTGGCCAGGGCGTCGCCGGGGCCGGCCACGCCGAGCACTTTCAACCGCGCATCCCTGGCGATCGCCGCGCGCACGGTCGCCAGGGCTTCATCGGGCGAGACCACGCGCATGGTGACGCCGGGACGATTTTCGTTCGGACAGGCGTACTTGCGGATGCAGTAGTTGCACTTGATGTTGCAACGCGGCGCCACCGGCACATGGATGCGCCCGAAGCGAAAGTGGGCCGCGCGGCTGTAGCACGGATGCGTGCTGAGATCGACCCTGGGGATGCAACTGCCGGCGCAGCCTGTAGTGGGCTGAGCATCCATAAGACCTCGCTTGGATTGTGGATTTTAGATTTTAGATTGCAGATTCTGGGTTGATTGTGATCTGCCAGCTACACCTGCAATCTAAAATCTAAAATCTGCAATCTACAATCAATCTACGATGCCATACTCGCGCATCAGGTCCTCGAGTTCGTCCTGAGTGATCGGGGTGGGGATGGTGAACTCGGTGTTGGCGTCGATCTTGCGGGCCAGTTCGCGGTACTCCTCGGCCTGGGGCAGGCTGGGGTCGTAGTCAATGACGGTCTTCTTGTTGATCTCGGCCCGCTGCACATCTTTGCTGCGCGGCACGAAGTGGATCATCCGCGAGTTGAGCCGCCGGGCAAACTCCTCGACCAGGGCGCGCTCGTTTTCGACCAGGCGCGAGTTGCAGATCAGGCCGCCGAGCCGCGCGTAGCCGCGCTCAGCGAACTTCTTGATGCCCTTGCAGATGTTGTTGGCCGCGAAGAGAGCCATGTATTCGCCTGAACAGACGATATAGATCTCCTCGGCATATCCTTCACGGATAGGCATGGCAAATCCGCCACAGACTACGTCACCCAGAACGTCATAGAATACGTAGTCCAGATCGTCGTTGTAGGCCCCCAGAGTTTCGAGGGTCTGGATGGCAGTGATCACCCCGCGCCCGCCGCACCCGACACCTGGCTCCGGTCCGCCCGATTCGACGCACTTGACGGTTGCGTACCCCGGCACCATCACCCGGTCGAGGTTGACCTTGTCGGCCCCGAAGTCGCGCAGCGTATCGAGCACCGACGGTTGACGGACGCCGCCCAGCAGCAGTCGCGTACAATCGGCCTTGGGGTCACATCCGACGACCATCACCTTCTTGCCCATCGAGGCCAGGGCAGCTGCAATGTTCTGCTGAGTGGTAGACTTGCCGATCCCGCCTTTGCCGTAAAATGCTACCTGACGCATACCGACGCTCCTTACGAAGGTCCTGACTGTACACTGGTTTGAACATGGGGGAACCCGCGGTTCCCCGCGCCCCGACTCGCCAGGGTGTCAGCTGCCCCAACACCGGTTGGTGGCGAGAACCCGGGGTGTGCTGTGCCCCTGCCGGGGCGGGCGCCGCGCCAGCCGAAACTGTACGCGCCGCCTGTGAACCTTGCCGGTGCCAGCGGCTGAGGTTCGCGTGCCGATGCTCTGGCCGATGCGTGAGGTGAAAGGATATGTGGTATGATGTCGCCGCATCGGCGCTCACGCCGCCGTTGCCTCGGGTCCCCCGCCGGTGCCAGCGGCGCGGGGACCACCTTTGAGTTGAACCTGGAGCACATGCCGCGCTGCCTGCCGGGGCGTCCATCGCGAGCGCGACGAACGCTTGCGCGTGGGTGTCGCGTGGGCGCCATCCGGGCAAGGCATGGCCTGCCAGGAGCATGCTGCTCTGCGGGGAAGGGCAACGCTGATCGTTTACGCCCTTGTTGCGCCGATCGCTCGGGGCGGAGGTAGTAGAGAACTGCGTTATTCTCTACCGTCGTTCGCGCGGGGATAGGGGGTCGTTCCGTGACTGCCGATCCATTCCATTCGTGATCGTTTGTGATCCTTCCTGGGTGGATTTGCAGCGAATATACCATTTCCCTCTGGCGATCACAACCGATCAGTTGGGTTTTTCGGGTTGCATTTTCTTAACTGTCGTTTGACGCATGGCGTTGCCGCATAATTACAACTCAAAGGTTAATAATTTCCGGGATTATAGCGCTTTTGTGTGGTAATTTGTATATTTGGTACAAATGATAAACGTCGTTTGTCGTCTTTTCTGTCCATGAGGAGCGCATGCGGTTCCCACGTTCGAGCGGCATTCTGCTGCACCCCACCTCTCTCCCCGGTCCCTGGGGGATCGGCGACCTGGGTCCCTCGGCCTATGCGTTCGTGGATTTTCTGGCCGCTGCCGGCCAGAGTCTCTGGCAGATCCTGCCCCTCGGCCCCACCGGCTACGGCGACTCGCCCTACCAGTGCTTCTCGGCCTTCGCCGGCAATCCGTTGTTGATCAGCCTCGACGCGCTCATCCAGCGCGGGTTGCTGAGCTACGACGAGGTGGCCTCCGCCGCTGCCGAGCACCACCTCTCCCCCGATGTGGTGTACTACGGCGAGGTGCTGAACCTCAAGCTCCCACTGCTGCGCCGGGCCTTCGAGCGGGTGCTGGCCGGCGCCGCCCCCGATCTGGCCGGGGATTTTCGCGCCTTCCAGGCCGGCCAGGCTGGCTGGCTTGCCGATTATGCCCTCTTTATGGCCCTCAAGGATGCCCACGCCGGCCAGCCCTGGAATGCCTGGGAACTCCCCCTGCGCGACCGCCAGCTCGAGGCCCTGGCGCGCGCCCGCCAGGAGCACGCCGCGACCATCGCCTTCCAGGAGTTCCTCCAGTTCCTCTTCTTCCACCAGTGGAGCCACCTGAAAGCCTACGCCAATCAGCAGGGCATCGCCATTATCGGCGACGCGCCGATCTTCGTCGCCTATGATAGTGCCGATGTCTGGGCTAACCGCGATCTGTTCTTCCTCGATGCCAGCGGTAATCCCACTGTCGTCGCCGGCGTGCCGCCCGACTACTTCAGCGCCACCGGCCAGCGCTGGGGCAATCCGCTCTACCGCTGGCGCGAGATGGCTCAGGACGGCTATCGCTGGTGGGTCGAGCGGATGCGGGCCGTCTTTACCCAGGTGGATGTGCTGCGCCTGGATCACTTTCGCGGCTTTGCCGCCTACTGGGAGGTTCCTGCCGAGGAGGAGACGGCGATCAAGGGCCGCTGGGTCAGGGGCCCCGGCGCCGATCTCTTCACCCGGCTCGAGGCGGCGCTGGGGAGCCTGCCTATCATTGCCGAGGATCTCGGCCTGATCACCCCCGACGTGCACGCTCTACGTGACCAGTTCGATTTCCCCGGTATGAAGGTGCTCCAGTTCGCCTTCGATACGCCCGAGAACCCCTACCTGCCCCACAACCATGTGCCCAACTGCGTGGTCTACACCGGCACCCACGATAATAATACCAGCGTGGGCTGGTTCCAGGGCCTGACGGAGGAAGAGCGCGAACGGGTGCGGGCCTACCTGGGCCGCGATGGCGCCGATATTGCCTGGGATCTCCTGCGCCTGGCATTGATGTCGGTGGCCGATCTGGTGGTCATCCCCTTCCAGGATGTGCTGCGCCTCGGCCCCGAGGCGCGAATGAATACTCCTGGCCTCCTCGGCCAGAACTGGGCCTGGCGCTTTCGGGCCGAGGCGCTCAACGACGGTCTCGCTGGCGGGCTGCGCTTCCTGACTGCTGTCTACGACCGCCTGCCCGCGGCGCTCAAACCGGCGAAGGAGCAGGAGGGGGAACTGGAGTATCACCCGGTGGACGTGTAGGGGTGTGCAGGTGTGAGGGGGCAGGATAGATACCCGCGCGGCTGCGCCGCACAATGCCGGAATGAGCATTCTTGTTCCTGGGAGGGCTTCGCCCTTCCAGACCCTCCCCTCAGAGGGGTAATGGGGAACCCCGGTTTCCCCATTACCCCAACCACAGTTGGGGTCGCCCGCCTCTCACCCTGGATAGACCCGCCCATCTTCGACGCGCAGGCGGGTGATCGCGGCCAGAAAGGCGGGGTTGAAGTCGCTCAGGTCGGTGGCCGAGAGCAGGGTCTGCTGTTCCGGCTGGCGAATGGCTTCAAGAAGGTGGGCGCGGCGCGTGGCATCGAGTTCGCTCAGCACGTCGTCGAGGAGGAGCACCGGCGCCTCGCCACTGCGCTGCCGCATAAGCCGCGCCTCGCCAAGTTTGAGCGTCAGTGTGACGCTGCGCTGCTGGCCCCGCGAGCCGTAGCGTCCCAGGTTCACCATGCCGACGGTGAAGGCCAGGTCGTCGCGGTGGGGGCCGAGCAGGGTCTGTCCGCGGGCCAGTTCCTCGGGGCGCGCCGCGCGGAGGGCCGCACCGAGGCGGGTCGCCAGGGCGCCGCTGTCGTAGGTCGCCTCCAGGTCGAACCCCGGCAGGTAGGCGATGGTCAGCGGCGCATCGCCTCCGCTGATCGCCTGAAACAACGGCCCGACAATGATGTTGAGGTCGCGTACCGCCCGTAGCCGTTCGGCCAGCAGGTAGCCGCCCGCAGCGGCCAGCTCCTGGTCCCAGTAGGCCAGTTCTTCATCCACGGCGCGCGGCGGGCGACGGCGCTCGCGCCAGGCGCGTAGCAAGCTGTTGCGATGCTGAACGAGCTTCTGGTAATGAGCGAGGGTGCGAACGTAGTGGGGGTCGAGTTGTGAGAGGGTGATGTCGAGGTAGCGTCGCCGCTCGGATGGCGGGCCATCGGCGAGGGTCAGGTCGGCGGGGGTAAAGAGCACCACCCGCAGTTGCCCTACCAGGTCAATGGCGCGCACCACGCGCCGGTCAATGCGCACGAGTTTGGTGGAGGCGGTGCTGAGCTGGCCGGCCTCGTCGGCGCGGCGCTGCACGATCACTTCCAGGCGCACCCGACCCGCCCGGCGCTGCACCTCGGCTGCCACCCGGGCAAAGGGTGGTGCCCCCGCTTCACCCACCGCCTCCCAGCGCACCAGGTCGCGGTCAGCGCTGACGCGCGGCGAGCGGGTGGTGGCGAGGAAGTAGAGCGCCTCGAGCAGACTGGTCTTGCCGGCGGCGTTGGGCCCGTAGAGCAGGGTAATGCCCGGGTCGAGGTGCAGATCGAGGCGCTGGTAGTTGCGAAAGTCACGCAGGCTGAGCTGGGAAACAAACATGCGTTGACCGGGTGATAGCACTTCCGCTGCGCCGCGGACAGCGTTGCTCGACCGGCGTGGAGGCGCCGGCCACCCCGGTATGCGCCATTCGCGGGGCGCACAACGCCAATTGTTCCCGGGAAGGCGCAGCCCTCCCCAACCCTCCCGCGTGCGGGCTATGTTCACATCAGTGAGCCGGAAGGCCCCCGCGCCCATTCACCCGATCAACTCCAGCCTGCGCAGGGCAGCCAGGTTGGGGCAGCCGGAGCAGAACATCGCGACGCGCAACTCGCGGATGAAGGCCGTGAGGCCCTCAACCACGGCCTCGGCGCCCCGCTCGTCGATGGCGCTGGCGAGGGCCGGTCGGGCCGTGGCGGCGAGATCTGCGCCCAGAGCGATGGCCTTGGCCACATCAACCCCACTACGCACACCTCCCGAGCCAATGATCGTCACATCGGGGAGCGCGGCGCGCACGGCACGAATGCACTCGGTGGTCGGAATGCCCCAGTCGGCGAAGGCTCCGGCGACGCGGCGGCCCTGATTATCGGGTTGGCGGAAGCGTTCCACAGATC
>JBDNDG010000101.1:0-12524 GCA_046719255.1 Chloroflexaceae bacterium
GGTGCAACGCTGTTCCAGGGTGGGATTCGCCCCTACCTGATCCAGTGGGAACGGCCAGACGCCGATGATCAGCACCTGGGGCTGGCAGAGTATGCCGGTGAGTACCTGCTGGCCTGCCAGCGCGCCATCGCCGCCGAGACCGGCGCGCAGGCGACCTTCGTGGCCGGTCACTCCCTCGGCGGGGTGCTGGCGGCCATCTTCGCGGCTCTGCACCCCGAGAACGTGCGCGGGCTGATCCTCCTCAGCGCGCCGCTGCGCTTCGGCCCCGGCACGGGCGCCTTTGCCCCCGTGGTGGCGCGCGCCCCACACGCCGCTACGCTCACCGCACTGATGCCCGCGAACGTGCCAGGTTCCTTTCTCAACACGGTGAGCATCCTGACCTCCCCCGGCACCTTCGAGGGCGAACGCATGACCGACTGGTGGTGCAGCCTGGCCGACCCCCAGGCGCTGAACGTTCACCTGCGGGTTATGCGCTGGACTCTCGACGAACAACCGCTGCCCCGTCGCCTGTTCGAGGAGATCGTGGAATTACTCTACAGGGAGAATCGCTTTATGGAGGGAACCCTCACCGTTGGCGGACAATCGGCGCAACCGGCGGCACTGACGATGCCCATCATCAGCGTCGTTGAGCCGCACTCGGCGCTCATCCCGCCCGAAGCGGTGCTGCCATTCCATGCCGCGGCGGGTAGCAGTGACACCCGCGTGCTCTGGTATCAGGGCGATGTGGGGGTGGTGCTGCAACACCTGGGGATGCTGGTGGGGCGCCGGGCCCACGAGGAACTCTGGCCGGAGATTCTGGCGTGGATGCACGCGCGCGCCACCAGCGCTTGAGTGACTCGGGCTAACCGAGGGGAGGGTCCGGGAGGGCCGGGCCCTCCCGGAAGTCTTTCACCGGCACGTGAATGACCATCCCTCCCCTCTTTCGCCATCCTGGTGGCGCGTGTTTACCTCCGCCCCTATCTACCGGGCCACATAAACCAGATAAGCCTTGTGCGGAGACTCGGGAGGGCTATCCTGACGCACCTCCAGAACCCGGACGCCAAGGGAGTGCAGGTGGGGAAGGATTACAGATTGCGGAATGAAATGCACCGATTGGGGGTACAGTTTGAGCTGATTGTACAGAATACAATCGGGAATATTCAACTTTTTCAGTAGCGCATACATGCGCCGGCGAGGTTGTAGGCGATAAAGCCGTTTGATGTGATACACGGTGCTGAAAATCAACAACCCATCCTGGCGGAGCACCCGCACAAACTCGCTGAGAAGCCGCAGGACAACTGCCCGGTCGGGAACGTGCTGCAACACACCCCAGCAGTAAACCAGATCGAAACGCTCGTCCGGTAGATGCAGCCTGTCGCCGACGCTCACCGCAAAGCGCGCTCGGGGCAGGTGCGCATGCAACGCCCGCGCCTTCGCGATGAGACTGTCCGAAATATCCAGACCGACGTACTCATGGAACCGGGCATGAAAGGCGCGAGTCAAACGACCGACCCCGCAGCCGAAATCGAGCA
Organism: Chloroflexaceae bacterium; assembly: GCA_046719255.1. Classification (GTDB taxonomy): domain Bacteria; phylum Chloroflexota; class Chloroflexia; order Chloroflexales; family Chloroflexaceae; genus JACAEO01. The sequence goes on from JBDNDG010000101.1 coordinate 1,512, forward strand.
CGGCTTCTCGCCCCCTGGGGCGGCCAATGCGCTCGATGTCGCGCATCACGTCAGCCACCTGCTGATCGCCAGTCTGGAAAAACCGTTCCTCGTCCCAGCCGCCGTGCCTGTTGGTGCCAGTCATTGCCCACAGCGGATCCAATTCGCCAAGAGTGTCCCACTGGCGCTTGTTCTCTTTGAGCGTTGAAATATTGCCAGGCGTTGAATACATATGTGCCACACCTCATACGTACTATGCTGTTTACTGAATATTCAACGGCGCGGTAATATCAATTCACGTCACTAAAATACTTTAGCGCTCGCAATCCCAGAAGAGGAATATCCTCCATTGTGGATAGACAATATTCCCCACCTCCTCAGGATCATATTTGTTAAGGAGGGCCGAAGCCGGCAAAACACACCCCTTGCCGCTGCAGCGACACCGTGCCGCAGCGGCAAGGGGTTGACAGCAGTGGCTGTTCACACCCGGGGTAAAGCGCCACCCGGAGCACGCGGGCGTCTCGCCCGCAATGGCCTGGATACGGGCAGGCTGCCTGTGCTCCCGAGAAAAGGGTGAGGAGAGGCTTCGCTCCTCCCCAAACGGATCCTTCTGGTTAAGGGCGGGGTAGAGAGGCGGCTGTGAAGAGTACCTCAGGGTATCGAATACTCGACCAGCTCCATCCCACCGTTCTCAGTCCCGCTGATCTCATCAACGACGACATATCCAATGCCACGCGCCAGGATAGAAATACTGGTGACGGTGGTAGTAGTTGCCGGCACAGCGGCGCTTACGCCGCCGATGGTTATGTTGGTCGTGATCCGGGTCTCCTGTTGCACCTTCAGGCCGTCATACGTCGAGCCGGCAAAGGTTACCGGCAGCGCCTCGACGACCGTGTAGGCCACTTGCGTCTCGCTCGTGCCTCCCATATCCCCCATCCCCGGCCCGCCGGTATCATCGGGCAGGACCATCCTGATTGTGCTCCGCGAGGAAAGGTTCCAGCTCTGCCCCGGCATCAGCCGCCCGACAGGCGGCAACATGACCCCTTCGCCCTCGTTCTCAACAATCTCAAATCTGAATTCGGTCGAGCCGCGGTTCGCGTTCGTAAGCGAGACATAGTCGAATGAAACGATGCCCTCCTCGGCGCTGCACCGCCAGGTGTACTCCAGGCGCACGTCCTCGCCCATAGACGGATCGGGGACCTCGACCAGGGACTCCATACGCGCCGTGGCCGTTTGCCGATCGCCCTCCACGTCGGTCACCGTCCAGCGCACGGTATACCGCTGCGCGCGTTCACGGTAGGTCCAGGTTGCGCCGGGGCGCAGGGGCAAGTAGGGGTGATCGCAGGCAGTTTGTGGCTCTGCGCTCGCCACAGGGGTAGGTTGCGCCTCAGGGGTGGCAGGCGCCGGAGCGGGCTGGGGCGTCACAGAGGTTGGCTCCACGACTGCCGTCGTTGGCTCCATGACCACTGTCGTGGCCGTTGCCACCGCTGGTGCTGCGGTAGGCTCCGTCTCGCCTGTCTGGCTGCCTGAAGCGCATGCTCCGAGCATCAACGCGAACGCAAGCACGAGACCGGGTAGCAGCGAGTATTTCATACCACAAACGTTGCCTCCACGTGTGTAGCAAAGGTTACCAGCAGCGGCGCTACCAGCTTCAGGTGCTCGGCAATCGTTTCCGAGGCCGTGCCTGGAACGGCGTAGTGTACACGGCCAGGTTCCAACTCAAAGGTGCCCATGAGAAATTCCCCGGCTACGCGGCCCGCAGCCGAGTCAGGCATGTCCCTGGTGATTTGCTGCTGAAACGCGAGCAGCTCGCTCCGCAACTCCGGCGTCAGCAGCCTCGCTGGCGTCTCTGCGTCTGTGCTGGTAACGCGAAAGACGCGGTCGAAAGCCACGTCACCGGTTGGCGTGTACGGCTGGTCACCACCAAAGACGGCCAGCATTCGTCCGAGGCGCGCCGGCTGGATCCGTAACCTCATTTCGCCCGATACTGCCAGTGGTAACGCCAGCACCGTCGCTGGCGCTCGCTTGCCACCGGCAGAGTAGACTATCCGGCTCCAGACCTCAGCCCGCCGACCTTCGATGCTGCCGGTCATGATCAGTCGCTGGTACTGGCGACCGAGGACCGGATCTGGTCGGCGCTCTTCAGCGCCACGTGCCACGATTTCGAAACCCATGGCGCTGGCCATCTGCTGCTGCGCCTGGTTGTTCGAGCGCCAGAGCCAGTACCATCCCCCGGCAACGGCAGCGGTTCCGATGATAAAGATGAGCGCTTCCATCAAACTTTCTGCCTCAGGTCTGATTCACGCCCACCCGATCATCCGGGCTTCAGCTCCGCTGTTCTGTGATCAATCTTAGAGGATGAGAATTACCAACACGAGCGCGAGGGCCAGCACGGCGACCATTCCCACGGTCAAAGGCAGCGCCCCGGGATAGTGGCGTCGGCGCTGTCCGCCGCGTCCCAGGTATGGGCCGAGATCAACGCCGAGCAGGGCGCTGTAGGCCCGCAAGGCATGGCGCAGTTCGTCGTGCGGCACGTAGCTGAACTGCTCGCGCTCGATAGCCTGCAGGAACTCCCAGCGTACCCCGCACACCTCGCCGGCATCGTGCAGGCTCAGGCACCGCTGTCGCCGCACCTCGGCCAGCAGCGGGCCGAGCCGTGGTGGCCGGTCAGCGCCGGGCGCGCTCGCGGTCATCCCGGGCCGCGGGCCGGCCCCGGGCGCCTCACGGCCCGGAGCCAACGGTTCCACCGCAGGCATCGGCGCTACCCCGACGCGAACCGCGGCAGGGGTCGGCGCTGGCTGCCGCGGGCCACGAAGGCTCCGGCTGCGCCGCAGCACCGCCTCGATCCGCGCGATCAGCGTGTTGGCGCTGAAGGGCTTGCCTACGTAGTCGTCGGCGCCGCTCATCAGACCGGTAACGATGTCATCGTCACCGTTTTTTGCCGTCAGCATAATGATCGGCACCGTCGAACTGGCGCGGATCTCGCGGCACAGATCCCAGCCGTTCATCCCCGGCATCATCACGTCGAGCAGGATCAGGTCCGGGACCTCGCTCGTCAGCGCCAGCAGCGCATCGTGGCCCCGTTGGTACGATGTGACTTGATACCCTGCGCCTCCGAGCTGGTACTCAATCAACCGGCAGATCACCGGTTCGTCGTCAATCACGAGAATGCGAGTTGCCACGACGCGCTCCTTCGCTTCCCTACACGAGCCGGGTCAGCATCTCGCCCGCCCAGTAGCCGTGTTCCACCGGATGGTCGGGCGCATCGGCCAGGGCGCCGAGGCACTCCAGCGCCGCGGGCGCGGCGGCATCGTTCTCTCGGGCCAGCGCCGCCAGGGTTTCGATGCAACGCCGGCGCAGCAGGGGCGGGGCTGGCGCCTGGTCAGGCTCATGCGCAAGGACGGCGGCAAGCGCTGTGAGCGCAGTCGGCCCGCCGCGCACCAGCGCTGCGGCGGCAGCCAGGCGGATCTGGGGCTCTTCGTGGGTGCAGGTCAGGGCCGCTTCCAGCGCGGGCGCGGCGGGATCGTGGCCGGCAAGGTGCGCCAGGGCCTGGAGCCGGAGCACCAGCGGGGCATGCGGGTCGCTCAGGGGCTCGCCGAGCCGCGGATCGTCGGGGCAGATCGCGGCAAGAACGGCGTGGGCGCGCAGACGCAAGGGGGCGGCTGCGCCGGCCAGGTACTCACGGAGGAGGTTCAGGTGTGCCGGGCCGCAGAGGCGCAACAGCGCAGCAACCGCGGCAAGCCGCACTGCCGGGGTGGCCACATGGCTCTGGCTCACCGCGACCAGCACCGGCTCGACGCTGTCATCACCCGCCTCAGCCAGCGCTTCGAGGCTCGCTATGGCAGCGGCGCCGGTTTCGCTGCGCGCCAGCCGGAGCAGGATCGGCAGTGCCTCGCGCTCGCCGGCGCGGGCCAGCGCCCGCGCCAGGGCCACTTCCACCTCCTCCGGCTGCCGGGTGACGCGCAGAGCGCGGTAGAGGGCCGCCCGTTCGTCGGTGGAGAGGGTGGACGGCAACCCGGCCGCAGCCAGGGTTCGGATGTCGGTGGAAACACCAGCGTCGGTGGCCAGCGCCACCAGGGTCGCGCTAACCTCAGCGGCAGGGAAACGCCCCAGGGCCGCGACGGCGGCGCGCCGCAGGTGCGGGTCGCTCTCGCCATCGCGCGCCAGGCGGCGGATGATCGGCAGCGCAGGCTCGTGACCCTGCCTGGCCAGGAGCGTCACCATCGCCGCCCGCAGGAAGGGGTCACCACTGTGCAGCCGGCGGGTGAGCATCTCGTGGGTGGACGCCAGCCGGCCCAGACGCTCCAGGGCCAGCCACCTGACGGGCGGTGTTACCGTCGCATCATCGAGCAGCGTCTCCAGCTCCACGGCAGGGTCGCTGCAATCGGCCAGACTGTCGAGGGCAGCGCGCACGACCATGGGGCGAGTATCGCTGGTGAGCGTCTGGTGCAGGGCGACGCGCACCGCAGGCTGGAGATCGGGGCGCGCGCGGGCCAGGTCACCAAGCCCCAGCGCCGCGGCTTCCGCCACCCGCTCGGCCTGCCGGGCGCAGAAGGCGGCCAGGGAGGAGGGCTGGTCGGCCAGGGTCTCTCCCTCGGCGAAGCCCTCCATCAGCGCAACGCGCATCTCGGCAGGCAGCGCGAGCGCGGGCCAGGCGCGCGCCGGGCGACCGGTCAGTTCAGGAACGCGCCGCTCCCAGGTCAGACGCAGCAGATCGGCCAGCGCCGGCGCGAGCAGGGAGCGGAGCGCGGGCAACGCGGCATTGGCGCCGCTGCGCCCCAGCCCGCGGGCGATCGCAACCATCAGGGTCGCGTCCACCCCGGCCCGACGCAGGCCGGTGATCAAGGCTGCGGCCACCTGGTCGGCCCGCTCCGCGTGTCCCCCCAGGGCGCCGAGCGCCTCCGCGGCGCTCCGGCGCAGCAGAGGTGGCGCGTCGCCTTCGAGCAGGTTGCGCAACAACGGCAAGGCCCCGCTGTCCTCCAGCCGCCCCAGGTGCGTAGCAGCGGCGGCTCGCAGCGCCACGGGCACCCCGGTTGCCCCCAGCACCTGGCGGAGCAGGTGGGTTCCGGCCCGCCCACGGGAGGCGAGCAACCTCAGCGCCCGCAGCCGTGTCGCCAGGCCAGACTGCGCGCCGAGAAGCACGCGGATCAGCAAAGTCGTTGCGCCGGGGTGCTCGATCGCCGCCAGGGTATCGAGCACCTCACCGCGGACGACAACCGTGGCCTCAGGGTAGTCGAGCACCCCCGCCAGCATGGTCACGGCGACTGCCGGCTCCTCCTCGCGGAGGGCCGCCAGCGCGGCCCGGCGCAACACGGGCACGGGTGAGCACAGAGCCTGTTCGAGCATCGCGCGGTCGCCGATCAGCGCCAGGGCGCGGAGATCGTCCGGCAGGCTCTCATCGGCAAGGATGGCCCGCGCCACAACCAGCCGGCGCTCGCCTGCCGAAGCATCGCCGAGCAAGGCCACAGCGCCCGCCCGCAGTGGCGGCGTCGCCAGCAGCGCCGTGCCTCCGGCAACGGCGCGCGCCGCCAGAAAAGCGCGCGCCTGGAGCGCCAGCGGATCCGGGGCCTCGGGAACGGTCGCCACCAGTTCCCGATCCAGCGCCCCACTCGCCAGTACATCGGCGGCAGCCCACCGCAGAACGGCAGGCGCCGCCGGGTGATCCACCAGCGGCAGCCAGCGTCCCGCCTCGGGCGGCAGCGCGGTATCGGCGGCGCGCAGGGCCGCGCTGGCGCGCTCAACCTCGCGGGCCGTGGCAAAGACGCGCGGCAAAGCGGGCGCCAGCGCAACCAGCGCCGCCCGCTCCTCGGCGTTCGCCTCCGGGCGCGCCAGATGCTCGACCAGCCGCAGACCCCAGGCAGCGGCCTGATCGGGCATCTCCAGGATGCCGGCTACACTCGCGGCAAGACTCGCCCCTGCGGGGGGGCCATCGGCCCACAGGGCCGCCAGCACCGGCGCCGGGGTGCCCAGCAATCCCGCGGCCAGCGACGCTACAGCCGGACGCTCGAGCGGCGGCAGGCTCGCCAGCCCGGCGATGTCGGCGCTGCCGGCGAAGGCGCGCGCTAGCTGGTAGTGGCGAAGCAGCGCCCGACCCAGCGCCGGGTGCAGGAGGGCCTCGGAACCTTCACGCTCCAGACCTGGACGCAGCAGTTCGTAAGCCCGTGCGTACAATCCGGCGCGTGAACCCGGTGGACCGTAGTCGGGCAGGGTGAGCGCAAGGAGCGCCACGTCGGCCAGACCCGAGGGCGCGCTGCCGCTCCCGGCGCGTAGCGCTGCGAGCAGCGGCACCGGGTCCTCGCCCGGCAGCAGGTGCCGGAGCCAGGCAGCGTGGCTCGCCGCATCGACAGCCATACCCAGGGCGCGGTAACCCGGCCAGCTCTCGCCCTCCGGCAACGCAACCACCACCCGCAGGGCGCGCCACTCCCGCGCGGTCGTGGTGAGAAAGGCGCGCCACGCCAACCGGCGATCGGCTGGCAGCGTCTCCCAGTCGTCAAGGAGCGCGATTCCCGGACGCGCGCCCTCGGCGAACGCCGCGGGCAGGTCGGCCTGCTGCACTACGCTGGCGATAATCGCCCGTGGTGGCAGATTGGGCGCATCGCCGGCGGCCAGTGACAGATAGACCACCGGGGCGCCCGCTCCCATCGCGCATCGGCGCGCGGCAACCTGGAGCAGCGCCAGCGTGCGCCCGGAAGCCGGCGGCCCACAAACGGCCAGGTGCGACGAACCATCGAGGATCGCCGCCGGATCGGGCAACGGATCGAGCCCCAGGGGCAGATCAAGCAACCCCGGCAACGCCTGCAGACCCGGCTCACGCGCCAGAAACGCCTCGAGCGCCTCGCGGGAGCGGCGTGCGGCGCGGTTGACTGAGAAAAAGGTAAACGGTTCACTTGATAACACAGGCTACCCTGCCGTCAGGCCTGGTTCAAAGCCGCTTGACCATCCACTCCTCCACCACTCGACGGATCAGTTCTGTGGAGCTGTGGTGCTGTGGAGCTGCGGAGCAACAGCGAAGCGGAGGCGCCTGGCGCTGAACCCTGTCCGGGCCGGTGCCACCCTGCATAGCGGGTGGCCTTCACGTCACCGCTTCGTTCGATAGATCCACAGACCAATGACGGGGCGGGTTTGGAGCAGCGGACGCCGGTTTGAGAATGGCACCACAGGGAATCGTACCCGCCCATCACGGCTCCGTACAAGTTTCGCAGATTACAGTGTCATGACAGAGGTTAAGAAACAGTTAAAATTCAGACTCTGGAAGGGCGCGGCCCTGCGCGCTAATACCCGACCAGCTCGCCCGCAAGTGCATCAGGGCCCGGCCCACCACCAGCAGACCAGCGCGCGCCCGTTTTCCCAATACTCTAATCTTCCTCTTACACTGCGCTAATTCTGGTCTTATACTGCCTGCATATATGCCTACTGTGGCAAGATTCGCAGCGGATGAACAGGTCACAGCGTTCCGCCCCCTCCCGGCCTTACCCCGCTGGAGGGAAGAGCCCGGTACCGGCCCCGCCCGCGTGGTATACGGCCCGGTCCCATGGTAAGCTACTAACGTGAAACTATGGGGAAACCGGGTTTCCCCGTCCCCCTCTCTGCGGGGAGGGTTCGGGAGGGCTGCCCCCTCCCAAAAACAGACCCGTTTTCATCTTATCATCGCGCGGCGAAGCCGCATGGTTTCCAATGACGCACAGATTGACCCAAGGAGCCTGGCAATGCGACGTTTCGTGCTGACCGCCCTGGTTCTACTCACCCTGCTGGCGCCCGCGCTGTTGCCTGCGCCGGCGGCCCTGGCCCAGAGCAACCTTACCCTCTTCACCCGTTTTCCGGCCCAGCAGGTCGCCAGGGGCGAGGACATCAACTTTCCCCTGATCCTGCGCGCCACCGCGCCACAGGTCGCGCGTCTAAGCGTGCGTGACCTCCCCGAAGGCTGGACCGCCACCCTCCGCGGTGATGGCCGGGTCATCGAGGCGGCCTACGTCCTGCCCGATGAAGATACCCGCGTGGACCTGCGCGTGCAGCCGGCCGACAATGTCGCCCCGGGCGATTACCGCCTCACCATCGTCGCCGAGAGCAACGGTGAGAGCGTGACGCTACCACTGCAAATTACGGTCAAAGAGCAACTGCCGCCCAGTCTGGTGTTTGACGTGGACCTGCCCAGCGTGCGCGGCGCTCCCGACAGCACGTTCCGCTTCAACACCACCTTGCGCAACGCCGGTGACACCGATCTGACCACCAATCTGGTGGCTGAAGCCCCGGCGGGCTGGTTCGTGCGGTTCCGCGCCGCGGGCCAGGAGGTAACCAGCCTGCCGGTGCGGGCCAACGGCTCGGAGAGCATCAGCGTCGAGGTCGAAGCCCCTGAAGGTGTCGAACTTGGCTCGTTCCCGATTTACATCAAAGCCGAGAGCGGTGACGTGCGCGCCGAAGTGACCCTTACCGCCGAGGTGGTTGGTCAGCCCCAGGTGAGCCTCACCACGCCCGACGGGCGCCTCTCCGGTCAGGCCACCATCGGCCAGACGGCGACCTACACGCTGCTCGTGCGCAACACCGGTTCTGCCCCGGCTCGCAATATTACCATGAGCGGCACCCCGCCCTCGGGCTGGACGGTGGAGTTCCAGCCGGCGAACATCGCCGAACTGGGCGCTGGCGCACAGCAAGAGGTGACCGTCAACCTGCGCCCGGCCAATCAGGCCGTCGCCGGGGATTACGTGGTCAGCTTCAGCGCGCGCCCGGAGGAGGGGCGCAGTTCTTCGATCGATTTCCGTGTCACCGTGCTCACCTCGACCCTCTGGGGCATCGTGGGGATCGTGCTGATCGCCATCGCCGTCGGTGTGGTGGGTCTGGCGGTATCGCGCTTCGGTCGCCGCTAACGTGAAACTATGGAGGAAACCCGGTTTCCCCATCTCCCTGACCGTGGGGAGGGTTTGGGAGGGCTAGGCCCTCCCAGAAAAAAACCTGTCTTCATCGTGTCAGAGGATGGGGAAACCCGCTTTCCCCATCCCCCTCCCTGTGGGGAGAGTTTGCAGCGTAAGTGGAAGGTACCATACCCTATGGATATCGTTCTGGAGGCTCGCGGCCTGACCAAACGCTACGGCGACTTCGTAGCCGTTGACCGGCTCGACCTGACCATCCGCCGCGGTGAGGTCTTCGGCCTGTTGGGGCCTAACGGTGCGGGAAAAACAACCACCATCCTGATGCTCCTCGGTCTAACTGAGCCCAGCGCAGGGTCGGTGCAGGTCCTGGGACTCGACCCGGCACGCAGCCCGCTGAGCGTGAAGGCCCGCGTGGGGTATCTGCCCGACCAGGTCGGTTTCTACGATACACTCTCGGCGCGCGAAAACCTGGCCTACATCGCCCGCCTCAACGGCTACAACCGCAAAGAAGCCGGCCCGCGCATCGAGGCCGCGCTGACCAGAATGGGCCTCGAGGGAGTGATGGATAAGGCGGTCGGCACATTCTCACGGGGTATGCGCCAGCGCCTTGGTCTGGCCGAGATCCTGATGAAGCACCCCGAGCTGATCATCATGGACGAACCAACCCTGGGTCTTGACCCCGAGGCGGCGCGGGAGTTCCTGGAACTTATTCGCGACCTGCGGAGCGAGGGGATCACGATTATGCTCTCGTCGCACCTGCTCCACCAGGTACAGGCGGTCTGCGACCGGGTGGGCCTGTTCTCCAAAGGCAAGATGGTGCTCGAAGGTCCCGTGGATGTCCTGGCGCGCCAGGTGCTTGGCGGCGGTTACCACATTACCGTCGAGGCGGAGGGCGACGCCGGCCTGGAGGCAGCGTTGAGCCAGGTCGAGGGCGTGCAACGGGTGCAACGGGCCGGGCCGACGCGGTTCGTGCTCGAAGCGACCGGCGATCTGCGCCCCGCCGTGGCGCGGGCGGTGGTCGAGGCCGGTGGACAGCTCCTCGCCCTCGCCAGCGAAGCGCCCAACCTGGAAGAGGTCTACGCGCGCTACTTCCAGAAGGAGGCGACCAATGCTCGCGCAGCGTAGCACATCCGCCAGCGGCGACGCCGTGGCGTCGCGCCGCGAAGGCTCGCCCTGGACCGGCCTGTGGGCCGTGGTGAGCAAAGAAATGGCCGACTACCTCAGCAGCACGCGCATGCTCATCCTCGAGCTGATCACCGTGCTGACCGCCGCGGGAACGGTGTTCACCGCCACGGCCCAGTTACGCGAGACTGTCGGTCAGGATCGATTCCTGTTTCTGCGGCTCTTCACCACCAGCCAGGAGCCGCTGCCGGCCTTCGTGGGCTTTCTGGTCTTCCTGGTGCCGATCATCGCCATCGCGCTCGCCTTCGACGCGGTGAACGGCGAATTCAATGCCCGCACAATGTCACGGTTGCTGGCCCAGCCCATCTACCGTGACGCACTGCTGTTGGGCAAGTTCCTGGCGAGCCTGTTCACTCTGGCCCTGGTCCTGACGACTATCTGGCTACTCATCGCCGGGCTTGGCCTGTTGCGTCTCGGCGTGCCCCCGGGCGGCGAGGAGACCGCTCGTTTGCTCTGGTTCCTGCTGCTGACGGTCGCCTACGGCGGGGTCTGGCTGGCGCTGGGCATACTGGCCTCGATCCTCTTCCGGCAACCAGCGACGGCGGCGATGGCGGCACTGGCCACCTGGCTCTTCTTCACCGTTTTCTGGGGGATCATCGCCGGCATCCTGGCCCAGATCCTGCGGCCCATTCGTATCGGCCTGCCCGCCGAACTGCTGGAGCAGGCTCAGCTCGAGCAGGCGCTGAGCCGCCTGTCGCCGAACGTGCTCTACACCGAGGCCACCGTGGCCTTGCTCCGCCCGGAGGTGCGTTCGCTGAGCTTCGTGCTCCCGTCACAGCTCCAGGGGGCGATCCTGGGGGCGCCACTACCACTTGGCGAGAGCATCATGCTCGGCTGGCCCCACATGGTCGGGCTGATCGCCGGGACGATCCTGCTCTTCGCCCTGGGCTACGTGCTCTTCCAGCGCCAGGAGATCCGGGCCTGAGGGGCCGGAGGCGGTTGACGGCAGGCGTTCGCGCTTCTCCTGGGCGCCAGGGCAAGCTCCTCC
>JBDNDG010000102.1:0-12512 GCA_046719255.1 Chloroflexaceae bacterium
GCCGCGCCGCGCCCCTACCCGGTGCGACACGAACTCCGGCAACCCCGCGAAGGCCGCCCGCGTCGCCTCACTCGCCAGATCGGCCAGGCCGCGCCCGTAGTGCTCCGCCACCGGCGTGGCGCCCGCGCCGATCAGATATGCTCCTGACATAGGTAAGCCCCTTTGCGTCTCGTGACTTCTGATATGTGGATGGGGAAACCGGGTTTCCCCACGCCCCTGCCCCTCCGGGAGCCAGGCAACCCCGGCACTGTTGGAGGGTGAGGAAATCGGGTTTTCCCACACCCCTCCCTGTGAAGAGGGGAAACCGGCTCGCCTCACACGCTACCCCAGCACCAGCTTACCGCGCCATCTGGCGTAGGTGGCATAATCCACAAACACCTCCCGCGCCAGGTAGGTCGCCGTCAGCGGAGCACGCTCACGGCACGCGAGCAACCGCTCGGTCACGGTCAGGGCATAGGCGTCGGAGCCGGCTCCGCTGCCGTAGGTGGTCATAAAGATCGTGTCGCCAGGGCGCGCCACATCGAGGATGGCGCACAGCCCCACCAGGGCCGCACCCGAGTAGGGGTTGCCAATGCGCGGGCTGAGCAGACCCGGGGCGATCTGCTCCTCGCTGAAGCCCAGGCGCCGGGCCACCGTCTGCGGAAACTTGGTGTTGGGCTGGTGAAAGACAGCGTAGGTAAAATCGGCGGCCGAGCGCCCCAGCTCGTCGAGCAGGCGCCGCGCTGCCGACAGGATCTGGTGGAAGTAGGCCGGCTCCCCCGTGAAGCGGTTGCCGTGCACGGGATAGGGCCGGTCGGCCCGGCGGTAGAAGTCGGGCGTATCGCTCACATACGACACCGTGGCATCAATCGTGGCCAGGGCCTCTTCCGCAGGGCCAACCAGCAGCGCCCCCGCCCCGGCAGAGGCGGTGTACTCCAGGGCATCGCCGGGGCGCCCCTGGGCGGTGTCGGCGCCGATGGCCAGGGCATAGTCCGCCATGCCGCTACCCACCAGGGCCATGCTGGCAGTCAGCGCTTCGGAGCCGGCCTTACAGGCGAACTCCCAGTCAGCCGCGCTGATCCAGTGCGAGGTGCCCAGGGCCTCAGCCACCACCGTGCCCGAAGGCTTCACGCTGTACGGGTGGCTCTCGCTGCCCACCCACACCGCGCTCAGCCGCTCGGCGGGCAGGGCCGCTCGGGCCAGGGCGTTGCGCCCGGCTTCAATGGCCATAGTGATCACGTCCTCGTCGGGGCCGGGAACGCTCTTCGCCTCTACCGGCACTGCTCCCTGCCCGTCCGTCCACATCCGGGCAATTTCCCGTCCGGCGATGCGGTAACGCGGAACGTAGGCGCCGTAGCCGACCAGACCTACGGGCCGGATGGGTTTCATCATAGAGAAAACTCCTTACATATAATACAAACCCATTCCGCAAAAGCGGCGACAGGCGACCGGTGGTTCATCCAGGCAGCGTCGCGGTCAGCTTGTCACCGTCATCTCGCGGTGTTACCGTTTTCCCCACTACCCGGGCCGGGGAGTACCTGTTCACACCCGGGGTAAGGTGCCACCCGGGGTGCGGGGCGTCCTGCCCGCGCTGGCCCGGATGCGGGCACAAGGGTAAGCACGCACCCCGGGGATAGCGTCTGACGGGCCTTTTAATCGCTCATCGTGGTCGAGCGCAGTTCGGCGATCAGTTCCTCGGCGCGGGCGGGCTTAATGTTTCGCTCTTCGACCATCCGGCGGGCGACTTCGTCCACCAGGGGGCCGTGGGCGCCAGCGGCCATGGCGATCTGGCGCGCATGCAGGCCCATATGGCCTTGCTGAATGCCCTCGCAGGCCAGGGCGCGCATCGCGGCCAGGTTACTGGCAAGACCGGCGCAGACGGCGATCTCGGCCAGTTCATTGGCGCTGGTCACCCCGAGCAGCTTCAGCGCAGCCTGAGCGGCAGGGTGTACCCTGGTCGCTCCGCCAACGATACCAACGGCCAGGGGCATCTCCAGGGTGCCCACCAGGTTGCCCTCCGCGTCCTTCTCCCAGACGCTGAGGGAGGTGTAGCGCCCGCTGCGGGCAGCGTAGGCGTGAGCGCCGGCCTCGATGGCGCGCCAGTCGTTGCCGGTGGCGACAATTACCGGGTCAATGCCGTTCAGAATGCCCTTATTGTGGGTCGTGGCGCGGTAGGGGTCCACTGCAGCGAAGGCATAGGCCCAGAGAATGCCTTCGACCACCTCTTCGCCGCGCAGGCCATCGCGTTCAAGGGCGCGCGGCGGTACCACACAGCGGGCGCGGGCCAGGCGCCGGTCGCTCAGGTTCGAGAGGATGCGCAGATAGACCCGGCCACGGGTAATCTGTTCCAGGAGCGGCGCCACGGCTTCGCACATCGAATTAATGGCATTGGCGCCCATGGCGTCGCGGGTATCAATAATCAGATGCACTACCAGCATCGGCCCCATAGGGCTGGCAGGGTGGTAGTGTACCTCAACATCGCGCGCGCCGCCGCCAAGGGCGATCAGCGAGCGGCTCTGCGCGTTGGCAAGGGCCAGAATCTCATCTTTGCGGCGCAGAATATCGTGCCGGGCGCTCTGCGGCGCAGTCACGTTCACGATCTGCACCTGGCCGATCATCAACGGGTCGGTGCTGCTGGCGCTGAAGCCGCCGCCGTCGCGCACCATCTTCGCCGCATAACTGGCCCCGGCCACAATCGAAGGCTCTTCCACCACCATCGGAATCAGATAATCACGCCCGTTAATCTGGAAATTCGTTGCGATCCCCAGGGGCAGGTTGAAGGTGCCGACGACGTTTTCGATCATTTTATCGGCGCGCTCGATCGAGAGGGTGCCCTGCCCCCCGTGCAACACGCGCAGATCTTCGTCGCACAGCCCATCGAACGCCTTGACCATCTGGAGCCGCTCGAACGGGTTGAGCTGGTAAAATCCCTGGAGGCGTGAGTTCTTGGTACCCATACGTTCGGTTGTCTCCCTGGTTCGTGACTGCACGCACAATACCGAATACACTGCCAATTCTAGCACCGCCGCGCTTCCAGGAGCCTCAAAAAGACTGTCAAAACCTATCATGCGGCTTTCCAGGACTTCCAGAGCCTCACCGGCGGGGCTGCACCGCGCATTACGGTCCTTCCACGGGAAGGGTTTGGGAGGGCTGCGCCCTCCCAGGAACACGTATGTTCATTCTGGAGTTGTGTGCTCCGCGAATGGCGCCTGATGTGAACAGCGGGGAACCCGGGTTTGCCCAGTCCCCTGCCGGTGGGGAGGGTTTGGGAGGTGGCAAGCCCCCATTGCTTGTGCCCCACGGGGGTGGCCGGCCTCCATTGCTTGTGCCCCGTGGTACAATGACAGTTGGTCAACGACGCGCCGCTGTGCCAGCGCTACGCCCGGGGGTGGCCCTCACCTTCCTCGCCGTGAATAACCCTATGCGCCGGCTGCCACTTCTGCTGCTTATCCTGCTTCTCACCGCCTGTGGCGCGGAACGCCCCACACCTCCCACCCCTGTCCCTGTCCCGACTCTCCCGGCGCTGAGCGCGATCCTCGCCGCGCCCACCCCCGGTCCGGTGCGAACCTTTGGCTATCTGCTGATTGACACGGACGGAGCGACGCTGGTTGAGGGACTGAGTCTCATGCCTGACGGGGCACTCACGCCGCTGGCGCCGGAGGGCTTGTGGCTGGACGCACTGCCTCCGCTGCCCGACGAACCGCCACTGGACGAGGCCGGCGCGGTGCGGTACGGCGTCGTCAGCGCCAGCGGCATCCTCGACGGGCCGGGGCGGTTCGGGCCGGCGGGGCGCTACGCCTATCAACTCACCAACCCTCGCATCACTCCCCTGGGGCTGCGCGACGTGACGATTGGCCTGCTGCTGGAGAACAGCGGCCTGTACGAGAATCAGGCAGTGCGCCTGCGGGGTCATCTGCTGACTCGCGGCGACTCGGCGCTGCTGGTCGAACGGCTGGGACCGGGGGGTGTGCCCGAAGCCAGCGCTCGCCAGATCAAGCTCGACGGCCCGGTGCGGGACGGCGCCGCGCTCGCGGCGCTGCAACGTAGCCCCGGCAATGGGGTGCGCTTTGGCCCGGTGGAGATCACCGGCCTGTGGCGCAGCGGGCGGCTCTACCCGCTGAGCGTTCGAGCGGTCGGGCCGTGAAGTGAAGTGCGGCTCAACCCCGCCTGACAAGCCGGCGTTCAGCTCCACAGCGCTACAGCCCTCCAGGCCGGTTGTGTGGGGGTGCGGAGCCACTGTCACCCTGAACCGCCCGGCTCTCCCCGCCCTTGCGGCAGCGGCCCGCCGACATTTATTGTGCAAAAGATGTGCAATTTCTTGACAAACGATCAAAGCATGCTACCGTATAACAGGGCGTCGAAGATGGACAACCCCGTTCAAGAGCGACGCCTGAAAGGATCACACACGTTATGGTATATGCAACCCGACGCTTTGAGTTCTCGTCGTCGCACCGCTACTGGCGCGACGATTGGAGCCCCGAGGAGAACGAGCGGGTCTTTGGCAAATGCACCAGCCGCTACGGCCACGGGCATAACTATACGCTCGACGTCACCATCACCGGCGCGCTCGACCCGCGCACGGGCATGGTGATGAACATGACCGAACTGAAGGCGATGGTGAACCAGGTGCTGGAAGAGTTCGACCACAAGCACCTGAATGAAGATACGCCCTACTTCACGACCCAGCTCCCGACCACCGAGAACCTCGTGCGGGTGCTCTGGCGGCTTATCGCCGCACGGCTGCCCGCTGAGGTGCGGCTGGCGCGTTTGCGCCTGTACGAGATGGCCGACCTGTGGGCGGAGTACGATGGCACCGAGGAGACCACCTTCGCCCGCGCCTACACCTTCTCGGCGGCGCACCGTCTCCACGCGCCAGCTCTCTCCGATGAGGAAAACCGCGCCATCTACGGGAAGTGCAACAATCCCAACGGACACGGCCATAATTACACCGTGGAAGTGAGCGTCGGTGGGCCGGTTGACCCCGAGACGGGTATGGTTATTGACCTGACGGCACTGGATCGCACCGTGCGCGAGTTGCTCGATCAACTCGATTTTCGCCATCTTGATCGCGAGGTTGCGGCCTTTACCGACCAGCCTTCAACCGCCGAGAACATCGTCGTCTATCTCTGGAACGAGCTGGCGCCCCGTCTCGAAGGCCGGTTGCGCCACCTCAAGCTCTGGGAAACGCGCAAGAACGTCTTTGAGTATGCCGGTCCGACCGGCGCCAGCGAGTGACGGTGATGGGGGCACTGACAGGCTGCCCTCTTGATCCCCCGATCCCGTGCACAGGCACAAGGAAATCCGCTTTCCCCACCCCTCCATCGCGGGAGGCATGGGCGGGCGTCACCCTCCCGCGCCCGTTCCCCGGCAGGGGGCCGGTGAAACCCGGTCTCCCCGCCCGCCAACCGGCGTCGGGAACGCCTGACACCCCCGGCTGGCGGGCAGGGGCCCGGGGCACCCGGCTGCCCCCATTTTCAACGCAGATACGAGATACTACTCTGAACATGTCGATATGGATCAACCAATGACAACCCGATCAAAACCCAATGGAAGCGCCCCTCGCAACGGGCACAACCACGAAATTAACACGCAGGACTACGAGGCTCTGATTGTTCCGGGACGGGGCAAACTCGAAGGCATCGTCTACAGCTCCAACCCGCAGATCGAAGCGGCGGTGCGCGAGATCCTGACCGGTATCGGCGAACAGCCCGACCGCGAAGGTCTGCTGAAAACCCCTTCGCGGGTGGCGAAGATGTATGCCGAACTCACCGCCGGATACCATGTGGACCCGGAGGCGCTGATCAACGACGCCATCTTCAGCGTGAGCTACGATGAGATGGTGCTGGTAAAGAACATTGACTTCTACAGCCTGTGCGAGCACCACATGCTGCCATTTATGGGCCAGGTGCACGTGGCCTACATTCCCAACGGCAAGGTAGTGGGGCTGAGCAAGATTCCGCGCATCGTTGAGATGTTTGCGCGGCGGCTGCAGGTGCAGGAGCGCATGACCGTACAGATCGCCGAGTTTATTGACCAGCACCTGCAACCCCTCGGGGTAGCAGTGGTGGCTGAAGGCGTGCATATGTGCTCGGTGATGCGAGGGGTCAAGAAGGCCAATGCCAGCATGGTCACCTCGGCTATGCGCGGCGTCTTCCGCGATGACCCGAAGACACGGGCCGAGTTTATGGCCCACGTGGGCCGGTCCCGTACCCACGAGGTCTAGTGGTTGCCACGATCCTTGTGAACGTGGCAGGAGGGGGCGTGGGAGAGCAAAGCCCTCCCGGCACCCCCCCGCCGGGAGGGTCTGGGAGGGCTTTGCCCTCCCAGGAACAAATGCGTTTTATACGGGCGTTGCGCGCCCCGCGAAAGACACCTGGTACAATACACGAAGGCCCTTGCGTTCCGCGAGTCACGCAATCATGACCACACCAGGAAGCATCTTAATCACCGGCGCGTCGCGGGGCATCGGGCGCGCCACGGCGCTGGCCCTGGCTGCCCCTGGCACGCGCCTGACCCTGGCGGCACGCTCGGCGCGTGACCTGGCCGATACGGCGGCTGCGGTCGAGTCCCGCGGCGCCGAGGTTCTGCCTGTGCCCTGCGATGTCACCATCGAGGAGCAGGTGCGCGCCCTGGTCGCGAGTGCCGCCGCGCCCACCGGCCGCCTCGACGTTGTGGTGCACAGCGTGGGCGGGGCTCTGGTCGGGCCCTTCGAGCAGATCGATCTGGCGACGTGGGAAGCGGCTCTGCGCGTCCAGTTGACCAGCCTGTTCCTGGTCTGCAAGTATGCCAGCGCGCAGATGGAAGCGGGCGGGTTGCTGATCAACATCGCCTCCGTGGCCGCCCGGCAGGCCTTTCCGGGCTGGGCCGCCTACAGTGCGGCCAAGCATGGCGCCCTGGGCTTTCTGAACGCCGTGCGCGAAGAGCTGCGTCCCCGGGGCATCCGCGTCACGTCGGTGCTGCCAGCGGCCACCGATACTGACCTGTGGGCCGGCGTGCCCGGCACGTGGGACCGGGCACATATGCTGCGGCCTGAGGACGTGGCCGCAGCGATAGCCACCCTGGTCGGCTACCCACCCTATGTGACGGTCGAGGAGTTGCTGATCGGCCATGTGGCCGGGAGGCTGTGATGGGGAGTGTGGAGATGTATCCGGATCGCCATGCATGTTCACATCTGCGCATCTGCACATCTCCAGGTGGAGGAGGCGCAGCATGGGTTTGATGGACGGCAAACGGGGGCTGATCCTGGGCGTGGCCAACGACCATTCGATCGCCTGGGGCATCGCGCGAGCATTGCACCGCGAGGGTGCCACGCTGGGCTTCACCTACGCCGGGGAGGCGCTCGAACGACGCGTGCGCCCGCTGGCTGAGAGCCTTGGCGCACCGCTGATTGCCCCGTGCGACGTGACCCGCGACGAGGAGATCGCCGCGCTTATGACGCGCACGGGGGAGGTCCTTGGCCGGCTCGACGTGCTGGTCCACGCCATTGCCTTCGCCAACAAGGACGAATTGAACGGCCCCTACCTCCGCACTACCCGCGAGGGCTTTCACCTGGCCATGGATGTCAGCGTCTATTCACTTACCGCACTCCTGCGAGCGGCCGAGCCACTGTTAGCCCCCGGCGCAGCGATACTTACCCTGACCTACCATGGCGCGCGGCAGGTCGTTCCCAACTACAACGTGATGGGCGTAGCCAAGGCTGCGCTGGAGGCAAGCGTGCGCTATCTGGCCGCCGACCTGGGGCCGCGCGGCGTGCGGGTCAACGCCATCAGTGCCGGGCCGATCCGCACCCTTGCCGCCAGCGGCATTGCGGGCTTTCGCGCCATGCACCGCAGCTTCGCCGCGCAAGCGCCCCTGCGCCGCAACATCACCATTGATGATGTGGGCGACGCCGCCCTCTGGCTGTGCAGTGATCTCAGCCGCGCCGTGACCGGTGAAGTGCTCTATGTCGACGCGGGCTTCAGCATCATGGCTATGAGCGCAGAGGAGGGATGAGGCCTGGCCGACTTCCATACTTCAGGAAGAAAAGAGACTCTCCCGGGAGGGCTGCCCCCTCCCAAACCCTCCCCTCAGGGGAGGGGTACGGTTCGACAGGCTCACCGCAGGCGAGAAAATCCGGTTTCTCCATATTTTCACATCAGAAAAGGCTTCGGCCTGCTCAGGATGCATTCGCTTTCCGACGTTGCATTCGCCCTGCTCCCATCCCCTCGACGGACCGTGCGCCGCCCCCGAGTGTGCTACAATACCCCAACGAGCGGTGCCGGCTGTTCCCGATTGAAGCCGCGTACCGCCAAACAGGAGCCGGTTTCCGTTCAGGCGATGAAAGAAGCCCGCAGCTTTGCGTTGATCCAGTGTGTGGAGCCACGCAGAAGAAACGGGAGCAACCAGCGCCAGGACGACCCATCGAGTATCGCTGAGGTCAGGCTATGCCCACATCAGTAGCGGTGGTGGCAAGCGACGCCCGCGTCCGCGAGCGGCTGGCGGCGCTGATTCCGAACGACTCGTTCAGCATATCCCTGCACGCGCCAGACGACATCCCCCAGGAGATGCCCAACCTGTTCATCATCGCGCTACCGGCCCTGGAAACCCCCGAAGAACAACTCATCGAGCGGCTGCGCGCCGACGAGGCCACGGCCAACATCCCCATCGTGATCGCCAGCGCCCTGCCGATGGTGCATCTCCAATCGGTGCCCTATGCCGCCGACTGGACCATTGCGGTGGTCGAGGAGCCGGTGAAGGCCGCCGAGCTGGCCGATACGATCAGGTTCCTGCTCCACCCCGACGCCTGAGCGCCCCGGGCCCGGCGCTGCCGGGCCTGTACACCAGTACGGCTGAACCGGGAAGAGCCGGTTGTTCCCCGCTCCGGGCGCCACGCCAGCGAGAGGAGACCCCGGATGAACAAACACGACCTGTTGCAGGCGACTATCGCGCGGCAGGCTACCCCGCGCATCCCGATCGCGCTGTGGCGCCACTGGCCAATCGAGGACCGCTCCGCCGAGGCGCTGGCCCGGGTCACCCTGGAGTTTCAACAGCGCTTTGACTTCGATTTTATCAAGGTCACGCCCTCACAAACCTTTGTGGCAGAGGACCTGGGGCTTACGGGCATCTACGACGGCAACGCCGAGGGCGATCTGGTGAAGGGACCGCCGCCGATCACCGCGCTGGAGCAGTGGGAAGCCCTGCGTCCCCTGCCGGTGAGGGAGGGCGCCCTGGGCCGCCAGGTGCGTTGCCTGGAGCTGATCGCCGCAGGCGCCGGCGATACACCCTTTATTCAGACGATCTTCAACCCGCTCACCGTGGCCCGCTGTCTGGCCGGCCCGCGCGCGGTGATCTGGCGCCGCCGTCATCCCGAGGTGTTCCAGCGTGGCTTCGACGCCATCATTGAAACCTGGAGCGCCTTTGTGGCTGCGGTGATGCGCGCCGGAGCGGCCGGGATCTTTCTCTCCACCACCGACGCCAGCTACAGTGTGATGTCTGAGGAGGAGTACCGGCGCTGGGGTCGGCCCGGGGATCTCGAGGTGGCTGCGCCGAGCCGCTCCGGCTGGCTCAACGTGCTGCATCTGCACGGCGAGGAGTTGATGATCGACCTGGTAGCCGATTACCCCTTTCAGGTGGTGAACTGGCACGACCGCAAGGCCGGGCCGTCACTGCGCGAGGGCGCCGCGCGCTTCAGTGGCGCCGTGGCCGGTGGCCTGGCGCAGTGGGATACCTTGCTCGCCGCGACACCGGAAGCAGTGGCACGCGAGGCGCGTGAGGCCATTGCGCAGGTGGATGGACGGGGGTTGATCCTGGCCGCAGGCTGTGTCACGCCGATCCCGGTGCCCGAGTCCAATATCCGCGCGGCAATTGCAGTGGCGCGTGGCTCGGGGTAAGCACAGGATCGGTTGCGCCCGGAAAGCCCGAGGGCTGGAGCAGCGCCCTGCGCTGTTCCAGCCCTCCGCGTCGTGTTGCCGCAACGTGTGGAGCCAATGGCCGGACTCGAACCGGCGACCGGCTGTTTACGAAACAGCTGCTCTACCGACTGAGCTACATTGGCGAACACCTCGCACCCGAAAATTGTAATGGAAACCGGCCCTTCTGTCAAGGCGCATGCGCCGCATTCGCCATTGAATGCACAGCTTTGCAGTGCCCTGAATCCCTTACATCCACGACCCCGCATGCTATAATGCAGGTGAGTTGGCAGCCTGGCGGTAACGCGGGCTGTCACGCCTCAGGGGAGGTGGGCCGTGCCCGAGGAGATCCCGGTTCTGTTCAATTTTCCCGCCAGCGGCGCCCTTGATCCACCCGGTGAGGAGCTGCAAGCGGAGCGGGAACTTGCCGTGCTGCCGCTCTCCGATACCGTCCTCTTCCCATACATGCAGGCGCAACTCTTTCTCAGCGAAGCGGCGGCCCTGGCGGCGGTGGAGGTGGCGAGCGCAGGGCACTGCACCCTGCTGGCGCTGGCCTGTCGCACTCCCCAGGGGAAGTGCGACAGCCTGGATGACCTGTACACGATCGGGGTCGAGGCGCAGGTGCAGCGGGCGCGCAAGATGCCGGATGGCTCAATCGCCGTGGTGCTGGCCGGCCAGCGCCGGATGCGCGTCGTCGGCGTGCTGAGCGAGGCGCCGGTGCTGCGGGTTCGCGCGGTGCCCCTGCTGCCGGTCGAAGAGCGGAGCATTGCCGTCGAGGCGCTGATGCGCGGGGTGCTGGCGCTCTTCGAGCGGGTGGTGCGTCTGTCGCGCTCCCTGCCCGATGACGCCTACGTGACGGCGCTCAATGTGAACCAGGCCGGTGGCCTCGCCGACCTGATCGGCGCCACGCTACCCCTCTCCCGCGCCACGCGCCAGGAACTGCTGGAGACCCTCGATCCCGAAGAACGGCTCCACCGCGTCAGCGCCCTGCTCTCCCGCGAACTGGACGTGCTGGAGCTGGAGAGCCGCATTCAGTCGCAGGTGCAGAAGGAAGTTGACCGCAGCCAGCGCGAACTCTACCTGCGCGAGCAGTTGAAGATCATCCAGCGTGAACTGGGGCAGGAGGACCCCCTCCAGCGCGAGGCGCACCTGCTCCGCGAGCGCGCCGCTGCCACTCCGCTGCCCGAACGCGCTCGCGCCCGCGTCGCCGAGGAGATCGCCCGACTCGAGAGCATCCCCCCCCATAGCCCCGAGCATACCGTGGTGCGGACCTATCTGGACTGGGTGCTGGCGCTGCCCTGGGGCGCTATGAGCGATGATCGCACCGATTTGCGCGCGGCGGCCCGGGTGCTCGATAAGAACCACTACGGGCTGGCGAAGGTTAAGGATCGCATCCTCGAGTTTATCGCCGTGCGGCAGCTCGCCGGCCCACACCAGCATTCCCCCATCCTCTGCCTGGTTGGCCCACCCGGCGTGGGCAAGACCAGCCTGGGTCGCAGCGTCGCCGAGGCGCTCGGACGCAGCTTCGTGCGCTTGAGCCTCGGCGGGGTGCGCGATGAGGCCGAGATCCGCGGCCATCGCCGCACCTACATCGGGGCCATGCCCGGACGCATCATCCAGCGCATGAAAGAGGCCGGGGCGCTCAATCCCGTGCTGATGCTCGATGAGGTTGACAAGATCGGAGTGGATTTCCGCGGTGACCCGGCTGATGCGCTGCTCGAGGTGCTTGATCCGGAGCTGAACAACAGCTTTGCCGATCATTACCTCGATCTACCTTTTGATCTCTCCAAGGTGTTCTTCATTACCAGCGCCAACTACCTCGACGAGATCCCCGAGCCGCTGCTCGACCGTATGGAGGTTATCGAACTGCCCGGTTACACCGAGGAGGAGAAGTTGCAGATCGCCCGGCGCTTCCTCGTGCCCCGACAGATCGCAGCCTGTGGTCTGCCGCCGGCAGCGCTGCGCTTCGGTGAGACGACCCTGCGCGCCATTATTCGCGGATACACCTACGAGGCCGGGGTACGGGGCCTCGAGCGCGAAATCGCCGCGATCTGCCGCAAGGTCGCCCGGCGCATTGCCGAGGGCCGCCGCGCGCCGCGCGTCATTACGCCGCGCCTGGTTGAGAAGCTCCTCGGGCCGCCACGCTACGACATCAGCAGTGTGGAGGAGCACGACCAGATCGGCGTCGCCACAGGCATGGCCTACACCGGCGCGGGCGGGGATACGCTGCCGGTCGAAGTCTCGTTGATGGAGGGGAAAGGCACGCTGACTCTCACCGGGCAACTCGGCGAGGTGATGCAGGAGTCGGCCCACGCTGCCCTGTCGTATGCGCGGGCCAACGCCGTTGCCCTGGGCCTGGATACCCGGCGCTTCGAGAAGACCGATATCCACGTGCACGTGCCCGAGGGCGCCACGCCCAAGGACGGCCCCTCAGCCGGCCTGACCATCGCCATCGCGCTTATCTCTGCCCTCAGCGGGCGCACCGTGCGCCGCGATGTGGCGATGACCGGCGAACTTACTCTCCGCGGGCGGGTGCTGCCTGTGGGTGGGATCAAGGAGAAGGTGCTCGGGGCCTACCGCGCCGGCATTCGCGAAGTGGTGCTGCCAAAGAAGAATGGCCGTGACCTGGTCGAAATCCCAACGGTG
>JBDNDG010000103.1:0-12276 GCA_046719255.1 Chloroflexaceae bacterium
CGCTGCAAGACGAGATCCAGCGCCACGTCGCTGTCGAGCACGTAGGTCGTCGTCTCGTCGGCGTGGTAGTCAAGTTCGGCGAGCAGGCGCGTTCCCGCGCCGATATGCAGCGGGGCAAGCACGGTGATCCGCAGGCGGTAGACGCGATTACGTATCGTGTTCATGGGCGGTATCCTCCGGCGGGTCAGGTATCGGCACCATTAGCGCCAGCCCGCTACGATAGACGGGATGCTCGACCCCCGATCCCCTGCCGAACCGCGGGTGCGGCCGGCTACTCTTACTGTAGTCAGGCGCCACATTTTCGACCCGCCCGCGCACCGGAGCAGCGCGAACATCGAGTACGGCACCTTCGGCCACCATCAGCACGCGCTGGCGGCGCTGGGTGGGCTGGCCCGGACTGTAGAACCAGCCGCCCACGTCCACAAGCTGGTAGGCGGCGCGTTCGCTTCGCAAAGCCTCAAGCTCCTCGGCGCGCGGCAGGTAACGCGAGAGCAGCACCGCCCGCCCTCCAGGCGGCCCCAGGTCGAGAGTCAGCTCTGGCCCACGTTCCCAGTGGAAAGCGCCGTAGCCACTGCTGCGCCGTCCACCCAGGCCGCTCTCGCCAAGCAGCGTCAACAGGCGCTCGAAGCTGTCCCGGGCCGCCGGGGCGCCGAAACGGACGACGAGCGCCAGCCCCGCCTGCGGCGGGTAGGTCACGCGCCCGACCTCGTAGTAGGCCGAGGCATTGCTGACGCGGTCAACGGCGACCTGGGGCGCGGCGTCGAGCGTCCAGATCGGCGTTTCGACCAGGCGACGGCGCCAGGCAGTTTCGTCTTCGCGGGGCTGGCGTTGCCAGGCGGCGGGGAGCGCCCCGGCCTCGGCGGGGTCGAGCCAGACCTTGCCGCCCTGCATCACGATTGGCTCGCCATCGAAGGGCCGTCCGGCCACCACGGCGGCGAAGAGGCGCGGCGAGAGGTAGCGTAGTTTCTTAAAGCCCTTGCCGATGCGCCAGCGCTGCCGTTCGTCCATCGGCGGCAGGCGGAGCATGGGGCGGGGTAGAAAGAGCAGGGCGCCCAGCCGGGGGAAGAGCGAGCTGTGCAGGAGTGGCGGCCCGTCCTCCACCGCCTCGACGAAGGGCCGGGCGAACGCTGGCGGCGCACCATTGCCCGCCGCGGGGTCGAGCAGCGCCGCCTGGGCCACCAGGGCCGCGAAGAGCGAATCCGAAGGCAGCGTCTCGCCGGTCTCCTCCAGCCCGATGCCCTGGCGCCCGAAGTGGAAGCTGAGGGTCGCCGCCCCTGTCGGGGCGACGATCCAGTAGACGGTGAGAGCGGTCATAATCCTTGCTCCGAACGGCTACGCCGCACAACGTCAGAATGAATTCTTTCCGAGAGGGCTACGCCCTCCCGAACCCTCCCGCGCGGGGCTATGTTCACATCAGGCAAACGTATCTGCCAGCCACCGCTTGAGCTGATCGCGTTCGAGGGTGGCGAGCGACTCCAGCGGCCGGTCGAAGCGCTTCAGGGCGCCGTAGTCCCCATCGGAACCGATGCGCTTCGCAGTCAATTCGAGCCGGCGCAGACGCACCTGACCACTGCCGCGCGAGCCCATGCCACCCAGGTAGTCGTCTTCCAGATGGTGCAAGGCCTCGATCACATAATCGAAGAGGGCGGCCACCCGGTCCGGTGGCTCCTCTGGCGCGGCGTAGACGCTGAAGATCAGCTCGGCGGGGCCAAACACGGCGCCGGCGGGCACGCGCTCGATTTGCCGCGGCGCTGCCGCCGAGGTCACGCGGTCAATGGCCGCCTCCCATTTCACCTCGGTGAAGGGCAGGTCGGTACGCATCCGCTTCAGCTCCTGGCGCGAGGTTTCGGTCAGCGGCACGTCGCGTACCGTCAGCCGCGTCGGATTGCCGACACGGAAGCCGTTGCGCTCCGGCAGCGTGCCGAAGATGCCGGCAATCATCTGGTAGCGCTGGTACTGTTCCTGGGTTTCGGGCAAATGCACAAAAACACCTTCATTGATACGGAAGGTCTGGGGCGCGCCACAGGCCTTTTCCATCAGCGAGCGCAGCTTGCCTTTGAGGGAAGAGCCGGGGATGTAGGGTTCATTGGTCCGGGCGTTGCGGATCACTGGCTTATCCAGGCCCCCGATTTCCAGCCCCGCGGCGGCCCCGCCGATGTGCAGGCCGGTGAGCAGCTCGATCTCGGCGCGCAACATAATGCGCCCGTGCAGGATAATCGCGCGTTCGCTCATTGGTATCTCCTTACGGCACGAAGAAAAGAGGTGGTTCCTGGGAGGGCTGCGCCCTTCCAAACCCTCCCTGGCAGGAGGGGCATGGGGAAACTGGGTTGTGCCCCATATTCATATCAGCTAGTTTTGCCTCCATAGCGCCGGTGGTAAGCCAGAATAGCCTCGAAGAAATCTACAAAGTTGCGAAAGTTGCGCACACTCGATCCGACGAAGCTGATGGACTCGGACAGAACCGTGGCCAGTTCGCTCATGGCCTCCCTTTTTTCGCGTTCCTGAACGCGCCCGCACTGATAGGCCAGTTTGGGCCGCAGCATCAGCAAGGCGCGCTGCACACCGATGGGCAGCGGATCGTCGTCCTGCTTCTCTTTCACGTCCTGTTCGATGGTGCGCACCATGCCAAAGATGTTACGGATCTGCGAGGTGGTAATGAGGCGAGCAAAGTTTTTGCCAAGGTTCTCTGCTGTGGCGATCAGTTCCTCGATGGCCTCGGGTGAGTTGTCGGTAATGATGCGCCGCAGTGTCTCGGAGGAGACGGGAGTGCCGGCGGCGCCGGTTGCAGGTTGATTTCTGTGAGCGTTCATTATTCCTCCTGTGCTGCAACGCGGTGGGGCGCAGGGGGCGGCCCCACCGGGTCGGGTCACACGCGCATCGGACTACCCTCGTTCACGGATACGCAACTGACTCCAACGGGCGGCCAGGCCGGCGCGCTCGATGGTCCGCGCGCGCACGCCCTCGGGGCCGACGAGGCGCTCACGGAGGGCTTCGATGCGCCGTTTCGTCTCTGCGCTCTGGGAGCGTTCGACCAGGCGGGTAAGCTGATAGGCCCCCCGCCAGATCCAGGGGCCAAAGGCGAACTGGGGTTCGCCCGCGCGGGTGCGCGGATGCCCGCGGCGCGCACCGGCATCGAGCTGCTGGATGGTCATCAGCAGGGCGCGTGGGGCGCCCCCCGACTGGACCAGGTCGGTCAGTTCGCGCTGGAACCGTTCGGCCTCGTCGAACTGCTCCCAGCCCAGGGTGCGCCCCAGGAACGTAATGGCATCCTTGGCCCGGCCATCGGCGCGAGTGAAGGTCTTGGCCTGGTCGAGCGCCGTGGCGGCGTCATCGGCGGCCTGGTAGAGTGGGTAGCGCGCCCCGACCAGCACGATGCCTGCCGAAAGGCTGATGGGCGGGTGTTCGCCCTCGTGCGGCGGGCGCCCCAGCGCGTATGCGACGAAATCCTCGCGGATCCGGCGCGCCAGGATGGGCATGCGGTCCCACGAACCAACGAGGAACAGATCGTCGCCGCCGCTGTAGATGGCATAGACGCCACCGCCCGGTTCGCGGTTCTGCCGGCGACAGAGTTCTCCCACCCACCCCTCGAAGAAGCGCGCCAGGGCCGCGCTGAGCGCGGCAGTGACCGCCAGGGCCGCCAGCCCCGCCGGCCGGTCGAGGCCGCGGCTGAAGAGATCGCCCAGATCGTCCACGTCCATACGGAGCACACCCAGGCGCCTGACGCCCTCGCTCTGCTCAGCGAGGAGATTGTAGGGTCTGGCGTCACCCGCGCGCAATTCGCTATCATCGTCGAGGTCCCGCTCCAGGCTCCGGTACAGGGCCACGTCGTCGGCAGTGGCGCGAGGGGCCTCGGCGGCGATGTAGCGCGCGCCGACAACATCGTGCGGCCCGCAGGGCACCTGTTCCGGGGACAGTTCATCGTTGAGCAGCAGGAAGCGCTGGCGTCGCGCCGGATCCGGCGCGAGGCGCTCCACGTTGTCGATCAGGCGCGCCCTGAGTCCCAGGGCCGCGAGCACCTGGTCGTAGCGCTGCTCGCTCCCCACGAGCGGGCGCGGCGCTTCGGGTTGAAACGCGATCAGGGCGGCCCGCTGCACCTGGCGGCCCAACTCCTCCAGCGACGCGCCCATCGTATCGAGCGGCTCATCCTCCTGATGTTCCAGAGACGGTGGCGCGGGTTGCCGCGCGGCGAAGAGAGCGGCAAAGGTTTCACGGTCCAGGGCGGCGAACCGGCGGCGCTTATCGCGGTCGAGTTCCGCCCCAACCTGTTCCCAGAGGGCCGCGCTGTACTCCTCGGGGCGAAAGGCCACCGCCCCGAGGGCCAGGTAGAGCGCCCCGCGATGGGCGCGGTACAGCGTCTCGGCGATCTGCCGCCGCAGCTCAGGGACGCGCTCGCGAGCCGCAGCGGGCGCCAGGACGTACAGGCGCCCACCTCCGGCGTAGAGCAGGTTGCACAGGGGCATCCCCGTTGCGTGCAGCGTGGCGTGGGCGCAGGCATCGGTCAGCAACTGCAGGTAGAACGAACGCCCCCGCAACTGCCGCGCCGCGCCGCGGGCGGTCACGCTGTAGATAAAGTCCTGCACACCCGACACATCGCCGGCGATGAGACAGACCTGGCCTTCGGGAGCGCCGGCCAGCGCCGCAGCCAGGGCCGCGTTGACCCGGGCGAAGTCGTAGCGCGACACGCCCGCGATGGGCGAGGGCAGGCTCCAGGCGTGGCGTTGCAGGGCATAGAGCAGTGCCTCCAGGCGTGCCTCAGCGGGCAGGTCGCGATGCTCCAGCGCAGCAAGCTCTGCAGCGAGACGCCCCGGGGCGTCACCGACAAGCCCGACCGCTGGCGCGTCGTCCGCCACGGGAAAGAGCGCCTCGCGCTCCAGGCGCAGCGACACGGGACGCAGGAGCGGCGTGGTGTTCACGCCACGCACGCGGGCAAACACGGATACCAGGGGACCTTGAGGAAGGGCGGGCCACCGGTCGGGAGCTGGCGGATCACCCATCAGCAACCAGGCCGCCCGGCGCGCCCGTTCTATGGCAGGCGTAGCCGGGAAAGATGGATGGTCGCCCGGAGCTGCGGCCCAGTATTCAAGCGCAGCAAGGGCAGAGTCAAGCACTTCAGCACGCATAGCCCTCCTAACGTGAACATAGCCCGCGCGCGGGAGGGTCTGGGAGGGCGTTGCCCTGCCACACCATCCTCGAGGGGTCGCGGAGAAACCGGGTTTCCCCAGCCCCTGCCGGTGGGGCGGCAAGCCCTCCTCACAGGCAGGGGCTGGGAGGGCGACGCCCTCCCAGGAACACCTCCATAGAGTATATGCCAAACATCGGGCGCAAATGCGCACAAATCAGCTATACAACCGGGCTGCACAGCGCGGGACGCACAGAAAGCCATCAATGCTGCTCCAGAATAGCAGCGCAATACAACGGCAGCGGAACCAGCACCCTGTGCCTGTTTCAGATCGTAGATTCTGGATTGCAGACTGTCGCGCAAGGTTTCCAGACGCACTCTGACGCACCACGCCACGTGGAGTGTTCTCGTGGCAGCAGCACAGACAGCTCGAATGTTCTGTTCATCCCTGAAACTCGGGTAAGGGATTGGGAGAAATGAAAGAGGCGCGGCGCCGCGCCTCTTTCGCTGGTTCTCTTCCTGATGTGAACATGGGGGAACCCGGAGTTCCCCACGCCCCTACCCCGGGGGAGGGTTTGAGAAAGTTCGCCCTCCCAGGAATAGGTAGTTCCGTACTGGCGTTGTGCGGCACCGCCGCATGGATGACTGGAGCGTATATTCAGCAGGTTCAGTGCATACTGGTCGAAGATATGTTTCCTTAACCTTGAGTGTGCGTTATTGAACTTGATCCTCCAGGCGACTCTTGCTAAGCTCGACAAATGAAATAACCTATCATTTGATTTGAGTTGTCAGGTATGGAGGAAGATGTGAGCGGCGCAATTATGCCAGCCATCGTTGTGCGTGGCAGCTATGCCTATGTAAGCCTGCCGCATCGGGGTCTGGTTTTGGAGGTCAACTGGGAGTCGGGTAAACTGGCCCGCAGTCTGAGAGTAGGCGGGATGCCAACCCGGATGGTGTTGATTGGAGCACGAGTCAATTAAGTGTCTCCCTGGCGGGAGGGTTGGGGAGGGCGCAGCCCCTCCAGGCCTCTCATGACACAAGAAACCCGGGATTCCCCTTACCGTTCCCGGCGGGAGAATGCCGGAGGGCGCCACCCTCCCGAACTCTCTCCCGGCAGGGGCAGGGGGAACCCGGGGTTCCCCTCTTTCTCTCACACCGACCCCGGACAGTGTTGGGTCGAAGTGCCCCCGGACGCCTGAAGCGACAATCCGCAATCTCAAATCTGCAATCTCAAATCGTCTCAGAGCTTCAACCGCGGGTCGAGAGCATCGCGCAAACCATCGCCGAGCAGGTTAAAGCCCAGCACCGTCAGCATAATCGCCAGACCGGGGAAGAAGACCAGATGTGGAGCCGTGAAGACCTGGTTGCGTTCGGCGCTGAGCATGGAGCCCCATTCGGGGGTGGGGGGTTGCGCGCCGAGGCCGAGGAAGGAGAGCGCCGCGACCTCGATAATCGCCGTGCCGATGCCCAGTGTGGCTTGCACGATCAGCGGCGAAATGGCGTTGGGCAGGATGTGCCTGGAGAGGATCGCCAGCGGCCCGAGGCCAATCGTGCGCGCGGCCAGTACGTACTCCTCCTCGCGCGCCGAGAGCACACTGGCGCGGATCACCCGCGCGTAGGCAGGGATGGAGACGATGGCTATGCCCAGCATGGCATTGAGCAGGCCAGGCCCGAGCACGCTCACGATGGCAATGGCCAGCAGCAAGAAGGGAAAGGCCAGCACCACGTCCAGCACGCGCATGATCACGTTGTCTACCCAGCCGCCGACGAAGCCCGCCACTGCTCCCAGCACCACGCCGATGGTCACCGAGATCAACACCGTCACAAAGCCGATGAACAGCGACAGCCGCGCGCCGTAGATCACGCGGCTGAACAGGTCACGGAAGTTCCCGTCCACGCCCATCAGGTGCTGGGGCCGGTCGGGTGGGCAGCCCAGGAGATGGACACACGGCCCGGAGCGCTTCTGGATGCCCTCCTGCTTGCCCAGCAGCACCTCAGTCGGATCGTAGGGGGCGATCCAGGGGGCGAAGACGGCGGTGAAGACCAGCACACCGATGATCGCCATACCGATGATCGCCGAACGCTGGCGGATGAACTGGCGCCAGGCCCGGCGCCAGGGCTCCTCAGCGGGGCGCATCGGGGCGATCAAGGTCACTGGCCCGCTGGTGGTCGGGGTGCTGCTCATAGGTCGTTTCGCTTCAACAAGGTGAAAATCGATTTATTTCTGAGAGGGCTGCACCCGATCACGCCCTCTCCTGGGCAGGGGTGTGAGAAAACCAGGTTTCCCCGATCAGTATCTAATCCGCGGATCCAGAAACCCATACGAAAGATCCACCAGCAAATTGATCGTCACATAACTAAACGCAATCGCCAGGGTAAAGCCCTGAATAATCGGATAATCGCGGGTAGAAATGGCATCATAGAGAATGCGTCCCACGCCGGCAAGGTTAAAGATCGTCTCGGTGAGCACCGCGCCGCTAAAGATGGTGCCGAGCTGCAGGCCGATAATTGTCACCACCGGCAGCAGGGCGTTGCGCAGGGCGTGGCGAATGGTCACCACGAAGTCGGCCAGGCCTTTGGCTCGCGCCGTGCGCACGTAGTCGCGTCCGAGCACCTCCAGCATCGAGGAGCGGGTCATCCGGGCGATGATGGCCATAGGGATGGTGCCGAGGGCCATCGCCGGCAGGATCAGGTGGCGCAGGGCGTCGCGGAACACCTCCCATTGGAAAGTGATCAGGCTGTTGAACAGATACATATTGGCCAGGAACTGCAACACCTGCCCGAAGCCCGATTTGGGATCGACGTTCCACCCCCAGACAACATAGAACGGCACGCTGGTGACGCCCGCCGTCAGGCGCCCCGAGGGCGGTAGCTGGAAGGGCGTGTCTTTGAGGAGCAGGGCAAAGACGTAGGCCAGCATGAGGCCGAGCCAGAAGACCGGCATCGAGACGCCGATATTCGAGCCGACCATGGTTGCCACGTCAATCGCCGAGTTGCGGCGCAGCGCGGCGATGATGCCCAGTGGCACACCCACGATGCAGGCCAGCAGCAGGGCGAAGACGCCCAGCTCGAGGGTGACCGGGAGACGCTCGGCGATCAGTTGTGTGACGGGGCGGTTGAAACGGATCGAAGTACCCAGGTCGCCCTGGAACACATCGCGGATATAGATGCCGAATTGCACCGGGATGGGCTTGTCGAGACCCTTCTCGGCATTGAAGCGGGCGCAGATCGCCTCGGTGGCCTTCTCGCCGAGCTGGGCCGTGCAGGGGTCGCCCGGGATCAGACGCACCAGCACGAAGGTTACCGCCAGCACGCCAAAGAGCACGGGCACGGCCACAATCAGACGACGGAGCGTGTATTGAAGCATAGTGGTGACAGGGTGATCGGGTGACCAGGTCAAGCAGGGTCCGCCCCGGCGGGGGGCATCTGCAGGGCCGACCACGCGGTCCAGCGGGGTGCGTCCCGAGGGAGACCAGATGTCGTGCGCCGGGGCGTTCTGGTGCGCTACCAGCCCCGTTGGCTCGAATGTGCTGTTCGCCCCTGCACTCCGCCAGCGGGCCAGCGGGGAGGGCTTGACGCCCCGTGGGCGGGGGGGAGGGGGAAACCCGGTTTCCCCATATGGTTACACCAGCCGTCCATGCAGCTGCGCCGCACAACGCCCGAATGAACATACATGTTCTTAGAAGGGCGATGCCCTCCCAAACCCTCCCCGCTGGCGGGTTGGTTCCTCACCCGGTCCCCGAAACCGCGCGCTCCAGGGGGAACCCCTGACAGATCCGCGGACGACTCGGCAGGTAAAGCACCATAAGCTCATCCCCTTCCGTGACGCTATCGTACAGTTCTTTATTATTGAGCTCGGTGCGCGCAATAAGCCGATTCCCCTTGCCCGGGATGTTGGCCGTGAAAGCATAGGAAACGTAGTAGTTGGTATCGCCGTCTGAATCGGTATGCGACCATTTTCTGAATACGACCCCCCGGGCCGGTATGCCTCGCCGCTTCAGACTCCTCCAATCGCTTAACATACCGAATACGATCAGCAAGATCCCGAGGACCAATAGTATTAATGCACCGCCAATGCTGCCCGCAAGCCATATCAAACGCGAAGGCACAGGTTGCAGTTCGGCTCTGACTGCCGAAAACGATGGGTTAACCGACCAATAGACGATCTCGATTGGCTGCCCCTGCTCCAGACGCTCGAAAAGAGTTTGACTGATCTGATCATGGCCCTGAACGAGAGTGGCATTGCCTTTGACTGAAGCTTGAAACTGGTAGGAGACATGATAGCTACGCGTATCATCCTCAGAGCGAACCTGAAGGTCGGTAATGGTCGCGGTCGTAACAATCCCCTCATTCAACAGACGCATGTCAATGAACCCTACCACCATTTGCCAGAGTAGATAAATACCGGGAACCAGTAGCCATAGAGAAATCCATATCATCCCTGCCACGTTCGGCGGCCCGCCTGGCTTGGGAACCCTGAGCGAAGCTATTTCGGGGGGCAGACTTGTTGACGGAGACGGGTGGATGGACGGGGCAGAGGGTGGCACAGTTGGTGAAACCGATCTGGTAAGCGACGCGGGGTGTGGCGTATGGCAGTACGAACAGTGCTTGTCGGTGGGCAGCAGATACCGGCCACAGCGCGGGCAGGTAGCGGGCGATAGCGTTTGCGACATGGGTCTCCTCTCCTCTCAGAGTATGCGCCGGGGTAGAGATGATAGAGAGACGGCGAGCGCCGGAGACGGCAAGGACGGTGACCTGTGGCAGGCGCCACGAGCGCGCTTGCGAAAGCCTGGTTCTGTTCTCTCGCTGAAAGTGGCTTCTAGCAGGTATCGTAGAGAGTGACAGGTTGCCGGTCCGAATGTACGACTAGCTTAGTATACCATTTCAGATTACAGATTTCGGATTGCAGATAGCCGCAGTGGCGTTGCAATGCGCGCTGGTGGGCGTGCGGATGCGGCCCGTTTAATGCCAATTGGCATTACATGCTGTGACCTCTACGTTTTTATTTGTCAAGCGCCATTCACGGGCTACGCAATGCCTGCATGAGAAGAATTGTTAGCGCAGATTTGTTCCTGGGAGGGCATAGCCCTCCCAAACCTCGAGCAGGGGATCAGGCAAACCCGGGTTCCCCTACTCCGCCGGCGCGTTCAGGAAGCCGCCCCAGAGCGACGAGAAGTAGGTGAAGCTGCCATCGCGTCCTTTGTGGAGCGGATGAGCCGCGTCCCACTGCACGGCCCAGGACATCACGACGTCGTTGGCATCGAGCTCGGAGCCGTCGTGGAACTTCACGCCCGCGCGGAGCTTGCAGGTCCACACGGTCAGGTCAGCGTTGGCGGCGCACTCCTCGGCGAGGCCGGGCACCACTTCGGTGCCGCCAATCTCATAGGCCAGCAGCCCCTCGGTCACCTGCTCGCAGACGCGCAGGGCCTCGCCGTCGGTTTCATCGGCGCAGTAGATGCCGGCCGGCTCGGCGTTCTGCATCCAGACGAAGGTATTGCGCCCGCCGGGGTCCATCACGGCGAAGTACTCGTTGCTCAGGGGGCTGGCGAAGGCGCCCTTGACGTCGGCTTTGTAGGCCACGCCTGAGCCACCGTGGGCGATGGGCACCATGGGCACGTGCTTCTTGATCAGGTTGTTGGCCTCGACGTAGAATGGCTCGCGCTCGGCGTCGTCGGCCTTCGAGGCACCCTGCTTCAGGGCTTCGACCAGATCGGGGAACTTGTCGCCGAATTGCTTCGAGGCGCCAGCGCCGAAGTGGAAGTCGAGGAAGTTGGTCATATCGGGGTAGTCGGCGCCCCAGCCCAGGAGGTGCAGGCCCTTCAACTCGCCGGCATCGGCCTTATCGAGGAACGTGCCCGACTCAATCACGTTGATCGTGACCTTGATGCCAATCTCGGCTAGCTGGGCCTGGATATCCTCGGCCACGCGGCCCGGTTCGGGCAGGTAGCCGCGAACCACGTCGCGGTATTCGAGCACGGTCTCGAAGCCGTTGGGGAAACCGGCCTCGGTGAGCAACTGCTTTGCCATGTCCGGGTTGTACTCGTACCACGCCTCGCCGACGCAGGCGTTGGGGATAGCGCAGGGCGTGAAGTGGCTCGCCACCTCGGAGCCGGGCGGGTAGAAGTTATCAACGATGCGCTGGCGATCGATGCCCATGGCGATGGCCTGGCGCACCTTCTCGTTGTCAAACGGCGGCGAGGTGTTGTTCATGCCGACGTAGAAGACATTGAGCGCCTCGCGCTCGATCAGTTGCAGGCTCGGGTCGGCGGCGACAACCTCGAAGGCATCGGGGGCGATGTTGTCAATACCGTCCACCGTGCCTGACTGTAACTCGAGCAGGCGCTGGGCGGCCTCGGCACTCCAGCGGAAGATCAGCGTCTCGGTTTTCGCCGGATCGCCCCAGTAGCCATCGAAGCGCTTGAGGGTGATGTTGTCACCGCGGGTCCAGCTTTCGATCTGGTAGGGGCCGGTGCCGATGGGGCGCTCGATCAGCTCGCCGGTGCCGCCGGTGCTCTCCAGGTACTCGCTGGGCAGGATGGCGAAGGGCGTAAAGGCGGCCTTGGCGCGGAAGGCCGGGTCGGGCGCGCAGAAGGTAAAGCGAACGGTGAGCGGGTCAACCGCGGCGATCTCCTTGAGCAGGCCGGTGTAATCGCCGCCGCACTCAACAGCGGCAACGGTCATCAGGCCATTCTCGGTGGTATAGATCGCCTGGCTCGCGCCGGGGGGCTCAGCGGGGGCAGCGGTCGGCGCGGGCGCGGCGGTCGGTGTCTCCGGGGCAGCTGTTGGCGCGGGTGCCGTGGTGGGAGCCTGGGTAGCCGGGGCGCCGCCACAGGCGGCGATCAGCGGGACGAGCAGAGCCAGGAGCATGATTGCGGCGATACGATGGCGCCGCAGCAGGGTGCCTGTTTGCATAGGGAACTACCTCACTCTCAGGGAAGGCCATTCCAGGAGCATGCTGTTGGCGATAGGCACCACCTCCTTGACGGCGGTCACGGGCCTGGCAGGCCGGGTATTGGCGATGGCGGGATTATATCAGTTGCGACCGGGGAGCGCAAAAGGGGCGCCGCATCCGCCGCATCCGGTGGTCCGGCGCGCCCCCGCCGTATCCGGTCGCCCGGCGGCCCGGTGGCCCGGCGGCCCCCGCCCCATCCGGTGGT
>JBDNDG010000104.1:0-12276 GCA_046719255.1 Chloroflexaceae bacterium
GCGATGGCGCTGCATCTGCGCGAGACGGCCATCGGGCTGCCGCAAGCGGGTATCCTGGGGCCGGCGATCTACTACTACGACGCGCCCGCGCGTCTCTGGCAGGCGGGGACGCGCCGGTATGCGCTGGCGCCCGTGCCGATCAACCTCGGCGCGGGCGCTCTACGTCGCGCCCGCGGGCGCCCCCTGCGGGTTGACGCGGTCACCGGGTGCGCGATGCTGGTGCGCCGCGAGGTGTTTACCCGCATCGGCTCCTTCGACGCGCGCTACGCGCTGTACTACGAAGACGCCGATTTTTGCTACCGCGCGCGGGCCGCCGGCTTTGAGATCTGGTGCGTGCCCCGGGCGCGCATGTGGCACCGCGTGTCGCTGAGCGCCCGCCAGGTCCCGGAGGCGACCGGCTATCTCGCGGCCTGGGGCCGGGCGCGGTTTTACCGGCACTACCCTCACGGGCCGCTCCCCGGCCTGACCCTGCTGTTCTTGCTGGCGCAGGCCGCGCTCAGCGCCGTTCGCGACCATGCCCGGGGCGACGCGACCCTCGCGTCCCTGCGCTGGCGCGCCACCCTCGATGGCTACGCTCTGCGACCGCTGCGCGTTGGGCTACCCCGGGGGGCGGAAGGAGCGCAAAAGGTTTAGTGCCAGGTGTACCTGAATGCTCCGCAAGTAGCCTGGCGTGAGCATGGAACCCGGCTCAAGGGCCAGTGTTGCCCCCTCCGGTGCCCGGAACGAAAATGGTGTAGAGCACCCGGTACTCCATCACCGCGCCCGGCTCGGGGGCCTGGTCATCGCCGATGAAGTACAGGCTGGTGTTGAGGAGCGATACGCTGCTACTGGCGCCAATATTCGCGGAGATGGGGTAGGGCACCCAGGCGTCGGAGGCGGCGTCGTACTGCCATACGGCGCGCTCCTGGCCGTTAATGACCAGCAGGCTGTTGAGCAGCGCCACGGCCTGCGGTCGCCCGATGGGTTGCGGCAGGGGCGGGAGGAACTGCCAGCGTTCCCTGGCGCCTTCCACCTCCAGGCGCAAGCTCTCGCGCAGCGGGCCGCCGGAGCCTTCCCCGCCGATCAGGTACAACTGGCCCGATACCACCGATGCGGCGGCGTACTGGCGCGGAGAGGGCAACGCCGGGCCGGATGACCAGATATTACCGACCGGGTCGTAGATGAACACCTCCGCACTGATCTGCGTGCCGTCCCATCCACCCAGCAGGTAGAGCTTTCCCTCCCACACCGCCAGGCCGTAGCGGCTGCGCGGCGCGGGCAGGGGCGCCAGTTCGTACCAGCGCTGCTCCCGTGGGTCGTAGGCTTCCAGCCGCGCGCTCACCGTGCCGTCACCCCGGTCGCCGCCGGGGACGTAGATCCGGCCGCGTAGTTCGGCTGCCTGCATCGCGCTGGTGGCAACCTGCATATCGGCGAGGGAGACCCAGCGTTCCGTGCGGGGATCGTAGCGGTCCAGAGTCGGCAGGGTCTGTCCCTGGCTTCGCCCGCCGATAACGTACAGTCGTCCTTCCGACGGGCTGGCGATCAGGGCGAAATCCCGGCGCGGGGCCGGCACGGGCGCATGGGCGATCCAGCGGTCCTCCGGGGCTGGTTTGTCGCCGCCCGTGTCCGGGGCGACGGTCGGTTGCGTCGGGAGGGGTTGCGGACGCCAGATCAGCCAGGCGGCGACCAGGGCGGCGACCAGTATCACCCCCGCGAGGAGTGCCAGGCCCCAGGGGCGCCGGTGGCGAAAGAACCCCGCGCGCGGCGCGACCAGGGCTGAGGAAGGCGCCGCTGGTGCTTCCAACGTGGCCTCGGGCGCCAGGACCACCGCCGACCCGGTCTCCTCAACCGTAACCGCAGCGAGTGGGGATCGGTCGGCTTCCTCTGCGGGCATCGGATTTACTCGCGCCGCTTCGCCCGAAGCGCCAGCCCGCTCCTCAACCTGGACGATCCCGCTCCGTATCGCATACAGCGTCGCCTCGGTGCGCGAGACGACGCCGATCTTGCCAAAGATGTTCCGCAGGTGAACCTTGACCGTATTGACGCTGATGTTAAGCTGATCGGCGATTTGCTGGTTGGTGGCCCCCTGGGCGACCAGTTGCAGGATCTCGCGCTCGCGGTCGCTGATCTGGACGTTGTTGGTCATGCCAGCGTGTCCTGAGACTTTATAATACTGGCTGATCATAGCACGACTGCGGGGGCGGGGCAAGGCGGTTCGATGACCGCCGGCTTACCCCCTGCAAGACTCCGGAAGCGCCAGTCTATGCGGCCATGTTCCAGGCCTTTACAACCGAGGCGCCTGTTGTTCGCGCGCCGGTATGTGCTTGCCGCGCTGGCGGTCATGATGCTGTTGCCCGGGTTGCGCCCGCCCGTTCAGGCCCGGGCCGGGCTGGAGCTGACGGCCGTTCCTGCCTTTGAAGGGAACTATCTGCCGGGCGCCTGGCTGCCCATCCAGGTGCGCCTTAAGAACACCGGCGCGGCGCGCGATGTTGCGGTGGTCGCGGCCATCGCCAATACCTCCTTCCGCAACACCGTTCCGGTTGACCTGCCGGCGGGTGCTGAGAAGCAGATCGCACTGTACGCGGCGATGGAGCAGGAAGTGCGCTCCGTTCGCGTCACGGTGGAAGCCGGCGGCGCGGTGCTGGCCGAGCAGGAACTGGAGGTACGCCCGCGCGCCCGCGAGCGGCTGCTGGGTCTGGTTTCAAGCGACGACCTGCGCCTGCCCCTGCCGCGCCGCCAGGAGCTAAGCGCGCTGCCGTTCACCACCGTCCGCTTGCCTATGGCCGAGATCCCCCTTTCGGCGGCCGGCCTGAGCAGTCTGAGCCTGCTGATCCTCGCCGATGCGCCCACTGAGGAACTCAGCCCGGCGCAGCGCCAGGCGCTCCTGGGATGGGTCAGCGCCGGGGGGCACCTGGTGCTTGGCGGCGGGCCGACCGCTGCCCGCACGCTGGCCGGTCTGCCGCCACAGTTGCAGCCGGCGACCCTGGGCGCCAGCGCGGAGGTGCCTGATGCCTCGCTTGCGGCGCTGGCCGGCGCACCCGGTCCGGGGGCGCTGCCCGGAGTCGCGCTCATCCCGGCCCCGGACGCCCGCGCCGCCCTCGAGCGCGATCCGCCGGCCTGGGTGCAGCGGCCCCTCGGCGTGGGTATGGTCACGCAACTGGCGTTTGACCCGGGGGCGCCCGCCCTTGCTGGCTGGGAGGCGGCGCCCCGGTTCTGGGATCAGTTGCTGCGTTCTCCGTATCTGGCCTCCTCCCCCTCTGGCCCCCTCCCCGGCGTCGATTCCTTCCAGGAGGGCATCCTGGCGGGCGCGTTGAGCGCCACGCCTACGGTCAACCTCCCGCCGGATGGTTTCATCTTCGGCATTCTCGCCATCTACACCGTACTGATCGGCCCGGGGCTGGCATTGCTGCTGCGGCGCTTCGATGCCCAGGCGCTGATGTGGCTGGCCGCGCCCGCGCTGGCGCTGGTCACGGGCGGTGTGGTGTTCGGGCTGGCCTTTGCGCTCCGCGCCGATCAGCGCGTGGTGCACCAGCTCAGCCTGATCGAGGTGATCGGTGACGACCAGGCCCGCGCCCGTACCCTGACGGGGGTGGTGACACCCCACGCGCAGGTCTTTGAGGCCGCGCTCGAAGCCGGGGGACTGGCGCGCCCGGTTCGCTCCACCACCGGGCAGTACGGCGGCGTGATCGGAGTGAGCGGCGATCTGGCCCAGGACCAACCCACACTCACGTTCGAGGCGGCGCCCTGGCAGTTGCAGGGTCTGCTGGTCGAGCGGCAGTTGACGCTTCCCGCCATCACTGCCCGGCTCACCCTCCAGGACGAGCAACTGGCGGTCGAAGTGGACAATCCCGGCCCCTGGACCCTGCGCGACGGCGTGGCCGCCTACGGCGAATACATCACGCGGCTGGGAGACATCGCGCCGGGAACGCGGGTTGCCCAGGTCTGGCCCGCGACAACCGCCCCTGGCGCGCGCCGCGGCACGCCGATCAGCTATCTGGTGCTGCGCGATGCCCTGGAGGCTGGTCGCGGCCCCGGTCTGGCGCCGGATCGCGCGGTGCTGGTGCGCGAGGCGCTGATCAACGCCGCCCTGACGCGCGGTACCGCCAGCGATGAGGGGCCGGTGGTGCTGGCCTGGCTGGATCGCTCGCCGCTGCCGGTGGAGGTGGCGGCGCCCGGCGCCGCCTGGCGCGAGACCAGCCTGCTGGTGCTGCGACCCGGCTTTGAGGGCAGCGGAGCGGTCGCGCTCCCGCCGGGGTGGATGCGCCCCGACCTGGCGGCCAATGGGCAGGTTGCCTGTGTCGGCGATCAGGGCGCTGGCATTGCTGCCACGGTCGAGCCGCTGACGGTGCTGCTGCGCCTTCCCCCGGGTATGGGGCGCTTCCGGGCCGAAGCGTTGACCCTGACCCTGGATAGCTCCGGCCGCTGGCCGAATGCGGGTCTGAGCACGGTGCTCTTTGACTGGACGAATCGGCGCTGGGTCGAGCAGGATTTCGACGGTCCGGGCGATCTGCGGGTTGCCAATCCCGCGGCCTATCTGCGCGATGGGCAACTGCTCGTGCGCTTCTACGGCCGGATCACCGAGGCGCGGTGCCTCTACATTGACGCGAAGCTTCAGGGAGTGCTGCCGTGAGCAGATGGCAATCCACGATGCCCGTGCTGTTCAAAGAGTTCAAGGTGTTCATGCGCGGCAGTCGCGCCGCGCTGATGCTGGCCCTGTACGTCGGCCTGGCAACCATCGCGGCGCGCCTCCTTACCGGCGCCGTGTTGCAACAACTCGACCGTGGCGCGCCTCTGCTCAGCGCCCAGATCGGGCAGGTGCTGTTCATCGGTATCAGTCTGGGGTTGCAGGCGCTGACGGTGTTTCTCGGCCCGGCGATTACCCTGAATGCGATCAGTCGCGAGTACGAGCGTGGCACCTTCGAGATGCTGCTGGTCACGCCGGTGCCCCCCTTGCAGTTCGTGCTCGGCAAGCTGGTGACGGGCGTGGCCTTCCTGCTGCTCCTGCAACTCGCGGTGGCGCCGGTGTTCGGCGTCGTGGCGCTCTTCGGAGGGATCCGCGGGATCGACATCGCGCGGGTGATCGGCATCCTGACCATCACCCTGCTCACCGGAAGCGTCTCTGGCCTGTTCTGCTCGGCGCTCACCCGGCAAACCTACAGCGCGGTACTGCTCTGTTACACAATCGTGTTCACCCTGATCGGCGGAACGCTTTTCGCGGCCAATGTCTGGTCGCTGGTCAATGCTTCGCAACTGGCCCCGCCGGTCTTCGTGGTTGCCAATCCGCTCGCGGCGATGGGGGCGGCGTTGAGCGAGACCCAGCCGCCGGTCGTTTCACTGACCGGCGGCCTGCGCCCCCTGGCGCTGCTGGTGCCGCTGACGCGGGGGGCGGTCAACCTGACGGTCATGGGCTCGACCGAAACTGTGCCCCTGTACCGGGCCACGGCCGTGCTGTATGCCGGAGTGAGCCTGATCTTGTTCTGGGCAACCCTGCACCTGGCCCTTCCACGCCGCCGCTGGCGCCTGACCACGGTTGACGCTGCTTGTGCCCTCGTGCTCCTCGGCGGAGTCGTCCTGGCCTATGGCTTTCGGGGTTGGTGGCTGGCCGGTCTGGGTGTGGCACCCCCCGGCGCCTGACGTGAACAGAGCCCGCGCGCGGGAGGGTTCGGGAGGGCGAAGCCCTCCCAGGAGGCGGGCAGGGGCGTGGGGAACCCCCGGTTCCCCAACGTTTCACGTTAGTGGCCGGCCCTGGCCTTCTCCACGGCAAAGATCGTCACCCCATCGCGACCGTACACCTGCACAAAGCCGGGGCGCCCGGCAAAGAGGCCGGCATGAAGCGGCCCGACGCCATCCACCAGGTAGATATGGGTGATGCCCTCGGCTGCAATCAGGTCGAAGATGGCCCGTTCCTGGCCGGGCGCGTAGCCGATCACCGTGTCGGCCACGGCATTGACGTGGGCAACATACTCGGGCGCACCGTAGACATAGACCACCGGAGGCGCGCTGGTCCAGCGGCCGGCCAGTGGCAACAGCCACCAGCCGCCATCGGCGCCACGGCGCGCGCCGGGCAGCCAGGGTGCGGCGTTGACCAGGAAGCGCGCCTCGGGTGGGGTCTGCGCTGCGGCCCATGCCAGGGCCGCCGGTTCACCGGGGCGCACCAGCAGGGTGACGGGGTTGATCACCGAGCGGCTGTTGATCGCTCCCCAGAGGCCGATGGCGAGCACCAGAACGGCGGTGGCCGGCGGCAGGAAGGGCCGCAGGCGTGGACGCACGTCGCTCAGCCACCGGCAACTCAGGGCCGCCCCGCCGCTGATGAGCAGCGCCAGGGGCATGAACAGGCTGATCACCAGCACATCGTTGGGCAGCAGCCAGAGGTATGGGAGCCTGACCAGGGCCGGATTTAGCAGCAGCAGGGCGCTGCCAGCAATCACCATGAGCAGGGCGCGGCGCAGCACCCCGTTGATCAGCGCCACCGCCCCGGCGGCGGGCAGCACATACCCGACGAGCCAGGGGTTGGTCATCAGCGCCAGCAGTCCAACCCAGATCAGCAGCGCCGCCGCGTTGCGTTCGCGCCGCCACAGTGCCAGCAGGGCGCTGCCGAGGGCCAGGGCCGCCAGCAGGCGATTTGGCGCGATCCACACCAGATTCTCGTTCAGCGCGTTGTAACTGCCGCCGCCGGCCAGTTCCCCCGCGGCTGCCGCGGGCAGCAGGGCGCGGGTAACGATCAGCGCCAGCCAGGGCGCGGTCAGCGCGCCCGCTCCGGCCATAGCCGCCAGGGCGCCGGGCAGGCGCGCCCGGAGCGCCGCCCGGGGTTGCCCGGCCGCCTCGACCAGGCTGAGGGCCGCCAGCAGGGCCAGGCCGAAGATCAGCATGCGGATGTGCACCAGGTTCAGTCCGGCCAGGCAGAGGGCCACCGCCAGCCACCAGCCCCGCCCCCGGTAGCGCAGCGCCGCGTTCCAGGCAATGGCCAGGCCGGGTAACATCAGCAGCCCGGCCAGTTGGGTGTATCGCCCCCACGAGAGGTAGTACGCCGGCATGAGCGAGACCAGCCCGGTGATCAGGGCTGCCACCGGCGCGGCCAGCGGTCGACGCCACAGAGCCAGGGCCAGTCCGGCGACCGTCAGCGCGTTGAGGGCGTTGA
This sequence comes from Chloroflexaceae bacterium, assembly GCA_046719255.1. Lineage (GTDB taxonomy): Bacteria > Chloroflexota > Chloroflexia > Chloroflexales > Chloroflexaceae > JACAEO01. The sequence goes on from JBDNDG010000104.1 coordinate 7,118, forward strand.
GGATCTGCCCGCTCACCAGCAGCGTTTCGGGAAGGGCCATGCCGCTCAGCCGCAGCAGGGTGGCGATGGTCACGTGGTAGCCCCAGTGGTAGGGGAGGTCGCGCACTGGCAGGTACGGCTCCAACGACCAGGGGACCGTGCCCGTCTCAGCGGCGACCCGCACGAGCAGTGCGTGATGCACCGGGTCCACCCAGGGCGGGAAGGTCAGCCCCTCGATCTGGACGAAGCGGGTCCAGAGGGTCAGGGCGAAGATGAGCGCGGTGAGCGCGCCGGCCCACCGCATGTCGGCGGGTGGGAGGGCCGCTGCAGGAGCGCCGGCGGGCGCGCCCAGGTCCTGCCAGGCACACACCAGGGTGGCGCCGGCGAGGAGCGCGGTAGCCAGCCAGAGACCCGCCGCGCCGAGGGCCACTCCCGCGACGTGGAGCCACAGGTAGGCCAGCGGAACCAGGCTGAGGCTCAACGCCAGCCACAGGCTCAGGCGCGTGAGCACGGGCTGTGACGGGGCCAGGCGCCGCTCGATGAGGTAGCCGGGCGCGAGCAGCAGCAGCGCCATCGCCACCGCCAGCCGACCCGCGGGCGCTACCAGGGCGATGGGGATCACGCACAGCAGCATGGCGAGCAGCAGGCGCCGACCAGGGGTGCTCCAGCGCGTCGCAATCGTAATCGTTGAGGAACTTGCCATGATGAGCAGAGCGTGGCGCGAGGTCAGGCTGCATCGCAGCACGATGCCAGGGTATTGTACTATATCGTAATTGCCCTGCACTTCTAACCGTGGTATAATCTCGCGTTGACACAAGCATGGCGCTGCGCCGTCAGGTGCGGCCCATCTTTCTTTCTGTTCCGCCGCGCTCCCCGGGTCGCGCAGCCGGGCGAGAATGGATCGAGCGGGACGTTACCAGAGGAGGAACACGTGCGCGAGCGTCGTCGTGACTATGAATTGATGTTCATTATCAGCCCCCTGGCCGCCAGTGATGAGGGGGTTACGGCAGTGATCGAGCGGGTCCGGCAGGCCATCGAGTCGAACGGGGGTGAGGTGCGATCGGTGAATCACTCGTCGCCCTGGGGCCGGCGCAAACTGGCCTATCCGATCCGCGAGTATGTTATCGGCGAGCCCAGTCGCCGCAACTTCACCGAGGGCTACTACGTGCTGATGCACTTCAGCCTCAGTGCTGCAAAGGTGATTGATGTCGAGCGAACGCTTAAACTGACCGACACCATTTTGCGCTACCTGATCACTGTGGTCGAACAGAAAGGCTCTTCGTCTGCCCCGGTGGTCGAAGACGAGGCGGAGGTTGAGGCCCGTGCGCCGGTCGGCGAGAGCGACGAGGATTGAAACCGGAAATTACAGGAGAGGTTGCGCTGTCCAGTACGGCTCCACGCCTCCATCCGGGGCCTGGTGGAGCTGAAGCACCGTAACCCCCTGCCCGGCGGGGAGGGTTTGGAAGGGCGCAGCCCGCCCGGAAACCAGCCCGTGCTCATCCTGGCAGGGTGCAGTCGCGTGGGCGTCTGGCTGGCGAATGAGGCGCGAAGGACGGTCGAGTAATGGCACGCGATCTGAATAAAGTCATGCTGATTGGCCGCCTCGGCACCGATCCCGAGATGCGCTACACGGCCTCGGGCAGTCCGGTGACGACATTTCGTCTCGCCGTGGGGCGGCAGTGGCGCGACAATGCTGGCGAGATCCACGACGAGACCGAGTGGTTCAACATCGTGGCCTGGAACCGTCTTGCCGAGACCTGCAATCAGTACCTGACCAGGGGCGCCCGTGTGTACCTGGAGGGCCGCTTGCAAACCCGTTCGTGGGACGATCAGCAGAGCGGTCAGACACGTTATCGCACCGAGGTGATTGCAAGCGATCTGATCATGCTCGACAGCCGTTCCACCCGCGAGCCTGACGACAACCCGCCGTCGCGCGAGGCGTCTCGTCCGCCGCGCGGCGGCGCGCAGCCCCCGCCTCCGCCTGACATCGGTGATGAAGACATTCCATTTTGAAAGCCCGGTGTGGTCCCCCTTCTGGCGCCTCCGTGCTGGGGGAAGCGTGTCGTGAGACGCGCTTTCCATCTCTTGCTTTGCATCCATCGTCATGGCAGAAACCCCGAAGAACCCTCAGCGGGGCGGCGATGCGAAGTCGCCGTCCCCGCGTACGAAGTCGACCGGCACCCCGTCGAGCCAGCGGCGTGTCGCCGCGCGTAAACTCCAGGAAGAGCAACGCCAGCGACTGGTCATCCTGGTTACCGCTGGCGCCGTGGGCCTGGCCCTCCTGGCCGTGCTAATCGGCCTGGCCTACGAACACCTCTGGCTTCCGAGCCGCCCCGTCGCTCGCGTCGGGGCGGTCGAACTCTCCCGTTCGGGTTACTGGACGGAGCGGCGCCAGGCGTATGCCCGCCAGATTGCCCAGAACTTTCAGCTCCTGGCCCTCTTCGGCGGCAATGCCCAGTTCAGCCAGCAGTTCCTCGGCCAGAGCCCGGTGATTGACCAGCAGGTCGCCGCGATCCGTAGCGCTCCCATCGATGAGGGAGTGGTTGAGCAGTGCATCACTCTCCAGGTGAAGGAGCAGGGCGCCACCCTCACGGGTATCGTGGTGACGGACGACGAGGTGAACCAGGCCCTGGTCAGTGACCTCGGCGTGGTCTTTCTGCCCCCGCCCACCCAGCCGGTGACCGATACTGCCACGCCGTCCCCGGAAGGCGCCGCGGCAGCAACTGCCACTTCTGGCCCGACCGCGACCTCCGAGGCCACTGCGACCTCCGAGGCCACTGCAACCTCCGAGGCCACCGCGACCCCCGGCGGTCCTACGGCAACACTGGCGCCTACCGCAACTCCCGAACCGACGAGCACGCCGCGCCCGACGCCGTCTCCCGCCGAGGCAGCGCTCCAGGTTACCGAGATCATCGACCAGATATTCCGTCGCTACGAACTGGAACTGGCCGCCGTTGCGGCCAAACCCCGGCTTGGCAAAGACGATTTCCGCGCCGCCCTGCTGACGCAGTACCGTGAGCAGGTGGTTGCAACCCGCGTGCAGGAGGCCCTGGTGCCGGCGGAGGGCTTCGAATACAGCCAGGAACCTGAGCGCGTCAGCGCGCGCCAGATCCTGGTCGTGGTGACCACGCCCGCAGACGCCACCCAGGCGCAGATTGACGCCGCCTTTAACGAGGCGCGGCCACGGGCCGATGCGATTGTCGCCGAGTTGCGCGGCGGCGCCGATTTTGCCGCCCTGGCTACCGAGCGCTCCGATGATATCGGTTCGCGTGAGCAGGGGGGTGATCTCGGCTCCTTTGACCGCGAAGGGCGCGCTGATAATGGCGCCACCTACCCGCCCGAACTGGTCACTGCGGCCTTCAGCCTGCCCGAAGGTCAGATCAGCGACCCGATTCGCACCCGGTTTGGCTGGCACATTCTTGAAGTGACGCGCCGCGAGGTGCCATCCGAGGAGCGCCAGTTGCGCGAGGCGCGCACCGAGGCTCTCGACCGCTGGGTGGAGGAGCAGCGCGCGACCCTCAGCATCCGTCGCTTCCCTGAGCCGACCCCCAGCCCGACGCTCGTGCCCGCCGAGCCGCTGCCCACTCCCGAGCCGACGTACCTGCCCGGCCCGCCAACACCCTTGCCGACACCGACCCCTGAGCCTGCCGAGACGCCCACGGCCATGCCCGCGCCGTAAGCGTTCAAGCGGGACGCGCTGCGCGGGTCACACGGACGAAAAATTATGCGACGCTGGACCCCTCAACGTTCATGGCGCCTGTGGGTGGCCCTGGCCGCCCTGATCGGTGCACTCGGGGTGGCGGGCTACCTGTTGGCGAGCGTGGTTGCACTCCTGGCGCAACCTCCTGAGGCGTGGCCGATTGATGGGCGCCTGTTTGTGCGCCACCTGGCGGTGCTGGCGCTCCTCGTGTGCGCCGCGTTCCTGGCCTATCGCGTGGCGGCGGCGCTGAGCCTGGCCTACACCCTCGACCGCAACGGCCTCTACATCCTCTGGCTGGGCAACCGCGCGGTTGTGCCTCTGGGGCAGATCGAGAGCATCGAGAGCGGCCTCAGCGAGCCGGCGACGGGCGCCTCACCCTTCGCTGGCATCGCCTACCTGAGCGGCTCGGCCCGCCTGCCGGATGGCCGCGAATTACAGCGCTTCAGCACCGTGCCGCTAACGCGCGCGCTGATCATTCACACCCCCTCCGAGGCCTACGCCATCTCGCCGCGGGATGTGGACGGCTTCGTGCAGGATCTGGAGCAGCGCCGGCGCCTGGGCGCGGTGCAGCAACTCGCCCCCGGCGTGGAGACCGGCCGGGTCTTTGCCTATACCTTCTGGCGCGATCCCCTGGCGCGGGAGGGCGTGCTTGGCGCCCTCCTGCTTAACCTGGCCCTGCTCGGGGCATTGATGGTTCTCTACCCCTCCCTCCCAGCGCTGATCGGCTGGCGCAGCGATGCCACGGGTGCAATCGTGGCCATGGCGCCCCGCTACCAGATCCTCCTGTTGCCCCTGGCCGGAGCAGCGATCCTGTTCCTCAACGTGGGGGTGGGCTTGTGGCTGTATGGCCGTGAGCCTGTGGGCGCACGGATGTTGCAGGCGACCTCGGTCGTTGTGCAGGTGTTGTTCGGGGTCGCTGCGCTGACGATGCTGCGCTGAGCGTGGGGAACCCGCGGTTCTCCACGCCCTCCTGGTGCGGGCACGCACCACCCTGGCAGGCAGGGGCGCGGTTCGACAGGCTCACCGCAGGTGGGGAAACCCGGTTTCCCAACGTTCCTGTCAGATGAAAACAGGTTGATTTTTGAGAGGGTTCAGCCCTCCCAAACCCTTCCGTCAGGGAGAGGTGTGGGGGACCGCAGTTCCCCATTTTTTTCATGTCAGGCGCTCCCCAAAGATCGCCCGCCCGACCCGCACGATAGTGGCGCCTTCGGCGATGGCGGCCTCGAAGTCGTCGGTCATACCCATCGAAAGCTCGGCCCAGGCAGCCTGGGGGAAGCGCCGCGATAGTTCGTCGCGCAACTCACGCAGCGCGCGGAAAACCGGGCGGGCCTGGTCCGGGTCGGCCACGATCGGCGCGATGGTCATCAGTCCACGTACTTCGAGGCAGGGCAGGGCCACAATGCGCTCAACCTCGGGGAGCAGAGCCTCCAGACCGACCCGGTTCGCAAGGCCGCCGGGCAGGTCAAAGCCCTCCAGATCG
>JBDNDG010000105.1:0-12268 GCA_046719255.1 Chloroflexaceae bacterium
CACCGGGTCGGCAGCCATCGGGGTGCTACGGCCCTGGTCGCCCTTGCCACGTCTGTTCAGCGCCACTGTCAGGGTACGAGTTCGGCGCCCAGCCGGCTCAACTGCACGCGGCGCGCGAGCGGCTGGTCGGGGTGCTCCTCGAAGCGGCTGCGCTCGAAGTACTGCACGGTTACTGCGCGTCCACCCTCGACGGGTTCCACCAGCGGCTCGCTGAGCGGGTAGCCGAAGGTCGCCAGGCCGCCGTTGCGCTCCCAGAAGGCCCGGAAGGGCGGGCAGAGGCTGTGCTGTGTCTCGGGGAAGTAGCGGCAGCCCGGCGCCGCACCGCTCACCGCAGGCAGCGTTCGCCAGTCGATGCCCCGGCGCGCCAGGTACTCGACCCCGAGCAGCCCGCTGAGCACATCATTGGGCGGCGGGTTCTCGGGGTGGTACTCGAGGCGGTTGCGCTCGAACCACTGCACGCGCCGGTCACGCCCATCGGCGCCCCGCTCCACCCGCTCCGGCGTCAGCGGCAGGCCAAACACCGTCAGCCCGCCTCCCCGCTCCCAGGCTACCAGAAACGCGCCACTCACGGTCAGTCCTGTCTCGGAGAAGCTGCGCGACCGCCCCGGCACCACCTGACGCAGATACACCGGGCGCTCCCCCACGCTGATACTCGCCGACCCGCCCATGAGGGCTTGCTCGGCCCCGTCGCGCTGGATCAGCGTCGCGCTACGCCCCGGCGCCAGGGGTAGCTCGACACTGCGCCGCTCGCCCAGGCTCCAGAGCACATCCACGCTGCCGCCATCAGGCTGGACGAAGCGGTGGTGAGCCAGCCGACCCGGACGGTGAGCCGGCCCGGTGCCCTGATAACGCGCAAACTGCAACTGGGCAACCAGCGTGCCGTAGGCCACGTAAGCCGGCCTGGGGTTGAGCGCGTCGTCAACAATTGCCGCGGGGCCCCAGGGCTGCTGCGCGCCACCGAATTTGTCTTCAAGCTGAAAATAACTCACGTGCTGAATGCCCGCTGCTGCCGCCAGCACGAAAGTCCGCACCAGGTAATCGGCCTGCTGGTCGAGGCTCTTGGCGAACTGAGGCGCGCAGGCTCCGCCGCAGACGCTCCAGCCCACCTCGGTCACCCATACCGGCTTGGCGCCGCGGGCCGCCCAACGCTGCGCCAGTTCCAGCCGGCCCGGGATGGTCACATCGAAACGCTCGCGAGGGTTGATCAACGACGGCTCATCGGGGGCATGGTCAATCAGCCAGGGGTGGATGGACAGTACATCGAAGCTCTCCCAACCCGCCAGTTCGACCACCCGGTCCATAAAGGCATTCTGGCCGACCGCATCGAAGACGTAGACCCCCCCGCTCAGCACGAGCGCCGTCGGGTCGGCCTGCTTGACCGCGGCGTAGGCCTTGCGCAGCATCACGGCATAAGCCGCCGGGTCGGCCCGGGGCAGCCAGGTGCCGTCCATATCCGGCTCGTTCCAGATCTCCCAGGCAGCCACGCGCGGCGAACCCGGCGCATCGTCGTTGCCGTCGCCATCGTAGCGCTCCACCACCCGGCCGACCCAGCGGGCGTAGGCATCCATATCGGTTGGCGCGCACCAGTACTCGGGCTGACGGGTTGCTCTGGCGTAAGCCACGCAGCGCGGGTCACGGTACTGTTCAGGCGTCGTCAGGAGCATGCCGATAATGCCAATGCCCGCGTCGGCGAGCATGCCGATGCGCCGGTCGTAGAAGAGATTGGCGGTCTCCTGGCCCCAGCAGGCCCAGCAGATCTCCTCGCGTGTCCAACTGGCGCCGATACGGGCGGCCATCGCCACCAGCGCAGCCGCCTCGGCATCGCTGCGCTCGCGGCCAGTGATGTACATATTCAGGCCGAAGAGCGCGGGCGGCCCCGCGGGCTGCCGCGGGGCGGCGTGCGCCGGGGGTGCACCGGGCGACAGGCAGGTGACCAGCGCCAACATCAACACCAGTATCCCAATGGTTGCACGTCGAACCATCATTCCACCTATCGGCGCGCGGCGCCCCCGCTGCATTCCCCGGGGCTACCCTTCGAGGGCGAAGCCCTCTCAAACCCTCCCCGTGGGGAGGGCGTGCCACCCCACAGGCAGGGGGATGGGGAAACCCGGTTTTCCCTCCCACCCCATCTCCCTTGACCGCATGTGCATCTCGGAGTACTCTATACCATATGATGAACACCAGCAAACGCATCATTCTCACCGGCGCGACCGGGTTAATCGGCACGAAGCTGTTCGCCGCTTTGCGCGAGCGCGGGTATGAACTGGTCATTTTCTCGCGCAACCCCGTGAAGGCTCGCGCCACCTTGCCTGGCGCCGCCGAGTATATCGCATGGTCGCCTACCGAGGGCGGCCCATGGGCCACGGCGATTGACGGCGCCCATGCGGTCATTCACCTCGCTGGCGCCCCGATTGCCCAGGGGCTGCTGGGGGTGCGCTGGACGCCGGAGTATAAGCAAGAGATTCTCAACAGTCGCGTTATCGGCACGCGGGGAATCGTCAATGCTATCGCCGCTGCCGAACGACGCCCCGCTGTGCTGGTCAACGCCTCGGCGATTGGCTACTACGGCTACCGCGACGATACGCCCCTCGACGAAAGCTCGCCCCCCGGGCGCGACTTCGTTGCCGAGGTCTGCATTGCCTGGGAGCGGGAAGCCTCCCGCGCCGAGGAGTACGGCGTGCGCACTGCCCTCATTCGCACGGGTATCGTACTCGATCCGGAGCGGGGCGCCCTGGCCCAGTTGCTGCTGCCCTTCCGGCTCCGCACCGGTGGTCCGATCATGCCCGGCACGCAGTACTACTCCTGGATCCATCCCGACGATGAGATCGGCATCCTCCTCCTGGCCCTCGAAGATGAACGGGTGCGCGGACCAATCAACGCTACCGCGCCCAACCCCCAAACCAACCGCACCTTTTGCGAGACCCTCGGCGAGGTGCTTGGCTCGCCCTCGTGGCTGCCGGTGCCCGAGTTCACCCTGCGCATTGCCCTTGGCGAAATGGCCGACCTGGTAACCAGAGGCCAGCGCGTGCTTCCCAGGCGCGCCCTGGAGCTGGGATACTCCTTCCGCTTCCCGACGTTGAAGCCAGCGCTGCAGGATCTTTTGAAGTGAAAATCGCTCCTGCGCGGCGGGTGCGGGAGGGTTATGCCCTCCCGAGCACACTGCTTTCCATCTCGTATCCCCCTGCGAATACCCTCTCATCCACTTCTTACCTCCTCTTAACTCCCTCCTCAGTCGTGTAGCGTATACTTGATAGAAGCAGGAACCATCCGTGTTGCCCATGCCCGGCGGATGGGAAGGTCTGGGAGAGTTATGCCCTCCCCGGGGCTGGTGCGACGTCATGGGAGCTGCGCTCCAAACCTCGGTTTTCTGCGGCAGCGCAGCCCGCCGCGCTACCCCGCCATGAGTGGACGTTGCAATAGCCCTGATGCCCTCCCGCGAATGTCTGTATCGCGGCAATCTGCAATGCTACAGTTCAGGTAATACCATTTCAGATTGTAGATGTTGGGTTGCAGATTGTCGCGCAAGGTAGCCAGGTGCGCTTTGACGCAACGCTCCTTGCGGAGTGTTCAAGTGAAATTGGTATAAGAACCCATGGAACGCACACACAATCCCCTCTTGCTGCTTGCTGTCCTGCTGCTCGGGATCGTGATCGGCGTCGGTGGCGGCGCCGCTGCCGGTGGGGTGGTGGCGCTGGTGGTCACCGGGCGCACCGCCTCCGCCACGCCGGCTGACGTTGCCCGGTCGGCAGGCATGCCAGACCCGGTGCAGCCTGCCTCGCGCCTGGCGCCGTCTACCCAGAGCGCCGTCGGGCAATCGGCCCATTCCGACAGCGTGGTCGCCGCCGTACAGAAAGTGGCCCCCGCGGTCGTCACGGTGATCGTAACGACCCGGCAGGGGCGCGGCAGCGGCAGCGGGGTGGTCATCACCGCGCAGGGCCACATTGTCACCAACAACCACGTGGTTGAGAATGCCACTGGATTGCGCGTGCTCTTCGCCGATGGCACCTTGCAAGAAGCTCGGCTCATCGGTACCGACCCGCTCAACGACATCGCCGTGATCCGGGTGCAGGGCGCCGTTCCCGGCGTGGCGAGCATCGGTGACTCGGCCCGATTGCAGCCCGGCGAGACAGTGATGGCCATCGGCAGCCCGTTAGGCAATTTCCGCAACACCGTCACCGCTGGCGTGATCAGCGCGCTGAATCGATCGATCCCCGGCACCGGCCTGGAAGGGCTGATCCAGACCGACGCGGCGATTAATTCGGGCAACAGCGGCGGCCCGCTGATCAACCTTGCCGGCGAGGTGGTAGGCATTAACACCCTGGTGGTGCGCGGCGACAACAGCGGCTTCGGCTTTGGCGCCGCGCCGGTCGAAGGGTTGGGCTTCGCGGTGCCCAGCGTGATCTTCCGCAACGTGGCCGACCAGTTGATCGCCACCGGGCGCGTGCGCTTCCCCTTCCTGGGGATAACCTACCTGACCATTGATGGTCAGGTCGCCGCCGAGTTTGGGCTGCCGGTGCAGAATGGGGCCTACATCCGCAGCGGCCGAATCGGCGAGCCCGCCGTACAACCCGGCAGCGCCGCTGCCCGGGCCGGCTTGCGCGAGGGCGACATTATCGTTGCCGTGAATGATATTCGCCTGGATTACAACACTTCGCTGCGCCAACTGCTGCTGCGCTACAAGCCGGGCGATACGATCACCCTCACGGTGCTTCGCGATGGCCGTGAGCGCAATATCCAGGTGACCCTGGGCGAACGACCGGCCAACCTCTAGCTCTGTCAACCTGGATGTGATGCTAGGGTTTGGCGAGGAGAGCTTCGCCCTCATAAGGGTATCACGAGACCGTCGCGTTCACGGCATGCGCGGATCATGGCGCCCGTGCTCGCACGGCGGCCGGGTTGGCGCGCCTCTCCCGAAACCCTCCCCGCTGGTGGATGGTTTCCTGGGATGGCTTGCCGCCCCCACAGGCAGGGGGATGGGGAAACCCGATTTCCCATCTTTTCACATCAGCGATAGGGCGGGCAGCCACGTGAGCAATAAGCTGCTCGCTGCGCGGATGGCGGGGTTTGTGCCTGGAGAGCCCTCCAGTCGCCCCTGAAGCGATCACCATTGCCAACCCCGTTCCAGTGCGGCACGGCCTGACCGGGCTGCACCGGGACGGGGTGTTATTTGGGGCCGCAGGCCCCGAACCTCCCGCCGCGACACAGTCTCGTTGTCATCCTAAGAAAGAATTATGCTATAATCCCCCCGTCCACCAGGGTGTGGCGATGCTACCAGGAACGTAGACAACGGAGGACCGATTGAGTAGTAAGCGATCCCCCATGTCGTGGTCGCGGCCCGCCTGGGCACTCTTGATCCTCGTCATCGCCCTCATGCCTGCCCTTCCCGTCCTGGCTGACGGCCCCGTGTACGCCGGAGGCCTGGAGTTGCTTGATGGCGTGTGGAGTCGCCCCGATCGCACCCTCACGCTCGCGGCCGGCGCCGGTCCGCCTCCGCCCATTGTTGCGGGCTACCAGCGCTATGGCAGCGCCCTCTCAGAGCCTGTTCTGCTCAACCAGCCCGTTACGCGCCTGAAACTCAGCTATGCCGCCACCGTGCCGCCCGGCACCGAGGCACGCGTTGATGTGCGCGGTAGCCCCGATGGCCAGCGCTGGCTGCCCTGGGTCACCTCGCTGCCCGATGGCGTCGTGGTCGGTTTCGACCAGCCCGTGCGTTATGCCCAGTACCGCGTGCTCCTGCTCGGGAGCGCCGACCTTGCCCCCGTCGTGCGCGACGTGCTCCTCGCCGGCACTGGTCAGCAGCCCTCCGTCTCCGCAGCGGCCAGTCCCGCGCCGTTCAGTATCGCCCCAACCTTCCGCATCCGCGCGACCCGCCTCGGCATGGTCGGCGGGCGAACCGCCAATGGCTACATCATTCCACCCCGGGCGCGCTTCGTCGCCCTGCCCTCGTGGACGGTGCTCTCCACCCGTGGCCGCGATGAGTATCAGGTGCGTATCAGCTACCAGGGGCGCACTGCCGTGGCCCCCGTCTACGACGTTGGCCCCTACAGCGAACGCGACGACTACTGGAACGAGCCGCGCCGCGGCTTCCCCCAGCTCGATCGCGGCTGGCCCCTCGACCACGCCGCGTACTACGAAGGCTTCAACGGTGGGCGCGCCGATAAGGGCTTTGTGCGCTTCCCCACGGCCATGGATGTGGGCGACGGCATCTGGTGGGATGACCTGGGGATTGTGGGCGACCAGGCCGAAGTGGAGGTTACCTACCTCTGGCTGGGACAGGATCCCCTGGCCGGGCCGCCCCAGCGCGACCCGGCCGCGCCCGAGCACGTGGTTGACGAACTCGGCGGCGATTTCTGGCACAACGAAGCCGTCCTCAACGCCAGTCCTGTCGGTTGCGGCATGGGCCGCCACGCCTACCAGGCCATCACCGTGAACGATCCGGCGCGCGGTGGTCCGGTCGTGCGCTGGCAGCCGAATCTGCCCGTCGAGGCCGAGTACGACCTGTTTGTGCATGTTCCGGTCTGCCCGAGCAAACGTGAGCGTGCCACACAGGCGCGTTACGCTATCCAGCATCGCGACGGGGCGCAGGAGGTGATCGTCAACCAGCGCACCCAGACCGGCTGGGTGCATCTGGGGCGCTTCCCCTTCAAGGCCGGTGTTGAGGGCTATGTGCAAAGCGGCGCCCTCGCCGGTGACGCTGGCGCCACCATCTGGTTCGACCAGGCGCGCTGGGTCCGCGTGCCATAGGCGCACCGGGAGCTACCTGCGGAAGCACAGGCGCCGTTCTCAAACACAGGGGCGCGGGGAAGCATAGCTCCCCGCGCCCCTCGTAACTCCCTGGCCTGTCGGCCCAACGCGCATCACTCCTCACTGCGCTCCTGGATCACATAGAGCAACTCAAGCAGCACATTCTTGACGCTCTCGCGGTCGGAGGCGACGCAGGGCAACACCTTGATGTGCGGCGGCTGCCGCAGCGCGAGGCGCAGTTCCTCAGGACTCCAGGCGTTTGGGCGGTCCTGCTTATTGGCTGCGATCACGTAGGCCGTATCGCGGTATGAGATAAAGAAATCGATGATCCGGTTCGTCTCGCGGAACGTTTCCGGGCGCGTGCTATCCACCAGAATGACCAGGCCGAGCATCCCCTCGGAGAGGATTTCCCACATAAAATCGAACCGCTTCTGCCCGGGGGTGCCGAAAAGGTGCAACACCAGATCGGGCCCGATCGCGATGCGACCGAAGTCCATCGCAACCGTGGTCTCCTTTTTGATCATCCTGGTATCATCGGTCGCGCGGCGCTCGGTCGAGACCACCTCGATCTCGCTGATTGACCGGATGAACTCGGTTTTGCCGGCGTTCACGGCCCCGCTGATTACCATCTTTACAGTCTGCACTCCAGCCCTCCGCTTCGGTGCTGTGCCCTGGATGAAGCACACATCGGGTTACATGCCTTTGATACGATTGATGATGCGATTCACCAGGCTCCGCTTGACCCGGGGCACCTCAGCGGGCCCGCCACGGGCAAGGGGCATCGGCACAGGCTTCTTCACCACCTCCACCAGACCCGCGGTCAAGAAGCCATAGACGATTCGGCAGACGTCGAACTCCTTCAGATTCGTCTTCTGCGCGATCTCGGCCAGTGTGTCCCGGCCATTGATCCTGGCAATGACCCGCCACTCCTCGGTCGAGAGTTTGATCCCTTTGATCCGCACCCCGGGTTGATCCAGAAAACGCACCACCAGGTCGGTGGAAGGAATGCGATCTTTGATCCGCCCCAGTTCATCAATGCGGCGCGAGCCTTCCATGATCAGGTGATCCACCGAAATCGGCGAGGGAATGGTGGGCGCAGCCGGATCGGGGCGCTGGTTCTGCTCAAAGCGAAATTCCCCTTCGGGCCAGCCGAACAGCCCATAGACCGCCTCTTCGGAGAAACTCTGCAATGCTCCTTGCAGTTGCTCGCGTGGCGCCAGGTTCTCCGCCAGGATCACTTCGGTGAGTGTTGCGCCATTGCCACGAGCCGCCAGGCTGGCGCGGGCGCGGGCCAACTGGTTCTCGCTGAGCAGGCCCAGCCGGACCAGCAAGTCAGGCTGCTGGTCCTCAGGGCGACGCACGGCCATCACCAGTTTGCCGCGCTCGAAGAAGAGCAAGGCGGTTTCCTGTCCGTGCGACAGGTATAACCCCCCGGTCTTGTCACCCCGATCGACCAGGTACAGAAAATCGGAGAGGCCAAAATCGCGAATGTTGCCTACGAGGGCCATTGTATTGCCTCCAGGGGCTCAGCATGCACGGCCAGCGACAATGTCCGCCGGGTCACGCAGGCCTCACGCAGTAACGGCGAAAGCTGTTTCAGGCGCCTCCGCCGGAGCCGATGCGACACCGTCCGCCTCCAGAACGGGAACCAGCGCGGCGATGGCGGTCGCGATCATCGTATCGTCAGGCTCACGGGTCGTGAGATGCTGCGTCGCCAGGGCCGGGGTGAGCAGGCGACGCACCCAGGGCCGGTGGTGGTGCGCCGCGGCAAAGCGCACAACTTCAAAGGCTACGGCGGCCACCACTGGAATGAGCAAAATCCGGGCGCCGATGCGTGGCCACAACGGTAGTCCACTCACCGACAGGAAGATTACAAACCCGATCAGTGCCGCCAGAACCAGGAAACTGGTGCCGCAGCGGGGGTGAATACGCGAGAATTGCCGGACCGACTCGACCGTCAGCGGAGCGCCGGCTTCGTAGGCGTTGATCGCCTTATGCTCTGCGCCGTGGTAGCCAAAAACCCGCTGGATGTCCCGCAGGCGACTGATCGCGTAGATGTAGGCTACCACGAGCAGCAAATTGATCGTCCCTTCAATCGCTTCGCGCACCAGCACCGGCGCGCCGCGTTCCGCGGCGTAGTTGGCGATCAACGAGGGCAGTAACACAAAGACGCCCACCGCGACTCCCAGCACCACTACCACGATGCCCAACTGCGCAACCGGATGAAGGTCCTGGTCCTGGTCGCCAACCGCGACCGTAGCCGAGAAATCGAGGGCCTGTTTACCGATGCGCGCCGCCTCCCACAAGCCGGCCAGGCCGCGGATCACGGGGAGTCTGGTCCACGCTGGCCAGCTCTCGCCAGCCAGAGCGAGATGCCTGACAGCGATGGTGCCATCGGGCCGACGGACGGCGACGGTGGCCTGCCGGCGGCCACGCATCATAACCCCCTCAAGTACAGCCTGACCACCGTATGCAAAGCGCTGTTCGTTCATCATCCCCCGATATTCGCCTCAGACGACCGTGCGGCCCGGCCACACAATGACAAGATGAACACAGGTTTTTTTCTTGGGATGGCTACGCCCTCGCCAATCCTCCCGGCTGGGGGGATGGTTTCCGGGGGCTGCGCCCTCCCCAACTCTGCCCACGGGCGGGCCATAGTTACCTCATCTGAGACCTTACCGACCACCCCGCCCATGCGTGAGGCTGCTGCTCCCTTACGTTTGCGGCAGCAGCAGCCTGCTGGCGTGTATGATACCACGCTGCAGGACTTTCCGACAAGGAATCGTACCTTCTGGCCGGATAAGGTGCCACCGCGGCGTTTTCAACCTACGGCGAGTATAGCGTGGCCGCATTACCAGCCTGTAGCCTGACCGCTACGACTCGCCGGAAAAGCGCTCCGGAGCGTCACGCCGCGCAAAGGTAGTCGCCGCCGCCGCGACCCCTGTGACCAGGCTGGAAACGCGGATGAATGGTGAGACGACCCGTTCCGAAACGAACCCCGTCGTCCCCACCACGGTGCCGGCGGTATCCTTCGCGTTCGCTGCCAGCACCTTTGTGCTTTCCAGCACGTCGTTCAACTTGACCGACAGCTCGTCGAGCCGGGGCATCAAGTTCAGGCGCGCCAGGCGGTCCAGGCGATTGAGCACGTAGAACAGCCCGAACAGTATTCCGATCGTAAGGACAGTGCTGACGAGGGTGAAGAATCCCAGCACGATGATGAAAATGTCGCGCGTCGCTTCACGAACGCCTACCGGCGCGAGATACAGGCCTACGATCGCGGCGATCAGCAACAGGAACAGCACACCCAGGCCGATTCCAATCCATCGTAACACGGCAGGCCCTCCGCTCTTGGGGCATCCTGGCCCCACCTCTTTATCCTTGGCATTACAGTGCGGTATTTCGCCCGGACAGCGGCGGCGATTATATCATACCCGCAGACGCGAGACAACGATCATCAGGATCCAGGCCAGCAGCACGGCCTCGAGCACCGGCACCTCGGCCGGTTGGGGCAGCGCCAGCGGCAGATGCAGGCCCAGGCCGTAGGCCAGCAGGCAGCCGACGAAGGCCGTCAGCCAGAAGATCGGCAGGTGGCGCCAGCGACGCCCCAGGAGCACGTACCCCAGGGTCGCGCAAGCGGTAGCGAGGAGCAATAGCAGGAACATTGCCGGCGCCAGACCATAGATCATGGCCGTGCCTTTCTGGGGAGCGTGCCATCTCCCCCTTGTTGTCAGATGCCAGACTCCTATGCGGCTGTGCCGCACCCTGACACGACGAACACAGGTTTTTTTGTGGACGGGCTGCGCCCTCCATAAACCTCCCGCTGCGGAGGGCGAGCCACCCTGCGGGCAAAGGGGGAAAGCCGGTTTCCCCGCTCTCCCGGGAGGGTACAGCCCGCCCAAACCCTGCCCCGAGCGGGTTTACGGGTAGATTTTTTTGGGCCATAGCCTCTCCTCCTCACCCCCCCGGCCCCCTCTCCCGCTCAATGAGAGGGGGAGCGGGCGTTGGGACGCCCCATGTGGGCTCCCCCTCTCCCTGAGTGGGTGAGGGCTCGCTAAAGCCATGGCTTCCTGATGCGCTCCGCAGAAAACTCTGTCCCTGAGAGTCCCCGAGCGGGGGGAGGCTGGGAGGGGGTGGAACGCTCCAGATACCCCCGCCGGGCCTGTGAGTTCACTACCCGGGTCTCGACCGCACGATCCGCCCGCCGCCAATCACCCGATCGCCGTCGTAAAAGACTGCGGCCTGCCCCGGAGTGATCGCCTTGAGCGGGGCCAGCAGACGCACCCCTAGCCGTCCATCGGGCAGCGGTGTGACCTCGGCTGGCGCGGGCGCAGCGTGGGCGCGTACCTGCACCTCGCAGGTAAACGGCCCTTGCGGGTACTTCCCCTCCACGATGCTCGGCTGGTCCACCTCGAAACGGTCGCGCAGCACAGCCTCGAGCGGGCCGACGATCAGGGCGTTGCGGCCCACGTCCAGGTCTACCACATACAGTGGCGCACCACGGCTCAGGCCCAGACCTCGACGCTGGCCAATGGTATAGAGCGGCAGGCCCCGGTGGCGGCCAATCTCGCGGCCCTGGAGATCGACGATAGGGCCAGGAACCAGACTCTCCGGTGCCGTCTCGCGCAACAGGTTGCGATAATCTCCCCCGGGCACGAAGCAGATGTCCTGGCTCTCCTCGCGATAAGCGCTCGGGAGGCCGCGCGCGGCTGCCATGGCGCGCACCTGCGGTTTCGTCAGCCCGCCGATGGGAAACCTCAGCCGCGCCAGATCACCCTGCCCGAGCATGTAGACCATGTACGACTGGTCCTTGTCACGGTCGAGCGCCCGCAACAACTGGTAGGGGGCGTCCTCGCGCTCACGGGTGATGCGGGCATAATGCCCCGTGGCTACGTAGTCGAAGCCCAGGGCACGGGCGCGCTCCAGCAGCGCGCGGAACTTGATTTCGCGGTTGCACTCCAGGCAGGGGTTGGGCGTATAGCCCTGCGCGTAGGCATGCACAAAATAGTCAATCACGTGCCGCCGGAACTCCTGCTGGTAGTTGAAGACATAGTACGGGATACCGAGGCGCGCGCAGACGCGCCGGGCGCTCTCGGCCATCTCTGCAGCACAGCAGAGACTCTCGGCCAGGCGCTCGTCGTCGTCGTCCCAGAGGTGCATGGTCACCCCGACGACCTCGTGTCCCTGTTCGTGTAACAGCGCAGCGGTGAGGGAACTATCCACGCCGCCGCTCATTGCGACGATAATCTTTGCCATAATCGGAACTCAGTCCGGCCTGGCGCACGGCTGTGTTCGGGGCTGTTACAGCGCCGTCCAGCCAGGCCCCCAACCCCTTCAGGGCGGCCATGCTGCCCTGCACCCCATCGCCGGAGGCGGACGTTGCATCAGCCCCGGGTTACGCTGCGGGCCACTACAGGCCCGGATATAATGTGATTGCGCTTTTCATTATACCCTATGCCCTTCTGCTCATGTGAAAATACCCCGCGCGGCAGGGTCTGGGAAGGCGCAGCCCTCCCGGGCACCAACC
>JBDNDG010000106.1:0-12249 GCA_046719255.1 Chloroflexaceae bacterium
TGCTGGAGGCGTACCACGCCTTCCGCCAGCAGGCCTATGGGCAGAGCGAGCACATCCTCGAGCGCCTCCTGGGCCGCGCCGATCTGCCGGCGCGGCTGCGCGGCGAAGCGCTGATAACCCGCGGCCTCTGCGCGATGAACCAGGCGCGCAACGAGGCCGCGCTGGCCGACTTCGCCGAAGCGGAGGACCTCGGCCTGGCCAGCGCTGACAACGCATTGCAGGCCCGCGCCCTGGTGAACGCCAGTTGTGTCTACAACCTGCTCCATGCCTTCGAGCGTGCCCTGGAGTTGAGCCAGCGCGGGCTGAACCACTACCGTTGGGCCGGCGACCCTTACGGCGCGGCCTTTGCCCTCTACATGCGTGCCAACAACGCGATCTACCTCGGGCGCTGGGAACCCGCCATTGCCGACCTGGACGAGGCCGCGGCAATCTACCGCGCCGCGGGTATGCACGCCCGGCTTGCCGCAATCGACTGGGCGCGCGGCTTCCTGCACCAGCTCCTCGGCAATGAAGCAGAAAGCCTGGCAGCCTACGAACGCGCCCTGGTCATCGCCGCCTCCGACGAGCACGGCAACGCCGTCCTGGCTGCCGACATCCTCACCGAACTGGGCCTGATCTACCAGTTGCAGGAGCGCTGGAACGATGCCGATGCCGCCTTCCGTCGGGCAATCGCGCTCCAGGAGGACCTGGGCAATACCCTGAGCCGCGCCCTGTTGATGCACCGCCACGCCCAGTTCCTCGACCGCCGCGGCGCCCGGATGGCCGCCCTGGCTACCCTGCGCGCGGCGGTCGATCTGCTGGAAACTCTACGCGTCGCGACCCATGCCGAAGATCTGAAGATCAATCTCCTGGGCACCGCCGAACAGGTCTACGAAACGATGGTTCTGAGCTGCCTCGCCCAGGGCGATATGGAGACCGCCTTTGCCTACGTTGAGCGGGCGCGGGCGCGCGCCTTTCTCGACCTGGTAGCACGTCGTGATGCCCCGACCGATGCGCTGGCGCAACGGCCCACCGTTACCCTGGCCGAGGTGCAGCGCCAGATCGCCCCCGAGGCGCTGGTGCTCGAGTACTTCTGCGTCGGCGTGCTGCCGCCCGGCGACTCCTTTCTGGCGCGCATCCCTGCCACCAACACCCGCTTGCGCGACCTGGTGCGCCCCCAGCCGGAGATCCTGCTCTTTGCCATTACCCGCAACGCGGCCCGGGTGGAGCGGATCGCCTTCGATCCCAACCTGCTGCGCCCCCCTGCGGACGACCCGACGCCGGGGTGGCACCTGGTAACCCACCGCAAGCTGCGCTGGATGTACGATCGGCTGATCGCCCCGGTTGAGGGGCTACTGGTCAATCGTGGCGTGGTCCATCTCATTCCACACGGACCACTGCACTACGTTCCCTTTGCCGCCCTGGCCACCCCCCGGGGTGGAACCCTGCTCGATGCCGCCGGTCCGGCGCTGGCCTACGCGCCGAGCGCCACAGTGCTCTGCGACTGCCTGGCGCGGCCCGAAAGCGCGGGTACGCTGAGCCTGGCGCTGGGGTACAATTACCGGGGTGAGGCGCGGCTGTTCCTGGCCGAGCACGAGGCTCAGATCGTCGGAGCCATGCTCGATGCCCGCGTGCTCGTCGGCGATCCGACCAAGCGTGCCGAGCTGTTCGCCTCTGGCCCCGCCTTGCGCTGTTTGCACATCGCCGGCCATGCCGTCTACCGGGCCAGCGATCCGCTGGGCTCCTTTCTCTGCCTGGGCGCCGATGACGACCTCGACGCGCGCACCCTGATGCACGGTTTGCAACTGCGCGATACACTGGTAACCCTGAACGCCTGCACCTCCGGCCTGAGCCAGGTTACCTCCGGCGACGAGTTGCTCGGCCTGCCGCGGGCCTTCCTCTACGCTGGCGCAGCGACGATCATCTGCGCGCTCCACGAGATCGATGATATCGCTGCCTATGCTCTTATGGTATTGTTCTACGCGAATCTTGCAGCGGGAGCGGCCTCTGCCGAAGCGATCCATCGGGCGCAAATCGCGCTCCGCGATTCGGATCGGGACACCATAGTGGCGCTGCTGCGGCGTTCTGGAGCGGCAACGCCCCGAGACCTCGCGGCCCTGGAGGGCTACGACCAGCGCCCCTTCGCCCATCCGCGCTTCTGGGCCGCGTTTATGCTCATCGGGAAACCCTGACCAACACAGGATACACACGCTATGCAGACCACCAGACTCGGCCATAGCGGCCTGGAAGTGACCCGCCTGTGCCTGGGCGGCAATGTCTTTGGCTGGACCTGCGACGAAGCTACCTCCTACCGGGTGCTGGACGCCTATGTGAATGCCGGTGGCAACTTCATTGACACGGCGGATGTTTACTCGCGCTGGGCCACGGGGCACACCGGGGGCGAGTCAGAGGCGACCCTGGGCCGCTGGATGCAGGCCCGCGGCAACCGGGCGCGGCTGATCATCGCCACCAAGGTTGGCTCGGCGATGGGCGCGGGGCCAAACATGGGCGGGCTCTCGCGCCAGCACATTATGTACGCGGTTGATGAGTCGCTGCGCCGCCTGCGGACCGACTACATCGATCTGTACCAGGCCCACTTCGACGACGAGCGCGTCCCGCTGGAGGAGACCCTGCGGGCCTTCGACGACCTGGTGCGCCAGGGCAAGGTCCGCTACATCGGAGCCTCCAACTACCACGCCTGGCGGCTGGTGCAGGCCCTGTGGGTCAGCGACCGCCATGGCTATGCCGCCTATATCTCGTTGCAACCCAGGTACAACCTGGTGGACCGTGAGGAGTTCGAAGGCGATCTGGAGGCGGCCTGCCGCGCCTTTGGGCTGGGGGTCATCCCCTACGCGCCACTTGGCGGCGGCTTTCTCACCGGCAAGTACAGCCGCGAAGGCCCGCTGCCGGCCACCGAGCGCGCCCCAAAGGTGCAGCAGCGCTACATGCATGCCCGGGGCTGGGCCGTGCTGGAGGCGGTGCAACGGGTCGCCGCGGAGCGGGGAGCCACGCCGGCGCAGGTGGCCCTGGCCTGGCACCTGGCCCGTCCGAGCATCACAGCCCCGATTGTCAGCGCCACCAGCGTGGAGCAACTCAACGAACTGATGGGAGCGTTGGACCTGGTGCTCAGCGCAGAGGAACTGGCCCATCTGGCGGGCCCGTAGAGACGGCCCGGCGAGCGGCAGGGCCGACGCACCGTCTGTCTCCGGCGGTGGGGTGTGGGGCGGCGCAGCCCCCCCACCAAAAACCGGGGTTGAGACTGGCCCCAACGACGTTGCATCAGCCCTGCCTACGCCCAGAGATCAGTTGATAGCGGTTGGCATTTCTGTTATAGTACTGCAATAAGACTTTTTCTTGACGGGGGTTGCCCGGGACTGTGCCCGCCGAAGAACCTTCCTTTTCGCGCCACACCGGAAAGGGGTCTTCGAAGAGGCAAAGCTCCTTCGTGCCTTCTCGGAAGAAGAAGCCTCGTTCCCGTACATGCCAACTGAAACCGCCTGGACCGGAACTGGCTGTCTGGCAAGCCGCTCGGATTGCCAGCAACGCAAGGTGAAAGGGACGTGACTATGACGACCTCAAAGCCCAGTGTGACCGGCACGACGCCCGATATCGGCCTGAGCGCAGCGAACGTGCAGGGAGTAGTGGCGCTGCTTAACCGCCTGCTTGCCGATGAGCACGTGCTCTACATGCGGCTGCGCAACTACCACTGGAACGTTGTTGGAATGGCGTTTGGTCCGCTGCACGCGCTGTTCCAGGAGCAGTACACGGCCCTCGAGGGCGAGATTGACGAGATTGCCGAGCGTATTCGCTCGCTCGGCGCCCCGGCCCCGGGCACCATGACCGAGTTCCTGCAACTCACCACCCTGTCCGAGCGCCCTGGTGAGTACCCCGACGATCGCACGATGGTGGCCAATCTGGTTGCCGATCATGAGGCGATCATCCGCCACCTTCGCCGCGATGTGCGCGCAACCGATGAGCAGTACGACGACATCGGCACCAGCGATTTTCTTACCGGGCTGATGGAGAGGCACGAGAAGATGGCCTGGTTGCTGCGCGCTCACATCGAGCAGCGGGGCTAGCCCTTCAGCCGTCCGCGCGGCTGCGCCGCACCCTGACAGCCATCAGGGAGGGATATGGGGAAACCCGGTTTCCCCATATCCCTGCGAACATATCCCTGCGAAACACTCCCAATCAATTCTTCCACTGGTGCTCAACCAGCGGCGGCGTGAGGCGACGGTAGCCCAGGCCAAAGGGTAACCGCTGCTGACGACACAGGGGCGCGCACAGCTCCTGAGCCGCGGTCTCCACCAGGCGCGCCAGCACGCGCACTTCCTCCCGACTGAGCAAGATCCCCCCGTTGTGCAGCCAGAGCTGAATGGCGCCATCTGCCCCCCGCGTCAGGCGATAGTAGCCCCGACGCAGGAACGGCAGTTCCTCTTCTTCGCACCATTCGTCGAGCGCGGCAGCGAGGTGTGGCAGATCGTAGATTGGCAGGCGAAAGGTTGCGGCGTCCCACACCAGACGCAGATCGCCGTCGGGGGCAACGCCGATCAGGCGCCCGGGCGCGGCAATCGCAACAGTCGCAAGATGAGGGTCCATTGGTTCTCCAGTCACAACAGTTTGGTACCATATCCAGGCGTTGCTGCCCTGGCGGCGCCCTTCCACCACGTTGAAGCATGCGCGTTGCGCAGGCTGCGGGCTCGGGCTTGTTGGGGCGAAGCAGCGGGCAGGCTTAGTGTATGCCGACGAGGCCGTTCCTTGTGTTAACAGGCGCTGGCAACAGCTTGCACCTTCATAACCGTCAGGCGCTGATGAGGTTGCGCCGGGCGCCACGGATGCAACGAAAAAGCTTTCAGGGTAGGTATAGCCCCTACCCCCCCGCCCATGATCGGGTTAGCATGTTCTAAGCCCTGAATGTAGGATACACGATTTGCCGGCGCCGTCTAGTTGTGACGTTTGGAACTACTAAACGCGAGGGTTGGGGAGGGCGCAGCTCTCCCAGGAGAATCTCTATTGAACATAGGGGGAACCCGGAGTTCTCCACTGTCGCCGGGTTAAGTTACTGTTCAACACCCGGCTATTCGCGGCGCAGCCAGGCTACCTGGTACGGCTCCAGCTCAACGGTACCACCGGCAATGCGCGCCCCGCTGATCAGGTCGTGCGCGCTGGTCACCCCCGGCGTCGCTACGCGCTGGCGCGCGGCAGAGACGTTGTGCAGGCAGAGCACCGCCGCGTCGCCTTCGGGCGTGTGGCGCTCCAGCGCAAAGACCGCCGGGTGGACCTCGAGAACCTGCTGGGGGCCGTTGGGGTGAAAAGCCCGCTCGCTGCGCCGCGCGCGGATCAGCGCGGCCATGCGTCGCAACACCGCCCCCTCGCGGCGCCGTGGATCGCTCAGGCGCGCCTCCAGCTCCGCCCGTGCCCACTTCTCCCGATTCAGGCTGCGAAAGCGGCCAGTCGCTTCCAGCCCCTGCTGGTAGTTGGGCGAGCCGACCAGGCTGTGCACGTAGACCCCCGGCACGCCCTGGAGCGCCAGCATGATCGCCTGCGAGGCGATGAAGCGCCCGATTGCCAGCTCTGGCGCTTCGGCGCTGCCAGGGTCGGAAAGGGCGTCGAACCAGGTGCAGTTCAGCTCGTAGGGACCCTGGGAGCCGTCGGGGTTGGTTTTATAGGAGACACGCCCACCGTGGCGCTCCACGCGCGCGCACAGGCCCTGCACGTCGGCCTGGCTCAGGATACCGGTTGCCGGCACCACACCGATGCCGTCGTGCGAGGCCAGGAAGTTGAAGAAGGCCGTCGTTGGCGCGGGCGGGGCCAGATCGCCCGCCCAGCGGCTCAGCCGGGTAGCGTCGCCGCTGGCAAAGGCGTGGAGCACCAGCGGCGCCAGTGGAAACTGGTAAACCAGTTGAGCCTCATTGCTCCCGTCGCCGAAGTAGCTAATATTGTCGGCGTGGGGCACGTTGGTCTCGGTGATCAGCAGCACGTCGGGCGCCGCCACATCGAGGACGGCCCGCCAGAGCTGCACGACCCGGTGGGTATTCGGCAGGTGAATGCACGTGGTGCCCGGCTCTTTCCACAGGTAGCCGATCGCATCGAGGCGAATCAGGCTCGCCCCGTGGCGCACGTAGGCGAGCAACACATCGGTCATCTCCAGCAGCACCTCGGGGTTGGCGAAGTTCAGGTCGATCTGATCGGCGCTGAAGGTGGTCCAGACGTGACGCACGCCCGCGGGGGTTTCGAAGGGGGTAAGCAGGGGCGTAGTGCGTGGGCGCGTTACCCCCCGCAGGTCAGTGGCCGGGTCAACGATGTGGAAGCGGGCCTCAGCGCCGGGCGCGCCGGCCAGGAAGTCGCGGAACCAGGCGCTGCTGGCCGAGATGTGGTTCACCACCGCGTCGAACATCAGGCGGTAGCGCTGGCCCAGGCGCTCGATGTCGTCCCACGTTCCCAGCGCGGGATCGACGGCGCGATAATCCACCACCGAGAAGCCATCATCGGAGGTGTAGGGGAAGAAGGGCAGGATGTGGACCCCGCTGACGATGCCGGCGAAAGTGGTGTCGAGCGTCTCGCCGAGGGTCTGGAGGGGTGGGCGACCCGGCTCGCGCACCTGGTCGCCGTAGGTGATCAGGATCACATCATTCTCGGTGAGCCGTTCGGCGGGTGGGCGGGGCGGAGCCGGGGGATGGCTGACCACAAAGGCATCGAGCATGGCCAGCAGGCGCGCGGCAACCGCCGCGCCCGCCGGCTGGCCATAAATCGCCCCGGTCAGCGCCTGAATACGCACGCGGGCGTCGCTCATCTCGGCGCCTCCTCCAGAGGCTGCCCGCTTATCTCCAGGGGCAGACCGCGCAGGTGCCGGTACTCGGGGATGTGCAGCATCGGCGGCCGCTCGTGGTCCCGGATCTCGCGCAGCTCAAGGTGGAAGCTACCGTCTTCGCGCTGGGTGATCAGCTTCATAGTCTGGTTGACCGGCTCGAGCAGACTGGCCCGCTGGCGCTGCTCAAGCCGCTGGACGACCACCTGTGTGATGGCGAAGGCCATTTTGGAGAGGGGAACCAGTTCCTGGTTGCGGTGGATGCGCTCGAGCAGATCGACCTGGGCCAGGGCACTCAACCCGTGGCGCTCCAGCAGATCGATCAGCAGGCCGGTCTCCACACCGTAGCCAGTGAAGAAGGGCACCGCTTCGAGGGCGAAGCGTCGCCCGGCGTACTCGCCGGAGAGTGGCTGCAGCATACCCGAAAGCTCGGGGTAGAACAGGTTGAGCAGGGGCCGGGCGGTCAACTCGGTCACGCGACCACCGCCGCTGGCCTGCACCTGCTCGCCGAACTGGATGGGCCGCCGGTAAAAGCCCTTACAGTATACCAGCCGGCGCTCGCGCAGCAGCGGGCCGATCACCCCGTAGATGAAGCGCGGGTGGAAGTTCTTAATGTCAGTATCGCACCAGGCGATAATATCTCCGCTGAGCACATAGAGGCTCTTCCACAGGGCCTCGCCCTTGCCGTAGAAGGCGCCGTACTGCGGCAAGATCTCCTGGTGGAGATAGACCGGCACCCCGTGGGCAGCAGCAATCTCGCGGGTGCGATCCTGCGAGCCGCTGTCAATCAGCACCACTTCGTCGAGCAGCGGTACCTTCGCCACCAGATGTTCCTGCACCTGGCCGATAATGTCGCCGATGGTTTGCTCTTCGTTGAGGGTCGGCAGGCCGAGGCTAATCCGCACGCCCTGCTGTTGTTTGAGCGCCAGCAGGCGTTGCAGGTCGTCGTACTCGGTGGAACTGAAGGTGTTTTCGGCAAACCAGCGGTCAACGATCGCCGAGAGGTCACGGTGCTGCTGCCAGATCTGCTGGGCCTGCTCTTCGTCCTGCGCCATGCGATGGCGTACGAGGATGACCGTCGTGGCGGCCTTGCGCAGGATGCGGTCGGCAAGCGGCCCGATGGGCGCCTCGGGGTCGCCCTGGCGGCCGGTGACGCCCAGCACAATTGCCTGGTGATCGGCGGCCTCGGCCAGAATTGCCTGTTCGACGGGGATGCTGCGTTCCAGCCAGCGCGTGACGCGGGGCATAGTGCGCAGCGATTGCAGGCTCTCGCGCACGGTGCCGTTGTCGGGGAGGCGCGGGTTGGCGGCGTAGAGCACGCTGATTCCGGCCGCGTGGCGTTCGGCCAGGGCCAGGGCCACTTCGCAGGCCAGGGGGGTGTGGGGGCCTCCCCGCACCGGCAGCAGAATGCGCCGCCACTGGCCATCGCCCATCAGGCGCGCCACCACCACATCACAGGGCGGGTGGCGCAGCAGGCTGTCAATCGGCGGGCCGAAGAGCCGTTCAGAAGAGGACTGCTCGGCCTGCCAGCCCAGCAGGATCAGGCTGGCGCGCTGCTCTTCAGCAGCCGTGCGAATGCCATCAGTCAGGTCGTGGGCCACGGTGATCACCGTGCGTACCGGCACCTGGAGCGTGCCGAGTTCGGCAATGGCGTCGTGGGCGGCGCGCACCCGTCGCGTCTCGAGCATACCATCGCTCAGAGGTTGTCCTTCAGGCACCACCACCACGCTCACAATCACCACCTGGCCGCCGTGATGGCGGGCAATGTCGGCCGCCAGGGGCAGCAGCAGGCGGATCTTCTCCGGCTTCCGCGCGGGCAGGAGCACGATGTACTCGCCCGAGTCGTTGCCGCTGTACGCATAGGTCATCGTAACAGTTCCTTCCTCGCCGGTAGGGGACGCCGCGGGTGGTTGCGCTCAGGCGCCCGCGAGCAATGGGACGATGTGCCGGCGCACGATCGCCTCCCACGTGTACGTCGTGCGTACGCGTCGCCGCAGCAGGTAGCGTTGATCGGCGGCGAGCGCGGTCAGGATCCGTTCCGCGATGCGATCGGGCCGCTCCTCCAGCCCGAAGTAGAGAGCCGCGGGACCGGCTGAGGCCCGGAGGGGCGGGATGTCGCTGCAAAAGATCGGTATGCCGCTCAGCCCCGCCTCCAGCACGGGAATGCCGAAGCCCTCGTAGCGACTGGGGAAGAGCAGGCCGTCGGCCAGATGGAAGAAATCGGCGACCATAGCATCGGAGACGGGACGTGGCTGGCCCTGCGGGTCAGTGAAGACCTCGTAGAGAAAGACCGTGGACCCTTCGGCGCCCGTGTCGCGGCGCAGGGCCAGCAACCCGTCGAGGTAGGCCGCATTGGTCGGATTATGGGGCCCCGGCGGCCCCGTAACCACCAGGCGCGGCTCGGCGCCCTGGTGACGCATAGCGCCCGCAACGGCCACGGCCAGTTCGATGTTCTTGCGCCGGGTAATGCGCGCCGGCAGCAGGAGAAGCGGGGCAGCCTCGAGCAAACCCAGCCGCTGGACCAGCCCGGCGGTCTCCGGCTCCAGCTTCAACAATCCCTGCACATCAACGCCGGGGGTCACCACGGCGATCTGCTCCGGCGCCAGTCCCAGCAACCCGGCCAGAATGCCGCGCCGGTCCTCCGAGACAACCACGTAGCGCACGCCCGGCCACGCTTCACGCAGGAGATCCCAGGGGTAGCCGGGGTGCAGCTCGGGCAGGTAGAGCGGGTCGTGCCAGGCGAAGTCGTGGCACCAGGCCAGGATGCGCGGCAGGCGGCCCGCATCGTGGAGGCGCCGCAGGGCAGCGGTGAAGGCCAGGTTCTTGTGCAGACTGAGCACATTATGCACCATCAGCGCCTCGCAGCCGGCGAGGGCATCATCGAGCCACGCGGCAAGACGATCACGCAGGGCCAGAAACTCAGCGCTGACGATCCCGGCCGCCAGTTCGCGGCTGGTTCGTTCGACAACATCGCCGCGGGAGCCCAGCTCGGGCAGCACGCGCACGTCCACCCCCGGCCCCGCGTCGCCGCCTTTACCGACGATCATGCGCACTGACCGGCCCAGGGCGGTGAGCACCCGCCCGTGCGCGGCCATCGTGATCTCGACCCCGCCGACGTAGGGCGGCCCGGCGTAGTGGAGGATGGCAACTGCGCTCATACAATCTCTCCCCGGCTCATACGGATGGCCAGATCGATAAAGCATGCCGCCGACCAGCCGAACATTGGCGCGGCCTTCGGCGGAGCCTCGCCGGTCAGCGGGTGGTAGTACTCGTAAATGTCGCGCTGACCCATCACCAGGCGCAGCGTCTGCTCGGCGAGTTCTCCGGCCAGCGCCTGGAAGCCCGTGCGTTGCAGGGCCTCGACAAAGATGTAGTTGATGTTAATCCACACCGGCCCACGCCACATTTGCTGCGGGTCGTGGCGAGGATCGGAGAGGGCGACGGTAGGCAGCGGGTAGGTGGACCAGAAGCTGCGCGGGTCGCGCAGGTGGGCGATCAGGCGCTCGGTAATCCGGGGGGACATGCGCCCCGTCCAGAGGGGGTAGAGGCTGAACGGCGTGAGCACCTTGATCGGGCGGTGCTCGCGTTGCGACCAGAACACCCCGGCCTGCTCGTCGTAGAAATGCTCGACGATCCGCCGCGCCAGGGCGTCGGCGCGGTTCTTCCACAGCGTCGCCTCGCGCATGCGCCCCAGGATGCGGGCCATATGCGAGAGCGCCTCCATTTGCAGGCAGAGGTAAGTGTTCAGATCCACCGCCTCGACGGGCATACCCTCATCCCAGAGGGGGCTATCGTCCAGCCCCGATGAGAAGGGATGCGAGTACTGCACGATCCCATCGGCGTCATCGTCGTTCAATCCGAACCACCACGAGTTCCAGCGCACCAGCGGCTCGTAGATGTCGCGGAGCATGGCGAAGTCGCCTGTTTGATTGTACACGTGCATTGCAACCCAGCCGATAATTGGCGGCTTGGTTACAGCAGCGGCCACCGGCACCTCGAGCTGGGTGATGGTGCCCTCGTCGTAGACGGCGTCGGGGATCATGCCGTCGGGTAACTGGTGGTCGAGCATAAACTGGATCTGGTCGCTGGCCAGTTTCGGGTCGGTGTAGCGGAAGGCCAGGGCGTGGAAGTAATTGTCCCATTGCCAGGCGCCGATGTAATGGGCTTTGCTGGGGGCCACGCTCTCGCGGCGGAAGTAGCCGTAGGGCGAGAGCATGTTGTTGCCCAGCACCCACCAGGCATAGTAGTACTGCTGGCGATAGGGTTCGTGTACGCCGGGAACGCTGGCAAACCACTTGTGCCAGCGCTCTTCGGCGGCGCGCAGGGCCGCGCGAAAGGGCACCACCCGCCGATCGAGGTCGAGACCGGCCTGGATGTGCAGGGTGATGGCGGTATCGGCATCTCCCTGGGCTACCAGGGTCACGTGGTAGCCAACGCCGTTATGCTCGACCTGGTTGAGAATCAGGGTGCCATTGGTCGAGTAGGCGCAGTTGCGGACGGTCTTGAACTCGCCTCCCTGGGCATCAGGACGGGCCAGATCAGGCACGACGGTGAAGCTGATCCCGCTTGCCACACCGGTGGGTAACCCGAAACTCAGGGTGTATTCATCTTGAAACACGCAGCGAAACTCGCCGACGGGGGTTTGCAAAATCAATGCGTGGGGATAGGTGGTCGCCTCGAAGGGCACGGGGCGGCCATTGCCGTCCACCAGGCGCAGGCTGGGGATGTAGGGCGGGCGGTTGCGGTAGGCCGACAGGCCGGGGGTGAGGGAGGTCAGCCGTTCGGCGAGCTTGAGGTACATGGTGCCGGGCTGCCGTCGATCCTTGAAGAGCAACAGACGCGAGCCGCGGTCGCTGAAGGGAATGCGTTCAAGCAGGATGCGGTTCTCGAGGGCAAGCAGAAACGGCGACTCAGGGACGTACACGTTTGATACCTCCATGGCTCCGGCACCCCTGCCGGCGCGATCGGGGCGTGCGGGCAGCAGCGCGGCCCTTTGGGTACCCGTTCACCCCGGGGTCATTCACCGCCCCGGGTGTGCGGGCGTCTCGCCTACATCCGGGTTCGCTCGGGTAGTTTGCCCGAGCACCCGCGAGCGTGGGGAACGGACACCCCTCCGGCAGGCCCACGCGCTTGCCGCTATTGTAGCATTCCTTCCACGATGCCGTTCCTCCTTCGGCAGCGCTGGTACATCGGTGTGAAGGCTCCGCGCCTTCAACGGGTTTCACGTGCTCTGGGATGGGCTTCCTGATGCGGGGCGGCGGCACCCCGGGCGACGGGGCGCCCCGGCGGGGGGCAGGCCGAAGCATTCGCTTGCGCGCCTGTCGGCCCCACGGCGGGAGAGTCAGGCCGAAGCATTCGCGAGGGCGGCCAATAGGCCCGGGGCGGGGGTGGGGGCGCATGCTTCGGCCCTGCTGCTCTGGTTGACATAGGCTTTCCGGGGGCGTATCTGTGAGAGAGACACC
>JBDNDG010000107.1:0-12228 GCA_046719255.1 Chloroflexaceae bacterium
TGATGCGTATGGGGTTGGGAGAGCGCAGCCCTCCCACGAAAACATCTATTTCCATCCTGGCAATGTGCGGCTGCGCCGCACGGACGGGTGTGAGGAGGGGCAACCTCGCTTCCCCACCTCCCCATCCGCGGAGCGGGGAGCCTCTGGCTTCCCAGGAGTAGAGCGGAACCCATGATTGTCGTACTCGCAGGCGGAGTGGGCGCGGCGCGCTTTCTCGAAGGCGTCGTGCAGGTGGCGCCACCGGCGACGGTCACTGCCATCGTCAACACCGGCGATGACTTTGAACTCCATGGCCTGACCATTGCCCCCGATCTCGACATTGTCACCTGCACCCTGGCGGGCGTGATTGACCCGCTCCAGGGTTGGGGGATTGCCGGGGATACCACTGCCTGCCTGGAATGGTTGGAACGGCTCGGCGGGCCGACCTGGTTCAAACTCGGCGACCGTGACCTGGCGCTGCACATCCGGCGCACCGCGCTGCTGCGCGCCGGGCATACCCTGAGCAGCGTGGCCGATGCCTTTCGGCGGGCGCTCGGCGTGGCGGTGCGCATCCTGCCGATGAGTGACGACCCGGCGCCGACGCACATCCTCACCGACGCGGGCGAGTTCCATTTCGAGGAGTACCTGGTGCGCCGGCGCGCCCGGGATAGCGTGCGTGGCGTGCGCCTGCACGCCGTCGGCCCAGCTGCACCCGCTCCCGGGGTGCTGGAGGCCATTACCGGGGCCACGGCGGTGTTGATTGCTCCGAGCAACCCGGTGGTGAGCATCGGGCCGATCCTGGCCCTGCCGGGCCTGCGCGAGACCCTGCGGGCCACCCCTGCCCCGGTGGTGGCGGTCAGCCCGATCGTGGGCGGCGCGGCGATCAAAGGGCCGGCCGTACCACTGATGCGTGCCGTGGGTATGGAGGTTTCGGCCCTGGGAGTGGCGCGAGCCTATGCCGATCTGCTCGATGGGATTGTGATTGATACCGTGGATGCTGATCTGGCCCCGGCCATTGAAGCGCTGGGGTTGCGCGTTGCCGTGACCGACACGATTATGCGCGGCCTCCCTGAGAAGGCTCACCTGGCGCGCGTCGCCCTGGCCCTGGGGGGTGTGAACGGGTAGCGGAATGCCTCCGCCCCGCGCGCCGTTGCGGGAACGCCGGTTGCCTTGCCCTTTCTCCTGGGGAGAGGTGCAGTTCGACAGGCTCACCG
Organism: Chloroflexaceae bacterium; assembly: GCA_046719255.1. Lineage (GTDB taxonomy): Bacteria > Chloroflexota > Chloroflexia > Chloroflexales > Chloroflexaceae > JACAEO01. The sequence goes on from JBDNDG010000107.1 coordinate 1,194, forward strand.
CAGGGGGAACAGCGGGTCTCGCCACACCCCTCCCGGAGGTGTGGCGAAACCTGGTCTCCCCATCCTCCAATCGGTGTTGGGGTCGCCTGGCGTCTCAGAAGGCAGGAGGTTGGGGAAACCCGGTTTCCCCAATTTCAGGTAAAGAACCCATGAAACAAATCCACAACCTCCACGCCATCGTTCCCGTAAAGGCCCTGGATCAAGCCAAATCGCGACTGTCCAGCGCCCTTACGCCCCTGGAGCGACGGCAACTGACGCTCGAAATGCTCGAACGGGTGCTGGCGGCGTTGCGCGCGGCGCCGGTGACGACCGTGTGGGTCGTGAGCCCCGACGCCGAAGTCCTGGAGCGCGCCGCTGCGCTCGGCGCGCGCCCTCTCACCGAGAATCGCGCCGAGTTGAACCCTGCGCTCGAGCAGGCCCGCGGCGCTGCTCGCGCTGCCGGCGCCGGGGCGCTGATCGTTGTGCCCGCCGATGTGCCCCTGGTCAGCGCCGATGACATCGCTGCCATGGCCGGGTTGCTGGCCAGAGGCGCCGATATGGTCCTGGCCCCCGATGTGCTCGGCATGGGCACCAACGCCCTGGCCCTGCGCGCCGGGGCCGAGGTGCCCTTCCGCTTCGGCGGCAACAGCGCCGCGATACACCTGCGCGCCGCCGTTGAGCGTGGCCTGGTCGCCCGGCTTTACCGCTCGCCGCGCCTGGCCCTCGATGTGGACGATCCCGCCGGCCTGGCGCACTACCGCGCGGAACTGGCGACTCTGATGTGACCATCGGGAAAACCGGGTTCCCCCTTGCCCTTCCCTGAGGGGAGGGAACCGGGACCTCCCCCCAACGGGGGGAGGGCGGGAGGGGGGCAGAAGGCGGCAAGCCCTCGCCGGGGGCAGGGGGCAACCGGGTTCCCCCTGGTCACAGCAGACAGTGTTATACTACACCCGGAACTGCCCTGTGATTGAAAGGACCTGCCCCGTGGCAACCATCGGCCTCTCGGCTGCTCTCGAACAGTTCCATCCCAACGAACTGCTCGAACATTGCAAACTGGCGGAATGTTACGGCTTCCGCGGTGTGATGGCCGCCGACCATTTTCAGCCCTGGGTGCCCGCCCAGGGCCACAATGCCTTTGCCTATAGCTGGATGGGCGCCCTTGGCGCCGTTACCGGTCATACCTTTGGCCCCGGTGTGACCTGCCCCTCCTTTCGCACCCATCCCGCCGTGATCGCCCAGGCCGCCGCAACCCTCGGCGCGATGTATCCCGGGCGTTTCTGGCTCGGCCTCGGTAGTGGCGAATTGCTCAACGAGAACGTCGTCGCCGGCGAGTGGCCCGACCCGCTCGTCCGCTTCGAGATGCTCCAGGAAGCTACTGAGATTATTCAGCGCCTGCTTAGCGGCAAGGAGACCCGCTACCGCGGACGCTACTTTAGGATGAACAAGGTCCGCCTGTGGACCCTCCCGGAGCAGCCGGTGCCGGTCTACATCGCCGCCACTGGCCCGCAGACCCTCAAATGGGCCGGGAAAACCTGCGATGGGCTGATTACCCCCGGCGCATCCCACGAAAAACTGCGGGGCATCCTCGATACCTTTGCCGCTGGCGCTCGCGAGGCCGGTAAGGACCCGGCAAGGATGCCCAAATTGCTGCAACTCCATATCTCCTGGGCCGAGACCTACGAGGAGGCGTTGCAGAACGCGCTGGTCGAGTGGCCCAATGGCGGCATGAACTTTCCCAAGCAGGACATTCGCTCTCCTGAAGATTTCGCCGCTATGGCGAAGCTGGTGCGCCCTGAGAACTTCAGCGGCCGCGTGCTGATCTCACCCGACCTGGAGGAGCACCGCGCCCACCTGCAGGGCTTCCTCGATCTGGGCTTCGACGCGATCTACGTCCATAACGTGGGACGTAATCAGGAAGCCTGGATTCGCGCCTTCGGGGAGCACGTGCTTCCCAGGCTGAAAGGGGAGCGTGCGGTAGCGGGAACGCCCACATGAATGTCTTGTGTCGAACATGGGGAAACCCGCTTTCCCCGGATGTTGATACGAGCGATTCGCCCGTGAGGGCTGCACCCTCCCGGGCTCTCCCGGTGGGGGGCGCCACCCCGGCGGGCAGGGGCATAGGGAAACCCGATTTCCTCGATGTTCACATCAGGAGCCTGCACCATGTTCCGACGCATCCTGATCGCCAACCGCGGCGAAATTGCCGTTCGCATCATCCGCGCCTGCCGTGAACTGGGGATCAGTCCGGTCGCCGTGTACTCAGCCGCCGATGCAGGCGCGCTGCACGTGCGCCTGGCCGACGCAGCCTGCCCCATCGGTCCCGCTCCCGCAACGCAGAGCTATCTGCGCATCGAGGCGATCCTTGCCGCCGCCCGGGAACTGGAGGCCGAGGCCATCCATCCCGGCTACGGCTTTCTGTCGGAGAATGCCGCCTTTGCCCGCGCCTGCGCCGATGCCGGTCTGGTCTTCATTGGCCCGCCGCCGCAGGCGATCGAGGCCATGGGCGGCAAGATCGGCGCCCGCCGGATTGCCCAGGAGGCTGGCGTGCCCGTCGTGCCTGGCTACGACGGCGCCGAGCAGAGCGAAGAGCGTCTGCTGGCGGAGGCCAGGCGCATCGGTTTCCCGCTGCTGATCAAGGCCAGCGCCGGGGGCGGCGGCAAGGGAATGCGTGTGGTCAACGATCCTGCCGGGTTTGCCGCGGCCCTGGAAGGCGCCCGCCGCGAAGCCCGCGCCGCCTTTGGCGACGATACGGTCTTCCTCGAACGTCTGCTCCAGCGCCCGCGCCACGTTGAGATCCAGGTGCTCGCCGATGCCCACGGGAACGTTATCCACCTCGGCGAACGCGAGTGTTCCATCCAACGCCGCCACCAGAAGATCCTCGAGGAGTCGCCCTCCCCGGCCCTGAACCCCGACCTGCGCGCCCGTATGGGCGATGCCGCGGTGCGCGTCGCCCGCGCCGCAGGCTATGTTAATGCGGGAACGGTCGAGTTCATGCTCGATGCGACTGGTCAGTTTTACTTCCTGGAGATGAATACGCGCCTGCAAGTCGAGCATCCGGTCACCGAGCAGGTAACCGGTCTCGATCTGGTGCGCTGGCAGATCGCCATTGCCGCAGGGGCGCGGTTGCCCTTCAGCCAGCGAGACATCAGCTTCCGCGGCCACGCCATCGAGGCGCGGCTCTACGCCGAAGATCCGGTGACCTACCTGCCCGCGGTGGGTCGCCTGGCCCTGCTCGATCCGCCACAGGGGCCGGGCGTGCGCGTGGACGCCGGCCTGACCACCGGCGATGAGGTGACGGTCCACTACGATCCGATGATCGCCAAACTGGTAGTCTATGCCGAGAGCCGCCCCGCGGCGGTCGAGCGCCTCCGCCGGGCTCTCGATGATTTCGCAGCGCTGGGTCTGACTACGAACCTGCCCTTGCTGCGGGCGCTGGCGGCCCATCCTGCCTATGCCAGCGGCGATACGCATACTGGCTTCCTCGGCGAGCATCGTCTGGAGGTGGCTCCGCCTGCTGCGCCGCCCACTACGGTGCTCGTTGCCGCTGCCCTCTATGAACTCTCGACCGTGCCGCGGCAGGCTCACGCCAGTGATCCTTTCGCTGAGCGCTGGCGCGCCGGGGGCAGTGGCGTGCCGCTCAGCTTCGAGCACGGCGGCGTTGTCTACCGGCTCAACGCCCAGCGCCAGCGCGAGGGATGGCAATTCACGCTGGCTGATGAGCGCTGCCACGGGCGGGTGCTGGCCACTGGCCCCGGTGAGCTTGTGGTGGAGCTTGATGGTCGGTTGGAGCGCCTGCGTGTGGCCCGCGATCACGAGGGGGCCGTGCTGCTGGCCTGGTGCGGCGCAAGTTACCGCCTGGCGCGGCCTGCGCCCCTCAGCGCCGATAGCGCCGCCCGCGCTGGCGGGGGCCACGATGCCAGCCTCACAGCGCCAATGCCCGGCACCCTGATCAAAGTGCTGGTCAGCGAAGGCGAAACCGTGCGCGAGGGCCAGCCGCTGGTGGTACTCGAAGCCATGAAAATGGAACACACCGTCGTTGCTCCCTACGACGGCGTGGTGCGCCGGTTGCCCTACACCCAGGGCGCCAGCGTCGCCGGCGGTGCCGACCTGGTGGACCTCTCGCCCGCCGGGTGATGGAGTGGCTGCCAGGCCCGCCTGCGCGGGCTTTAGCAGGTCGCGCAGGCCGCCTGCGCAGCCAGAAAGCCCTCGGGGCGGCAAGCTCTCCCCACCGGAAGGTTTTGGGAGGGCGTAGCCCTCCCATCCCACGAACAATTCTTTTCATTCTGGCGTTGTGCGGCGCAGCGGCAACGGTTGAAATGGTTTCAGCCGACTTGTGGCTCAGCCGACTGAAGTCGGCACTATGCAGCGTCATGCTTAAAAAATTGTCAGCCGCCGGGCGTGGCATACCGCTAGCAAGCCCGATGCATGGGTCAACGTTCATGACCAACTGGTTGCGTTGTTTCCCTTCGTTGACACCCTTCCACCCGCGCACGCTATGACCCTTTCCCTCACCACCTATCCGCCTGTGATCAGCCTGACTCCACGCCCGGAGGCCCAGGTGGCCTATGCGCTGGTCAGCATTGGCGCCCTGGGGGGCGCGGGCAGCGCGCCGCTGAACTGGGCCGTGGTGGCGGATGCCAGCCGCTCGATGCGCATCCCCATCGTCAGCGAAGAGCAGTTCCGCGACCTGGTGCGCGGCAGCGGTGCGCACGAAGTGCTGGTGGACGGGATGCCAGTCTGGCAACTGGCCGGCCCCGTGCCTGAGGCCATTCGCGCCCTGGCCCCCAGCGCCCTCGAGCATACCGCCCGTGCCCTGCACAACGTGATTGAACGGCTGGAGGACAGCGACCGACTCTGTCTGATTGCCTGCGCCGAGCAGGCCCGGCGCCTGGCGATCGGCGGCGGCGCGCGGCGCAACGAACTGGTGGCCGGCATCGTTGCGCTGCGCGCGGTACAGCTCGGCGAGGAAACCGACCTGGCCGCAGGGATGCGCCTGGCGCTGGAGGACCTGGGCGTGGCGCAGGGCGGGCGTATCATCCTGCTCACCGACGGCTTCACCCGCGACCCCGAGGCCTGCGTTGCCCTGGCACGCGTCGCCGCCGACCGCGGGATCAGTGTGAGCACCCTGGGACTCGGCGGCGAGTTCCAGTACGACCTGCTTCTGCGCCTCGCCGACCTGAGTGGCGGACGAGCGACCTTCGTGCGCCGGGCCGAGCAGATTCCCGCTGCCGTCAGCACCGAACTGGACGCTGCCCGCGGCGCGGTTGCTCGGACCCTGACCCTGGAGATGCGCCTGGCGCGCGGTGTGGCGCTGCGCTACGCGACTCGGCTGGCGCCCGAGCTCACGCTGCTGGAATGGGACAGCGATCCTGAGGGGCGGCAGATCCGCATGCGCCTGGGCGATCTGGAGCGCGGCTCCTCAGTGCGGCTGCTCCTCGAGTTCCTGGCGCCCCCGGAGCCGCCCCGTCCGCCACCGGGGGGTGCACGCCTGCGCCTGGCTACACTGACCGCCCGTGCCGGAGCGGCGCCGGCCTGCGCCGCGATACTTGGGCACTACGCTGGCGCCGCGGCGCTGCCCCCGGCCATCCACGCCGCTGCGGGGCGCGCCAGCATCGCCCGGCTCCAGCGTCGCGCCGCTGCCGCAGTGGTCGCCGGAGATCCCACCAGCGCCGCCGGACTCCTGCAGCTCGCTGCGGAGCGCCTGCGCGACCTGGGGGAGGGCGAACTGGCCCTGGCAGCGCTGCGTGAAGCCGAGGCCCTGGCCGCCACCGGGCGCGACACCGGCCTCGGCGCCCGTGAGTTCACCTACGCCACCCGGCGTCTGGGACTTGGAGAAGTTGAGGGGCGGACAGGGGGTCTGGAATAACTACCGGCTAATACCAGTTTCGCCTGATGTGAAAATCGCCCATGCGCGGGAGGGTTGGGGAGGGCGCAGCCTTCCCAGGAGAATTGCTTTTCATTCCTGGAGTGTGCGGCGCAGCCGCATGGACGCCTGATATGAAACCAGGTGCAACCGGGTCACCTGCCGGAGATCCCGGCCTCCCTGAGCGACTGCGCCTCAGCGTTATCCCCCTCTGCGCTGGCGAGGCGCTCCACCTCAATTGTACGAGCCATGCGCCGGTCGAGAGGGTAACTGGCGCTGCCGAGACGAATGGTCAGCGGACCATCGAATGGGGCGCTGCCGGTAACTTCAACCTGGGCCCCGGGAACCAACCCTAGATCGGCCAGATAACGCAGGCGCTCGCCACTCTGATCGCGCACGCGCACAACGCGAGCGCGCTCGGTAATCGCAAGGTCAGCGAGGCGCGTGCCGGTAGACGCAGGGAGCGTACCCTCGATGGTAGGAATCGGGTCGCCGTGCGGGTCAAACGAAGGGTTGCCCAGGTGCTCGGCGATGCGCGCCTCCAGCTTCTCGCTGATATGGTGCTCGAGCCGCTCGGCTTCCTCGTGGACCTCGTCCCAGCTATATCCGAGGGCCTCGACCAGGTACAGTTCGAGCAGACGGTGGTGGCGGATCACCTCCAGCGCAATGCGTTCCCCAGCCGGGGTGAGCATTACCCCCTGGTAGGGAGTGTGCTGCACCAGGTTCATCTCGGCGAGTTTCTTGATCATCCCGGTGACCGAACCGGGCTTCGAGCCACGCTGCTCGCCGAGTAACGAGGTAGTGACCACGCCGTGCTGCTGCTGCAGAGCGTAGATGGCTTTGAGGTAATCCTCGATAGCGGGTGTGACGCGGCCATGTTCCTCTGAGTCGGGCATCAGAGCGCTCTCTTTCTGCGGGCGAGCCGGCCTCTGCATGAATCGCAGGGAAACCGGGTTTCCCTGCCTGCGGTGAGTCTGGCGAACTGTGCCTCTGCCGGAGGGGAGGGCTGAGGAGGATCAAACCCTTCCGCAACATCACCCTGGTGATTGCCATCGTGTACGGCGCAGGCACCCGGACGTGTGAGGTACAATCGTGGTCAGCACAACTTTATCATACCCCGGCGCATCGTCGCAACCATCGTTGCAGGGGTAACAGCGCCATGCTATGCTGCTGCCAGGATCACCCCGATGGATACTGCCGGAGGGTTTGGGCGGGCGAAGCCCCCCAAACCCTTCCCTCGGGGAGGAGCCTGGGGAAATCCGGGCTTCCCAAACCCCAACCGGTGGAGGGGTCGTCTGGCACCCCGATGGGTGGGAGCCGGGGGAAACCCGGTTTCCCCATATTTTCACATTCCTATGTTCAGGTTAGATAGCTGTGGAAGAGAAACGATGACAATCACCGATCGAATGCTCACCGGAGCGATTGCCAACAACCCGGCCAACTACGCTGGCGATGGAGAGTGGCGCTACTCCATTCCGCACCGCACTCTCTACTTCACCAGGGCTTCCGAACCCGATCCGCGGGACGCTGAGCCTTACTTCGCGCTCCCCTCGCTTAACCCTGATGGCTCGCAGCGTATGGAACATGCCTTCCGGCAGTTCATCCGGCGGCGCTGGCCGCCAGGCCGGCAGCGCGAACTGGAACGCTTCGCCGAGAAGCGCGGGTGGCACCTGGCGATGGAACTGAAGTACGGCGGTGGCGCACTGGAGGACCATGAGGCCGAAGAATGGCAGTACGTGGTCAACCGCGAACTCCAGCGTCTCGCCGCCCAGGTCCGGGCAAAGATCGCCGAGATCGAGGGGGAGGCGTGACGCAAGGCCGGGCATACCGTTTGGAACGGCGTGGCAAGCCCTCCGCACCGGGAGGGTTGGGGAGGGCGCGGCCCTCCCGGGAAACAACCTGCCGCCGGGGAGGGTTGGGGAGGGTGCAGCCCGCTCAAACGGGGCTTGGGAGGGCCGGCCCGCCCGGGAATAGGTCATTCGCGTTGTGCGCCCCGCGGCGCGGCGCCTATCCCGAAGATGGGCCACTTCGCCTCCCGCGAGCCGCTTACCCATCCGCACCAGAGCGCACCGAAACGTCCACCTCGAAACGTTGCACGTCCGTCCAGGCAACTCCGAGCAGCCGGTAGGTTGCGCTGGCAGTGATGCGCCAGGGTGTGCCGGGTGGGCCGCTCAATGGAACCTCGGCCTCCAGCGCTTCGCCATCGGTAGTAACGCTCCCGGAGCTATCCCCAAGCTCGAGATCGAAAATAATGCTGATCGGTCGCGCCCCCGGGCCATACGACCAGCCAATCATCGCGTAGAACGGACCGGGGCCGCTGACCGCCGTCAGTCGCGCCTTACGCACGCGCCCCGGTAGCAGGGTTGTTCTTGCCAGCCACAGGCCGCCCGCGAGCAGCGCCGCGCGCCAGAGCCACTTGCCGCCGAGTACGTTTTGCATCATGCTGTTACCGCTGATGTGATGATCGGGGAAACCAGGTTTTCCCAGGACCCCTCCCTGAGGGGAGGGTTTGGGAGGGCGTAGCCCCCAGTAACCTCTTATTTTCGTTCTGGCGTTGTACGGCGCAGCCGCATGGACGGCTGATATGACATTGGGAAACCCGGTTTCCCCATAGCGGGGCATCAGAGGTGGCGCACCGTGTCCGGGTCGGCGATCAGGGCCGGGGCCTCGCGATAGCGCCCGCGGAGATCGTTCAGGCGTACGGTGAACACATCGCGCAGATTGCGGAGCGAGTCGCGCATCGGGTTCACCTTGGTTTCGGTACCGTACTGCCAGCGTACAGGCACCTCCGCGATGCGGTAGCCGCATTTGCGCGCCAGGAACAACACCTCGACATCATAGGCGGTCACCGCGGCGCCGCGCACCACCGGCGCATCATCGCCGTAGATCCGCACGCGCCGGAACAGATCGTGGGCCACCTCGTGGCGCAGCGCCTTGAAACCGCACTGGGTATCGTTGATGCCCCGCAGCGCCACCAGGCGAATGATCCAGTTGAAGATCCGGCCCATCACGTGGCGATACCAGGGCTCGCCTTCGCGCGTTGCGCCAATGCCTTCACGCGAGCCAATCACCACATCGTAGCCTCGGGCGAAGAAGCCCTCAAACTTCACCCACTCCTCGACCGGCACGGCGAGATCGGCGTCACACAGCAGCACATAGGCCCCGCTGGCAGCCAGGGCACCCGCGCGCACAGCAAAGCCTTTGCCGCGATGCTCGCAGCGCAGGACCTGGACCCCGGGGTGGGCGGCGGCCACACTGGCGGTCGCGTCGTCGCTCCCATCATCAACCACGATCACCTCACTGGCGAAGGGCTGTTGCGCCAGATAAGCGCGCACCTGCTGAAGCGTGGCAGGGAGCCGGCGCTCCTCATTGTAGGCCGGAATAACGATCGAAAGGTAGATTGGCTGGTCGGGATGTTTACCCATGAGCGTCAGTCATACAATGCGGCTACGGCGCCAGAGAGAGCGTCTCGCCGGGTTGGAGGCGTCGGCGTTTACGCAGGAAGAGCGGCAGGGCGCGCAACGCAGCGACCTGGCCCCGCAGCCGGGCGCGGGCCGCAGGCTCGCGGATGTGACGCAGGCTGTGGAGTGCAAAGCGAACCTGTGACGCCAGCAGGGCTGGCCAGTAGCGTCGGGCCAGCGGCGTGGGCATGTTCTTGGCCCACACCAGGGCAAAATTGCGCCCGCAGTAGTAACTTGCCAGCGTTCCCCCGCCAGTGGCGCTGAGGCGATGGTAGACCACGGCCGTCGGGACGAAGATCGTGCGCATCCCGCGCCGCCGCGCCCGCAGGTTCAGGTCCACATCTTCGCAGTACATGCCCAGATCCTCATCGAACACCCTGCCGTCTTCCGCCAGGGTCTCCAGGGCCGAGCGGCGATAGGCGGCGGCGCCAGCGCAAGGGCCGAACACCTCGCTTACCGCATCGTACTGGCCGCGGTCGCGCTCCCACACCCCCCGGCTGCCCGGCTCGCCGTCGGGGCGGTAAAAATCCCCGGCTGAGTGCAGATAATCGCGCCGGTCAAACAGCAGCAGTTTGCTGGCGGCGAAGGCGTAGGCCGGGTAGCGTTCGAGCGCGCCGATCAACTGTTCGAGCCAGGCCGGATGGGCCTCGGTGTCGTTGTTGAGAAGGGCCACGAAGGGTCGCCGGGTGGCGGCGAGGCCCGCGTTCACCGCAGCGGCCAGTCCGCGGTTGTGAGGCAGGGCCACCACCTGCACCTCAGGGTAACGCCCGGCGAGCAATGCCCGCGAGCCGTCAGTGCTGCCATCATCTACTACGGTCACAAGAACATCGCGTCGCGTCTGGGCCCGCAGCGCATCGAGGCAGGTGGGCAACAGTTCCTCTCCATTGTAGTTCGGAACAATTACATCAATCATACCGCGGCCAGCGTGGCGAGGTAGGCAGCGACTGCCTCCTCCCAGGGGCGCAAGCTCAGCCCGATGGCTGCCCCGGCGTGGTTCGCGAGGGGTGTGTAGGGTGGTGGCGTGCTATCGCGGGGAAAATCGGCCAGCTTGATCGGCGTCACCGGGGTTGTCAGGCCGGCCAGGTGCAGTACCGTGCGCGCCAGTTCGTAGCGTGAGCAGGCCCCGGCGTTGACCAGGTGGTAGGTGCCGAAAAAATCGGTAGCGATGAGCGTGGCCACAGCCTCGGCTACATCGGGAGCGTAGGTGGGACTCCCCACCTCATCGTCTACCATCCGCAGACCGGCGGTGGGCGGATGCTCGGCCAGGTGGAGCACGGTGCGCACGAAATTGCGTTCCCCGCCGAAGAGCCAGGCCACCCGCACAATGTAAAAACTATCCAGCAGTTCGCGTACCGCCTGCTCGCCGGCCCACTTGGAGCGCCCGTAGGCATTGATCGGGCGAGGCGCATCATACTCGGTATACGGGCGGCCGGCATCGCCGGGAAACACCTCATTGGTGCTGATGTAGACAAGCGGCGCATTGAGCCGGCGACAGGCCAGGGCAACGTAGCGGGTGCCCAGCCCGTTCACACGGTAGGCCAGATCGGGGTCGCGGGCACAGCCGTCCACATTGGTATACGCGGCCGCGTGGATCACCAGATCGGCGCCGGTCGCGACAATCTGTTCAACGGTGGTTGGCGAACTCAGTTCAAGTTGATCGTGGCCAAGAGGAACCAGTTCGTGGCCCGGGGCCAGGGCGACGCACAGGGCGCGCCCCAGTTGCCCGCGGGCG
>JBDNDG010000108.1:0-12084 GCA_046719255.1 Chloroflexaceae bacterium
CGACGAGAAGACCTGATCGGTGTCATACTCGTACCCTGACGGCGGCCCGTATGTGCGGATCGGAACTGTGCCGGTGGTCGGATTGGCGCTCTCCGGCACAGAATGCGCGACACGCCTCCATGAAGTAGATTTATCATAATTACGATCGTTTGCGGGGTCTATGTTCTATCGTCTCTGTTTGTTTGCCTATCGTCCAGACGTATGGATGCTCTGACTAGTGTGCTGCACACGTTGCGATTGAGGAGTAGTGTGTACTGTCGTTCCGAACTCGGCGCAGGGTGGGGATTACACTTTCTGCCATGCCGCTGCCCCGTCTTTCATGTTCTCTACCAGGGCAACGGCTTGCTCAGGTTGCAGGAAGATGCCAGTATATGGCCGCTGAAGGAACGCGATGTAGTGCTCTTGCCCGGTGGCGAAGAGCACGTGCTGCTGGAGTCGTCTGAGGCACGACCGTTCCAGAACCTGCAACTGGATCAGTGGGGAGAATGCGCGCTGATGCGCTGGAGCGAACGACCGACGGCGGTCGTGCTGTGCGGTACGTTTCAGTTTGAACAGTATGAAGCTGCGTCGTTGCTCAGACAACTGCCGCGTGTCGTTCACATCTCCCGCACTACAGCGGGCGCGCTCAGTGATGTGTTGACGTTAATGGCAACCGAGGCAGAGTCCAGCCGCCCTGGCAAGCACGCTGTGTTGCGACGCCTGGCCGATACCCTGTTCCTGCAAATTGTTCAGCACTGGGTGCAAGCCCGGGGCATCGCGCAGAGCGGCTGGCTGGGTGCGCTGTGCGATCCGCTCATCGGTAAGGCGCTAGAGTTGATCCACAATCATCCCCAGACTCCCTGGACAATTGACGCATTGGCTCGCGCTGTCAATTGTTCGCGTTCGGCCTTTGCGGCTCGTTTTACTGCGACGGTAGGCGAGCCGCCGATGCGGTACGTACAGCGCTGGCGAATCAGTCTGTCTGCCCGTTTGCTGTCCGAACAGCCAGGCGCCACTATCGGCGAAATTGCCTCTTATGTAGGCTATGCTTCAGAGTCGTCTTTTTGCAAAGCCTTCAAACGCGAGATGGGTATCACACCGAATGCCTATCGGATGCAACCGTGAAGTCTTATCGAGATCAGCAGCGTCTCGCGCTCTCTCCGGCGGTGGGGAGGCTGATCAGCGATGAACGCGCCGCGCGGGTTAACCTGCGCGACTGCGTGCCACTGCCTCTTCCACGACCCTCACTGCGCCGATGCCGACATTGCGCGCCTGCGCGAGCTGCACGTTGCGATGGATCGGGCCATCCTGACCTGCTACGACTGGAACGATCTCGACCTGAAGCACCACTTCTACCCGAACGAGCGCGGGCAGACGCGGTTTACCATTGCTTCTGGAGCAAAACGAACGCTGCTCGGCCGTCTGCTTTATTTGAACCTGAGTCTGGTATGAGTACGTCCGCGCAGATGTTTCTCGAACGCGCAGTAGCGGCAATGGTTGTGGCGATTGATGCGCACAATCGACCGGGTTACCCATATCGGGGTGAAACCTTTGCCATACTTGCCCTCAACGCCTGGGAATTGCTTCTGAAAGCCAGATGGATCGCGACCCATTCAGATTGTATCGAGAGCATTTACGAAAGGGACGGACACGGACAAATCAAACAAAGTCGCTCAGGCAATCCACGCACACTAGGTTTGAACTATCTCGCGCAGCAGCTTGCCGGGGATGGCACGCTTCACCACAATGTACAGAGAAACCTCGAGCTTCTCGCTGAAGTGCGCAATGCTGCCGTTCACTTCTATCACCAGGAGGGTGCGTTGACCCAGCGTCTTCAGGAACTGAGCATGGCCTGCGTGAGAAACTTCGTGATCGCAGTTCAGCATTGGTTTCAAACCGATCTTACGAAATGGAATCTCTCTCTCATGCCGCTCTCGTTCCTTCCTCTCCCCTCGACCGTCGAAGGCGTTCGATTGCATACCGAAGAGGAAGTGTTCTTATCTTTCTTGAACCAGACCGCTCGCACCGAAGAGGGATCTGAACTTGGTTGTCATATCATGGTGCAAGTGGAAATTCGTTTTATACAGTCCGAACAGGCTCATGCAGTTCCATTCCGCGTAACAGACGATCCCGATGCACCGGTCATGCGTTTGACCGACGATCAGATTCGAGAAATGTACCCCTGGGATTATAAGAAACTTACGAAGCAGTGCCAGCAACGGTATTCAGATTTCAAGGTCAACGATACTTATCATAAGATTCGGAAGAGATTAGAAAGCGACGGGAAATATTGTTCGGAACTGCCCCAGACCGTGTTGCCTACCATCACCGACTTCCGCGCGCTGCCCGGCGCTCAGGCTGGCCGCTGCACTCCAGAACTAGAGGACGCGCTCAACGACGCCTCGTGCAAGCGCGACTGGCTGCGCGAGCGCCGTATTGGTGAGGGGAGGAAACCAACGCCGCCACCTCCCCCTCTTCAGCGCCGCTGGAGAGGGGGCCGGGGGGTGAGGAAACCAACGCCTATTTTGCTTGACTCTCGGGACGGTACCGCGTGTATGATCGCAACCGCGAGGTGGTGCTGATCGACAACCTGATCGTCGAACCAGGCAAGGAGATCACGGTGCGGCTCCGCGGCGAGTAGGCGTGAGGTCCGGCGGAGGAGGCCCCGGAGACGCAGCATACCGCGTCCGGCAGCGCGCAACCTTCAACGCACGAACAACAGAAACAGACCGATCACCACGAGCCAGAACGTTGCCTCGTACAGAATAGAAACGATACGCTGCCCCCTGGTCAACGTCCTGTCGAACGCCAGAACGCGAACAAGTGACAGAACAAGGCCGCAGATTCCTGCCAGGAGCAACAACGGCAGCCGCCAGGGATCGGCAGCAACAAAGTTCGCGCCGATCAGGGCAATGAGTGCAAAGATTGCTGCAATCAGAAAGAGTTGCTTCATAGAAGTGCTCACCACCAGGCGCTGAAGCGCTCTTCCATGGCTGAGATATGAACATCGGGAAATCAGGTTTGCCCACCTGCGGTGAGTCCGTTACACCGCACCTCTCCCTGTAGGGAGGGTTTGGTTGGACGTAGCCGCCCTTGCAGGAAACAACCCATATTCAAAACATCCCTCGCAGCGGGCAGGGGGCAGGCAAACGAAGCCATTCGGTTGGAGGCGCCACTCCGGCTACAGCCGGCGCGTCTCGTCGCCCATCAGCCCGGCGCCCGGGAAGTCGCTCATACTCCTATTCTACCAGCTCCCGCGCGCTGGCCAGAGATGATCGTTTGAGCCGGTTTTCCAGCCCGGAGGCGATCAACGAAGGGGAACAAACGCATCCGTCGGCCCGGCTTCAGCGGCCCCTGCCAGGCTATCTACAGGTTCAGAAGGGCCAGGCTGTCTGGTGCAGTCTCGCGTTGACCCGCCCGCTCCTCGCCCTCCCCCGCTGGGGGAGGGAATCGGGCTCCTCTCCACTCTGACCGCCCCCTCGCCGCGCAGATCGCCGGATACCCGGACGTGTTTGGCGCGTCACGTCGCTGACCCCGCCTCCCTCCAGCTTCCCCACGGTGATCGAACTGCTCGCCTGAGTGGCGGTTTTGATTCCCTCCGATAACGCAGCGCGTTGTACACTGAGAGCCACTGGCGGGCCGGCGCGGCGCGAAGGGTGGCGATTCCTCGGCAGCTCGACCGGGGCGGGAATGACCCGCGCGCGGGTGGGCGGGGGCGCGGCCCGCCCGGGAAGCGTCGTGTACCGGCGCCGCTCGGGACAAAACCCCGTTCGCCCCGAGTGGAGCGCCCGTCATGGAAAGCGAGGTGGCACGATGGCCCGAATTGTGATGATCGTCCCACCCGAGCAATTTCGCGACGAGGAGCTGTTCGAAACCCGCGCCGAACTGGAGCGGGCCGGTCACAGCACCGTGGTGGCCAGCGCAACCGCCCGGCCCTGCAGCGGCATGCTCGGTGGGCGCGTGATCCCTTCGATGACCCTGGCGCAGGTCGATCCCGACGCCTTCGACGCGGTCGTGTTTGTGGGCGGGCTGGGAGTGAAGCGCTACTACCAGGATCCCCAGGCCCTGCGCATTGCCCGGGCCATGCACGAACGCGGCAAACTGGTCGCGGCCATTTGCCTGGCTCCGGTGGTGCTGGCCAACGCCGGGCTGCTCAAGGGCCGCAGCGCAACGGTGTCGGCAAGCGAAGCGAAAACGCTCCAGCGTCTGGGCGCCAGCTACCGGGGGCCGGGAGTGGTGGTGGACGGCAACATTATCACCGCCGACGGTCCGGCCAGCGCGCGTCGCTTTGGCGACGCAATTGCCGCCCATTTCACCCCCGTCGCTGCGCCAGCGCCCCTGGTGTGAGCATCGGGGAAACCGGGTTTCCCCATGCCCCTGCCTCTGGGGAGGGTGTGCCGCGCTCTACCCCCCTCCCGGCCTCCCCCGCCGGGGGAGGCCCCCGGTTCCCGCCCCCGCGGGGGAAGACCAGAAACGTAGAGCCGTAGCGGCGCTACGGCTCAGAGCCGTAGCGGCGCTGCGGCTCAGAGCCATAGCGGCGCTGTGGCTCTGAGCGGTCAATGTGCGGCGCAGCCGCGCAGTCAATCGTTGACGCCCCCCACCCGGCGTGGTACAATTGAGCTTGACCGTCGGGGTAGCTCAGCGGTAGAGCAAACGGCTCATAATCGTTAGGTCGCGGGTTCGAATCCCGCCTCCGACACCACCGGGCGAGTGACACCAGCATGGCTGTCACTCGTTACTTTTTCTGTACCATGAGCGACCTGCTTCCCCGCCTCCGCGCGGTGCTCCAACGTCACGGGCTGCTCCACCCCGACGCCCTGATCCTGGTTGCCGTCTCGGGTGGCCCTGATTCGCTATGCCTGCTGCACCTGCTCTGGCGCCTCCACGGCGCCGCGGGCCTGCGGCTGCACGTCGCCCACTTCGACCACGGCCTGCGCCCCGAGTCGCCTGCCGAGGCGCGCTACGTCGCCGCCGTGGCGACAGCGTGGGGGCTGCCGGTGAGCGTTGGGCGCGGCAACGTGGCGGAGCTGGCGCGCAGCAGCGGCGACAATCTGATGGCCGTTGCCCGGCGCGCCCGCTACGCCTTCCTCGCTGCCACGGCGCGCGCCACCGGCGCCACGGCGGTCGCGGTGGCCCATCAGGCCGACGATCAGGCCGAAACGGTGCTGCTCCACCTCCTGCGCGGCGCTGGCCCCGCCGGGCTGCGCGGGATGCGCGAACTGGTACCCTGGGTCGAGTGGGCCGACGGTGCCACGGGCGCGCCCGCCGAAACCATGCCCCCGCTCATCCGCCCTCTGCTCGGCATCACCCGCGCGGCGATTGACCACTACTGCCGCGAACAGCGCCTCGCCCCGCTGGAGGACCCCAGCAATCGCGCCGAGCGTTACGCCCGCGCCCGCGTTCGGCGCCTGCTCGCCGCCCTCGCTGCCGAAAACCCGCACATCGTAGAAATCCTGGGCCGCACCGCGGCGATCTGCGCCATGGACTACGATTTGCTGCAAGCCCGGCTCGACGCCGTCTGGCCAACCCTCGCCGTCGAGACCTCCACGGCGGTTACGCTGCGCCGCGCCGCCTGGGAGAGGCTGCATCCCGCCTTACAGCGGTACGCCCTGCGGCGCGCCGCGGCCCGCCTGGGCCTCGTCGACGTGAGCCAGCCGCAGATCGAGGCCGCCTGCGCCCTCGCTGCCCATCCCGGCCGGCGCATGCGCCTCGGCTCCACACTGCGCCTCGAGGTCGAGCAGGAACGCCTCATCCTGGCCTCCCTGGCCGCCCCGCCCCCCGGCGACGCGCCGCAACTCGCTGTGGCCGAGCTGCCCCTGGCGCTGCCCGGCCGACTCGATCTCGGCGGGGGCTGGACGTGCATTGCGCAGACCGAAGCGCCCCGCGCGCCCTCGCCCTGGTGGGTCGCCCTCGATCCCCGGACGCTCGATGGCCCCCTGGTACTGCGCCGGCGCCGCCCCGGCGACCGCTTCCGGCCCGTCGGTGCACCCGGCAGCCGGTTGCTGCAAGACTTCTTTGTCGATCGCAAAATGCCCCGCGGGCTGCGCGATGCCTGGCCCCTCCTCGCCACCCCGTCCGCCGTGGTCTGGGTGCCGGGCCATCGCGCCGACCGGCGCTTCGTCGCCACCGAGCCGACTCAGGGTACAATCTGGATCGGGCTGATCTCAGCGCAGAAAGCGCTGTCCCGGGTGGCCCGGCAGGGGGAGCAGCAAGCAGTAGAGGGGCGTATGCATCAGGATATCGCCAGGGTGCTCATTCCGACGGAAGAACTACAGGCACGCATTGCCGAGCTGGGGGCGCAGATCACCGCCGATTACGCCGGGATCGGCGATCTGCTGCTGGTTGGCGTGCTCAAAGGCTGCGCGATGTTTATGATGGACCTCGCCCGCTGTATTGATATGCCTGTGGCGCTGGACTTCATCGCCGTAGCGAGCTATGGCGCCTCAACCGAGTCGAGTGGGGTAGTGCGGCTGCTCAAGGACCTCGACACCGACATCGCCGGGCGCCACGTGCTGATCGTCGAGGACATCATTGACAGTGGCCTGACCCTGGCCTACCTGCGTAGCCAGTTGCTCCGCCGTAACCCGGCCAGTCTGCGGATCTGCACGCTGTTGAACAAACCCGAGCGTCGCGTCGCCGATGTGCCCGTGGATTACCTGGGCTTCGACATTCCCAACGAGTTTGTCGTTGGCTACGGGCTTGACTATGCTGAGCGCTACCGCAATTTGCCCTACATCGGCGTTCTGAAGCCGGAGGTGTATGGCGCGTAGCGCCACACCTCCACATCCCTAAAGTGAGCCAGATTACAATCCACGTGTGATCTGGTTCCCTTGAAGGGCCAGATCGCATTTGGTATAATCTAACCACGGCGTCCGAATGCGCGGTGCTGGAGTGGCGCGTTCGTGTCACCTGGAAATGCCGCCCCACCCGTTTACCCCGAGCGCAACGACCAATGCGCGTACATTTCTAACGTGAAAACAGCCCGTGCGCGGGAGGGTTTGGGAGGGCGAAGTCCTCCCAGGAACAGGTATTTTCATTCCGCCGTTGTGCGGCGCAGCCGCATAGACGGCTGATATGAAAAACAGGGGAAACGGGGTTTCTCCACGCCCCTGCGTGCCAGGAGGGTTTGGGAAGGCTCAGCCCTCGAAGAAACAAACCTGTTTTCATCCTGGCAGGGTTGCGGCGCAGCCGCATGGGCGCCTGAAAGCTCCACGTCGCCGTCGCTTTCAAGCCGTAGTACAGGGATCACCCTAGAGGGATGGACACAACGAATGGGCGATAATCGCTGGTTAAAGAATAGCTTTGTCTATCTGATCATCCTGGTCGCCGCGCTTGCGTTGTTCTTCCAGTATTTTGGGCAAAGCTCGACCCAGAGCAATGAGAAGGGCATCGCCGAGGTCATCGCCGACGCGCAGGCCGGGCGGATCAAGCAGATTGCCGCACAGGCCGGTGATGAGCAGATTGTCGTCACCTACACCGACGGCACCGAGTATCGTTCGCGCCTGGAGACGAACGATAGCGTCATGGGCTTGCTCGCCGATTGGGGGGTGCCGCTCACTTCCACTGATGGCAAGCAGCTTATCAACGTCCGGGTCAGTCCGGCACCGGCCTGGGGCGGGCTGTTGAGTATTTTCACCATCCTGCTGCCAACGCTGCTGCTGATCGGCTTCTTTGTCTTCTTTATGCGTCAGGCGCAGGGCTCGAACAACCAGGCCCTTTCCTTCGGAAAGAGCCGCGCCAGGATGTTTGCCGGCGATAAGCCAACGGTTACCTTTGCCGATGTGGCCGGCCAGGAGGAGGCCAAGCAGGATCTGACCGAGATCGTCGAATTCCTGAAGTATCCCGACAAGTTCGCCGCTCTCGGCGCGCGCATTCCGCGGGGTGTGCTGATGGTCGGCCCGCCTGGAACCGGTAAGACCCTGCTCTCGCGCGCGGTGGCCGGTGAGGCCGGTGTGCCCTTCTTCAGCATCTCCGGCTCAGAGTTTGTCGAGATGTTCGTCGGCGTGGGCGCCTCGCGTGTGCGCGACCTGTTCGACCAGGCCAAGCGCAATGCGCCCTGTATCGTCTTCATTGACGAGATTGATGCCGTCGGTCGCCAGCGCGGCGCGGGCCTGGGCGGCTCCCATGATGAGCGTGAGCAGACCCTCAACCAGATCCTGGTTGAGATGGACGGCTTCGATACCAATACCAATGTGATCGTCATCGCCGCCACCAACCGCCCCGATGTGCTCGACCCGGCCCTGGTGCGCCCGGGTCGCTTCGACCGCCAGGTGGTGCTCGATGCGCCCGATGTGCGTGGCCGCATTGATATTCTCAAGGTGCACACCAAGGGTAAGCCGCTGGACGATGATGTCAATATTGAGGTGATCGCACGTCTCACGCCTGGCTTCTCCGGCGCTGACTTGATGAATGCCGTGAACGAGGCGGCCATTCTCGCCGCGCGGCGCTCAAAGAAGAAGATCGGTATGGCCGAATTGCAGGACTCCATCGAGCGCGTGGCCCTCGGCGGCCCCGAGCGCCGCTCGCGGGTGATGACCGACCGCAAGAAGCTGGTCGTCGCCTACCACGAGTCCGGTCATGCCATCACCGGCGCCGCGATGCCGCGGGCCAATAAGCTGCAAAAGGTGACGATCATCCCCCGTGGGCGGGCAGGCGGCTACGCCCTCTTCCTCCCCGATGAGGATAACCTCGGCCTGCAGAGCCTGGCCTACTTCAAGGCTGAGATGGTGGTGGCTATGGGTGGCCGCGCCGCTGAGGAGATCGTCTTTGGCCCCGAGGAAGTCACCACCGGCGCTTCGCAGGACCTCGTCTCCGTGACGCGCACTGCCCGCTCTATGGTGACGCGCTACGGTATGAGTGACAAGCTCGGGCCGCTGGTCTTTGGTGAGAAGGAGGAGCTGATCTTCCTCGGCCGCGAGATCAGCGAGCAGCGCAATTACGGCGACGAGGTCGCGCGCCAGATTGATGAGGAAGTGCACCGGCTCGCCGTCGAGGCCTACGAGAACGCGATGCAGATCCTGATCAACAACCGCGCTGTTCTCGACGATATGGCCAATGCCTTGCTGGAGTTCGAGACCCTCGAGGGTGAGCAACTGGCCGAACTGCTCAGCCGCGTCAAGCCGTTGACGATTGAAATGCGCCGCAACGGCAAGGGCGCTGAAGCCTCGTCCACGGCCCTTCCGCCGCCCCCTGCGGCCGGGCCGCTGCCGGCCTGAGCGCCCAACCACGTTCAGAAGAGGGAGTGGGGAAATCGGTTTCCCCACTCCCTCTTAAATTAAGATGCGGAAGGGCGTAGCCCTTCTGCATTCCTTGTCTTATACCAGTTGGGATTGAACAGGCCGCATCCGCACGCCCACCAGCGCGCAGTGCAATGCCACTGCGGCAATCTGCAATCCGAAATCTGCAATAATCTCAAATGGTGTTACTCCACATTGTCAATCTGCGCCCGTTGCAGCGTGCCGCTGTAGTCGACGTACACGCTCTTCCACTCGCTGAACACGTCGAGCATCGTCGGGCCTGCCTCGCGGTGGCCGTTGCCCGTCGCCTTCACCCCACCAAAGGGCAGGTGAATCTCGGCGCCAATGGTCGGAGCGTTGATGTAGACGATACCCGCTTCGAGTTCGTGCATAGCCCGATAAGCCGCGTTGATGTCGCGGGTATAGATTGATGCCGAGAGGCCGTAAGCCACATCGTTGGCTACTGCCAGGGCCTCGTCGAGACTGTCCACTTCGATGACGCTCAGCACCGGGCCGAAGATCTCCTCGCGGGCAATGCGCATCTGCGGCGTGACCCCGGTAAACACGGTGGGTTGCACGAAGAAGCCGTGGGCGTAGGCTCCCTCGCTGAGGTGCGCGCCGCCGCAGCGCAGGGTCGCGCCCTCACCCTTGCCAATCGCGATGTACTCGAGCACGCGCCGGAGCTGATCCTCGTTCACCAGGGGGCCCATCTCGGTCTCAGGGTCCAGCCCGTTGCCGATGCGCAGGCGCGTTGCCCGCTCCACGATGCGATCCACCAGCGTCGCCGCCACCCGCCGATGAACGATCAAGCGACTGGTGGCGGTGCAGCGCTGCCCGGTGGTGCCAAAGGCGCCCCAGACCACCCCCTGCAACACCAGGTCGAGATCGGCATCGTCCATCACGATGAGCGGATTCTTGCCGCCCATTTCCAGGCTGACCCGCTTGAGTTGCCGGGCGGCCAGTTCGTAGACCAGGCGGCCCACCTCGGTGCTGCCGGTGAAGGAGATCACCGGCACATCGGGGTGCTCGACCAGGGGTTGCCCGGCGCTCGGCCCGAAGCCGGTGACGATGTTGACCACACCGGGGGGCAGGCCGGCTTCCACCAGGCACTCCACCAGGTTGTAGGTGCTCACCGAGGCATCCTCGCCGGGCTTGATCACCACCGTATTGCCGCAGACCAGAGCCGGGAGCATCTTCCAGGAAGCGATGGCCATGGGAAAGTTCCAGGGGGTAATCATTCCCACCACTCCGATGGGCTGGCGGATGCTCATCTGGAACTTGTTGGGCAACTCAGAGGGCGTTGTTACCCCGTGCATGCGCCGGCCCTCACCCCCGGCGTACTGGGCCATGCCAATCGCCTCCACGATGTCGCCCCCGGCCTCGAAGAGCGGCTTCCCCATCTCGCGGGTCAGGTCGCGGCTGTAGCGCTCCTTGCGGGACTGCAGCAACTCGGCGGCCCGCAGCAGGATCTCGCCGCGCCTGGGCGCCGGCACGCGCCGCCATCCTGGAAAGGCCGCCTTCGCTGCCGCGACCGCGTCGTTCACGTCGTCGGCGTTGCTATCCTGAAAGATCCCCACCAGCTCGCGCCGATCGGCGGGATTGCGCCGCTCGTAGGTTCTGCCGCTACGACTGGCGACAAACTCACCGCCAATGAAGTTCTTGAAGATGCGCTCAGTGGACATCCTCGTCCTCCATTTCCTGGGGGCGCAACCACCTGGAGTTGCGCTACCGCCTTCGCTCTACGCTCTGAGGGCCAGGCTCCATTGTAGCGTATCAGGAGACCGCAAAGGATCTGTCAGGCCTCAGGTTCGCCCCGGGCACGCGCAGGCGCATCCAAGAAACCCGCCCATTCATCTGCGCGGCGCCTGCCCGGGTCGGCACTGACCCCCCGCTCTTCCAGAATCTTCAGAAACATGACATCACTCATCTTTGCGATGACATCCAGATTGTCAGGTTCACTGAGCCACTGTGCCAGTTGTGCCCGTTCTTCGAGTGTAAACCCTGCCCGTCGTAACGAGCGATCAAAAGCCCATTCTGAAATTGGCATACGAATAAAGTTGGTATTCTTATATCGAAACAGGCATATGGTGCGAGGTAATGGGATGTTCTCGGCTCGCAAATCAATCAGATACAGGAGATATCGGTTCAGCTGACTGCGCTTGATCCAGTTCACCACGACCGGCGAGCGATAACGAGCGATTGTCTGCTCCAGCCGCCTGGCAAAGGGTAGGCGGGATAATTGCTCAGGTGCAGGCGTCGTTGCCTGGCCTCGAGATGGCTGGCTGATGATTTGCGTGCGAATGGTTGCCAGTTCCTCCGCCAGGGTCTGGTCTTGTTGGTCGAGCCAGCCCGGCTCGGTACGACCTGCCCGGGCCGCGACATCTTCGACCCTGGCCCAGAACTGCTGGATGCGTCCGATCAGCGTTTCCTGCTCTTTCGGAAAGAGTCGTTCCCACAACCAGGCCAGACTGAAGAGCAGTGCGCCAGTGACGAGCACCAGCACCGCAACGGCTACAACAGCGGTGGTTATCTGCTCCAGGCGTGCGAGTGGAAGGATAGACTGCAACCAGGCAGGGTAGCTGTCTGCGTCGATTACTGAACCAGGAATGAATTGGGGTAGGGCGATGACCAGGGCGGTGAGCGCGGCCAGGGCGCCGAGAATGCGGGTCCAGTATTCCAGGCTTTCGCGAGCAATGCGGTCGGTCTCGGTAAGAAGCGTTTCGAGTGAATTCGCCAGTCCAGCAATGTTATCTGCTAATACCGGTACCTGCGATCGCAGCGACTTCATCGGTTGTTGCAGGTAGCTATAAGGGTATGCAGCCGTGAGCGCCTGGTTCAACCCGGTCGTTTGTCCGTTTTATGGCTCATA
>JBDNDG010000109.1:0-12061 GCA_046719255.1 Chloroflexaceae bacterium
ACCAGCGCGCATTGCAACGCCACTGCGGCAATCTGCAATCCGAAATCTGCAATCTGAAATGGCATGATACCGGAGATCAGGGTTGTCGAGCGACCCGGTGCCGGATGACGCAGATGAAGACAGGTTTTTTTCCCTGGAAGGCTGCGCCCTCCCACATCCTCCCCTCAGGGCGGGGCACGGGGAAGCCCGGTTTCCCCATATGATCAGCCGGCCATGCGGCTGCGCCGCATGAACGACTGATGGGATGAATGACCTTGACAGACTCCCGTCATCCGGCGTAGACTCCTGCCTATGCACGAATTGCTGATTGCCACCCATAACCCCGGCAAACTGCGCGAGTTCGCGGCGATCTTCGCTGGCCTGAACCTGACCCTGCGTTCCCTCGACGACGTGGGCATTACCGAGGATGTCGCCGAGACGGGCGAGACGTTCGCGGCCAATGCCATCCTCAAGGCCCGGGGGTATATGGCCCTCAGCGGCCTGCCCACCCTGGCCGACGATAGCGGGCTGGAAGTGGCTGCCCTGCACGGCGCGCCCGGTGTCCATTCGGCGCGCTACGGCGGCCTGCAAGGCGAGGCGCAGTTGCGCTATTTGCTCGACCAGCTCAAGGACGTGCCCTGGCACGCCCGTCTGGCCCGCTTTGTGTGCGTGATCGCCCTGGTTCGTCCGGGGCATCCGCCCGAACTGGTCGAAGGTACGCTGCCAGGTGTGATCGAGTTCGAGCCACGCGGGTCCGGGGGGTTTGGCTACGATCCGCTGTTCTATGTGCTCGACGAGCACTGTACCCTGGCCGAGTTGCCCGCTGAACGCAAGAACCGGATCAGCCATCGGGCCATTGCCGCGCGGGCCGCGCGGAACATTCTCGAGCGCTGGATGCTCGAGGACGATCCACGCGACCCCGCCGGCGAGGGGTGATCCGCACCCGCGGAGTGTCGCATGAGTCTTACTGTGACCGCGCTGGCTTCGGGGAGCAGCGGCAACGCCCTGCTGGCGCGCTACGGGGATGCCGCGCTGCTCATTGATTGCGGCATTGCCCTGCGCACCCTGGAGGAACTGCTGCGCTCCCAGGGATTGAGCCCCGCCGGGATCTGCGCCGTGCTTCTCACCCACGAGCACGGCGACCATAGCCTGGGCGCGGCGGCCCTCGCCCGGCGTCACGGTGTGCCCGTGGTCTGCAATCGCGCCACGCGCGAGGCCCTCGGCGCCACATTGCAGGACGTGGCGGTTGAGGATCTGCCAGCGGGCGAACTGGCGGCCATCGGCCCGTTTGACGTGCGTAGCTTCCCGGTGGCCCACGATGCCGCCGACCCGATCGGGTTGCGCCTGAGCGCCGGTGGCGCGAGCGTGGCCGTCGCCGTCGATCTGGGGAGCTGGAACGAAACGACCGTGGCGGCCCTGCGCGGCGCTGACCTGCTGGTGGTGGAGGCGAACCACGACCGGGAATTGTTGCGGGTTGCCCCCTACCCGCCGGCGATCCAGCAGCGGATCTGTAGCGCACGCGGGCACCTCGATAATGTGCAGTGCGGCGAGCTGCTGTCTCGCGCCTGCGCTGGCGCTGTGTGCGATGTGTGGCTGGCCCATCTGTCGGCGCAGACCAATTCGCCACAGGTGGCGCTGGCAGGGGTGCGACGCGTGCTGGATCTGGCCGGTGTCACCGGGGCGCGCGTGCGGGTGCTGCCGCGCCGCGCCGCGCGTGGGGCCGCCGGGGCGCCAACCTGGCGCGCCGACGAGCGAATGCTGACGCAGCGAAGCCTGTTTTGAGCCTTGAGGGGGCAGCGATGGCTATTCAACCCATGGAGTTCATCTGGTTCAATGGAAAACTGGTGCCGTGGAACGAGGCGCGCATCCACGTGATGGCACACGTGGTGCACTACGGCTCGAGCTTTTTCGAGGGCATCCGTTGCTACGAGACGCCCCGCGGCCCGGCGATCTTCCGGCTGACGCCGCACATGCGCCGCCTGATCGACTCGGCGCGGATCTACCGCACTACGGTGCCCTATACCCTCGAACAACTGGTCGCCGCAGTGAAAGAAACCGTGCAGGCCAATCGCCTGAGGTCGGGCTACATCCGGCCCGTGGTGTACCGCGGCTATGGCGAGATCGGGGTCAACCCGCAGAACAATCCCGTCGAAGTGGCCATCGCAACCATTGAGTGGGGCAGGTATCTCGGCGCTGAGGCTATGGAGCAGGGCGTGGATGTCTGCGTCGCCTCGTGGCGCCGCTTCGCCCCCAATACCCTGCCGGCGCTCTCGAAGGCGGGCGGCAACTACCTTAACTCGCAACTGATCAAAATGGAGGCCCTGGCCAATGGCTATGCCGAGGGGATCGCCCTCGATCATCAGGGGCAGGTCAGCGAGGGCAGCGGCGAAAACCTCTTCCTGGTGCGCGATGGGGTGGTGTACACTCCGCCGGTGGCCTCGTCAATTCTCAGCGGCATCACCCGCGACACCGTGATCACCCTGCTGGGCGAACTGGGCGTTCCCGTGCGCCAGGAAGCTATTCCGCGGGAGATGCTCTACATTGCCGACGAGCTGTTCTTCACCGGCACCGCCGCCGAAGTGACCCCCATTCGCTCCGTCGATCGCATTCCGGTGGGCCAGGGACGACGCGGGCCGGTGACCGCCGCGGTGCAGGCGGCCTTCTTCGGGGTGGTTCAGGGTGAACGGGAGGATCGCTACGGGTGGCTGGAGTACACCGCGGGCTAGTAGTTGCGCCCCTCTTGCCGTTCGGCTATAATGAAGAAGGCCAGCGTCCTCTGGCAGGACACTGGCCTTTTCTGATGCAGGTTCGTAACGAAATGCCGCTCCTACCGCGCCTTCATCATCGTGCGCATGCAGCGCGTGCACACACGGATCTGAACCGTCTTGCCGTCAGCGGCCACAATGGTCGTCTTCTGTACATTGGGGCGCCACATCCGATTGGTTCGCCGCTTGGAGAAGCTGACATTGTGACCAAACGACGGCTTTTTTCCACACATTTCACACGTAGCCATGGTACCGTATCTCCATAGAGATTAGCGTTTTTTCTATCTCCGCGAGACTATACCATACTGCGGCCTCTTTGGCAAACCGGCAGGTTTGAGCATGGCGAAGATCAAAGTTGTCACCGATGGTTCCGCCGATATCCCGCCCGAGCTGGCGCGGGAGCTTGATATTGAAGTTGTGCCGCTTATCGCCCACGTCAATGACCGGGCCTACCGCATCGGCATTGATGTCAGCGATGATCTACTCTACGAATCGCTGGGGGGCTGGCAGCGCTTCAAGGTCCTTTCGCCTTCGGCCACCCAGTTTGAGCAGATCTACCGGCAGTGGATCAGCGAGGTGGATCATATTTTCTCCATCCACCTTGGCGCGCGACTCGGCAGTTGCGTGGCCAACGCTGTGGCGGCGCGCAGCCGCCTGCCGGCGAGCACGACGCGGCTGGAGGTGATTGACAGCAAGTCGGCTTCCATCGGCACCGGATCGGTGGCCATCGCCGCGGCGCGGGCCGCGCGCGAGGGAGCCACTCCCGAGGAGGTCAGCCGGCTCATCCACGCAACTATCCGCCATACCCACGCGGTTTTCTTTGTGGATACCATGGAGTACCTGGAGCAGAGTGGCCGGCTGACGATCACCGGCTCGGTGCTCGGCTCGATGCAGCGGATCAAGCCGCTGATGATCCTCGATGAAGGCGAGATTGTGCCCTATGAACGTACACGCACCCGCGCCAAGGCGCTCGAGGGCCTCTTTACCTTCGTCGAGGATTTTCCCCGCGTCCAGGAGGTGACGGTGCTCTACGCTACGACGCCCGAGGACGTGGAGAAGTTGCTGGAGAAGATCGCCCCCGTGTTCCCGCGTGACCAGGTGCAGTGCGTGCGCTTCGGCCCCGCTGTGGCCGCCCATCTCGGGCCGGGAGCCATGGGAGTGGTGGTGTTCGAGGGGCTGGAAGAGTAGGAGGCGCAAGTGGTTTCGCCCCCGGTGCCTCGCATCCTCGTCGGATCAGTCGGTACACACCCGGGTGACGGCTACCATGCACAATCGGGAGCACATCATCCGCCTCGGTAAGACCCTGGCAGCCGAGTTGCGCCGTGGCTGCGATGATGGCGCAGCCGAAGGCGGTATGGAGCAGTTTCTTACCGCCTGGCGCGCGGACGCCAATGGCGATCTGGCCGAACCGGCCGTGCGCTTGACCCTCGAGTTGCTGGCCGACTACGCCCACCGGCCGGTCCTCGAACGACGGGCGCGCGTCTCTCAGGCCCTGGAGCTGCTGCGGGCGCTGTTTCGCTCGCAACCCCAGCCTGCTGCGCCAGCGCCCGCTGCCCCCCCACAGCGCCGTGCCGCGCGCCCGGCACAGCCTGCCCCGCCGGCGGCTACCCCCGCGCCAGGCCTCGCCGACCCGCTGGAGGCCCTGCCGGGGGTGAGCCGGCGTGATATGCACGCCTTCCGGCGCCTCGGTCTCCGCACGGTCGAAGATATCCTCTATCACTTCCCCCATCGCTACGACGACTTCAGCGCCCGCAAGACCATCGCCGAGTTGAGCATCGGCGCCACCGAAACCATCATCGGCGAGGTGAGCGATGTGCGACTGGCCGCCCGCGGACGGGTCGAGGTCCTGGTGAGCGACTCCAGCGGTTCGGTGCGAGCCGTCTTTTTCAACCAGCCCTGGCTGGCCAGGCAACTGACGGTGGGGCGCATGATCGTGCTGAGCGGCAAGGTGAGCACTTACAACGGGATGCGGCAGTTCGCCAGCCCGAAGTGGGAACCCTTTACCCCCGACGGCGATACCATCCACACCGGGCGGCTCGTGCCCGTCCACCGGTTGACCCGGGGGTTGATTGACCGCAATGCGCGCCGAATTATCAAACAGGTCGTTGACACGGTGGCTCCATCTGTGCCTGATTATCTGCCGGAGGCAGTGCGCCAGCGCACCGACCTGATGCCGCTTGGCACTGCCCTTGCCCAGATCCACTATCCCGATAGCCAGCAGCACCTCGACCAGGCCCGCCACCGGCTGGGCTTCGATGAGTTTCTCTTTATTCAGATTGGCGTATTGCAACGCCGGTTGCTCTGGCAAAGCGAGCTGGGCTACGCCATGCGCTTCCTTCCTGAGGTGCAGCAGGAACTCCTGGCGGCCCTGCCCTTCAGCCTCACCGGGGCACAGCAACGGGCGCTGCGGGAGATCTACGCCGATATGGCCCGGCCCGTGCCGATGGCGCGCCTGTTGCAGGGCGACGTCGGCTCGGGCAAGACGGTGGTCGCCGCCGCCGCCCTGGCTCAGGCCATTGGCAACGGCTTCCAGGGGGCCATGATGGCCCCCACCGAGATCCTCGCCGAGCAGCACTACAAGAGCCTGAAAAAGCTCCTCGGCCGCGTGCCCGTGCCACGCGAGGCCGGAGCCGCCGCTGGGGGGGAGGATTGGAAAGAGCGCCTCGACCCCGCCGAGGCGGCCCGCCTGGCCGAGATCAAGGCCCTCCTCGGCATGACCGACGCCGATGATATGGGGGGGAAAGGCATTCGGGTAGCCCTGCTCACCGGCAGCCTGGGGACGCGCGAGCGCCGCCGCGTGCTCGAAGGCGTCGCCGAAGGCGACATTGATCTGGTTGTCGGCACCCACGCCCTGCTCACCGACCACGTGCGCTTCCGTTCCCTGGGACTGGTCGTGGTGGATGAGCAGCACCGCTTCGGCGTGGAGCAGCGCCAGCGCCTGCGCGATAAGGGGTTCAACCCCCATATGCTGGTTATGACCGCAACCCCCATTCCCCGAACCCTTACCCTGACCATCTACGGCGACCTTGACGTCTCGGTGCTCGACGAGTTGCCGCCGGGCCGCCAGGCTATTCGCACGAAGTGGATCAAGAAGACCGAACGCGAGAAGGCCTACCGCCACATCCGCCGCGAAATCGCCAGCGGACGCCAGGCTTTTGTGATCTGCCCGCTGGTCGAAGAGAGTGAAGAGGTGGATCTGCCCTCCGCCGAGGAAATGTACGCCACCCTTCAGAACGAGGTCTTTGCCGATCTGCGAGTGGCGCTGCTGCACGGCCGCATGCTCCCCCGCGAAAAGGATGCGGTGATGCGCGCCTTCCGTGACCACCAGTTCGACATCCTGGTGAGCACCGCCGTGATCGAGGTGGGAATCGACATCCCCAATGCCTCGACGATCGTCATCGAGGGCGCCGAGCGCTTCGGGCTGGCCCAGTTGCACCAGTTTCGCGGCCGGGTCGGGCGGGGCGAGCACCAGAGTTACTGCATCCTTATCTCCGATAAGCACGACAATGAGGTTACCCGCCAGCGGCTGGAGGCGATGGAGCAGACGACCGACGGCTTCAAACTGGCCGAGATTGACCTGCACCTGCGCGGCCCGGGCGAGTTCTTCGGCACCCGGCAGAGTGGTACGCCCGACCTGAAGGTGGCGCACCTCGCCGATACCCGCCTGCTGCACGCCGCCCGGGTGGCCGCCGAGGAGATCCTGGGAAGCGACCCCAACCTGGCGCGGGAGGAGCACGCCCTGCTCCGGCAGAAGGTCGAGCGCTTCTGGGTCGAGGTCGCCCGCGTCGGCTGATCGGGGTCCCGGGAGGAGCGCACTCTCCCGGACCCTTCCACGCCCAGGCGCACTGTACCCCACGTAAGGATCGCCATGCGACGCGACGCGCACCCCACACCGACCAGAACCGCCGCGCCCCCGGCGCCGCGGCTACGGGTCACTCCCCTGGCGCGGGCGCTGGCCCGCGCGCACGGGATTGATCTGGCCGCCCTGGTGGGAACTGGCCCGGACGGGCGGGTGCTGGCGCGCGATGTGCGCGCACGTCTCACCCCACTGGCGCCAGCGACCGCGGCCCCTGCCCCGCCCACCCCACCCCGTTCTGTGCCTCCGGCAGTGCTGGCACAGGCTATGCCGACCGGCATTGCTCAGGGGCGAGATAGCCCCGATGCGGCCACGCCTGCGCCACCGGTGAGCAGCGCCGCCCCGGTGACCACGGTGACCCTGGAGTTCGATGCCGGCGCGGCCCTGGCGCGGATCGCCGCGCTGGACACAGCGTATGCGCGCCAGGGACTGCCCCTGCGCCTGGAGGTCTACGTTGCGGCTGTGGCACTGGAACTGCTGCCCGCTCATCCGCGCCTGAACGCCCGCTGGTTGGGTGACACCCTCGCCCTGCGGCGACGGGTGCATCTGGCCCTCGCCAACGCCGGGCCAGAGGGCCTGCGCTGGACCCTGATCGCCGACGCGGGCAATCTGAGCCTGCACGGGCTGGCGCGCGCCCTCGGCGCGCCGCCCGGGGCCGACGCAGCCACCTTTGCCCTGGTGAGCCTGGCGGGAGGGAAGAGCTGGTGGAGCGCGCCGCCACCCCTGCCCGGCACCGTCGCAGCCCTCACCCTCGGCGCGCCGGAACGCCGGGTTGTGGTCGTGGAAGGTGGGCTGAGTGTACGCCCGATGGCAACGCTCACCCTGAGCTACGATGCCCGTGCGCTCGATCAGCGGCAGGCGCTCGACTTTCTCAACGCGCTGCGAACGCGCCTGGAAGAACGCGCGCCGATCTGAGCATACGAGTGGTATAATCAGCATACCCGCCCCGTCGCGGTGTTGCCGGGGCCCGAGAGACCGGGCCTGTCAGGCGTGACGCTCAGATGGAACTGGAACCCCCGGCTCTGAACCACGCCGCAGGTCTGCGGAGTAGCCCCCGGCCCGTATCCATGAACACGCTCTGGCTTGGCTACCACGGCCTCGATCTACCCTTCGACGAGATCGTCGCCGTCTTGCGCTACCAACCCGCCCTCGACAGCCAGATCGTGCGCGCCTACGGGCACGTGCCGCGCGGTGTGCGAGCGGTGGTCGTAACGGCAACGGGCGCATACCTGCCAGCCCGTCTATCAGTAGAAGCCTTGCGCCAGCGCTGGGCCGACTGGCGCAGGCGTGGCCCGTAGAGCCCGTCCGGGTCATGTGGTATGGTAAGCTTCGAGATCAGTGTCAGCGCGATCACCACCGCGCCGCCAGAACGGATCTTCGCCGTGCTCGACGATTTCAGCGGCTGGCCCGGCTGGATGCCTTCGTTCGAACGAGTGCGGGTTGAGCTGCCCGCCGAAGGTGCGCCCGGCCCCGGGTACCGCTTTCGTCTGCGCGCCCCCATCGTTCACGCCGAAATGGAGGTGGTGGACTTCACCCCCCTCTCCCGGGCGACGGCATTTCGCATCAGCTTCCCGCCGCTCACCGGGGTGAACCGCTGCCTGGTGGTGCCATTGGACGATGGCCGCTTTCGCATCGAACGGGTCGATTCGCTCGATCTGCCCGAGTTCGTGGTGGGCCTGATCGGCCCCCGCCAGCGGGAACGCTTCATCCATCTGGCCGGCGAGTTCCTATCGGCGCTCAAGCAGCAGGTCGAGGTGGGGCCTTCCAGCGCTTCGTCAACCTCCGCCGACCCGGGGTCCGCCAGTCAGGGGTAACGCGACCAGGCCCTTCCCGGCGGGAGGGTCCGGGCTTTCACGGGTAGCGTTTTTGGGGCCACGGCTGCTCCTTCTCCCCCCGCCCCCCGCTCCCTGATCGGGAGAGGGTGTTGGGATGCCACATGTGGCCCCCCCTGTCCCTTAGCGAGAGAGGGGGTCGGGGGGTGAGGACTCGCGGCAACCATGGCTTCCTGATGCGCTCTGCAAAAGACTCGATGCCTGAAAGCCCCTCAGGGCGGGGCACGGGAAAACCCGGGTTCCCCCTCCTCTGACACGATGGAAGACAGGTTTGTTCCTGGGAGGGCGCAGCCCTCCCAAACTCTCCCCTCAGGGAGGGGCACAGGGAAACCCGGGTTCCCCATATGTTCCTGGCAGAAATCTACAATCAACTATCCTACCATGGATGATCATACACACCAGGTGCTCCAACGGCTGGTCAGCGGTGTGGACCGCGCGGGCATGCGCGCCCCCCTCGGGCTGATTCTCGATATGCTCAGCCCGGTTGACGTGCTGAGCAGCCAGCTCGCGCGCTTCAGTCTGCCCTTCCTGGGGGGCACGCGCATCGAAACCTATGCGCTCGCCCTCGGCGAGCCGGATGCATGGCGCGAACTGCGCCGCCTGCTCGACACCCGCTCACAGCCGTGACCAGGAGAAGCGGCAACGGTGAGGCCAGGCCCTCTGGAACTGTACCGGCGACACCCGCGTGACGACGATCCTGGCGGCGACGCTCGAACCGGAAAACCGGGGTTTGGGGCCGACCCCAACGCCTCCGCAACCGCCCCGCATCCGTTCAGCAGGGCGACGGCAACGTCCCGGTGTTCGCGCCCTGAGGAGCGCACAGCGCGTATCGAAAGGTACGAACACCCCTTCCGACAAGGGCCTGCTGCACTTCGCCCTTCGCTCCGCGCAGGACAGGCTTCGGCCCACTCAGGAGGCGTTCGCTTTCCGACGTGGCATTCGCCCTGATACGTTCAGCGCATCGGTTGACAAAGCCTATCGGCTAGGTTACACTCATTGCCAGGAAACGCCATAGTGCTGTAAAGAATTGTCCTGATCGCTTTGACCGGAGCCAGCCTATGCTCCCTGGCTTGAACATCGTCACTCTCTTTACGCTGCTGGTCATCCTGGTGGCGATCGGGCTGATCTGGCTGCACCACGCCCGCGCCTTGCGTGGCGGCGTCACGCCGCAGCGCCCCCTTCCGGCCCTCGATGCGCTGCGCGCCGCCCTTGGCCAGGCCGCCGAGACGGGGCGGGCCGTGCATCTGTCGCCCGGGGCAAGCGTGCTGGGCGCGAGCAGCGGTGTGCGTTCCGCCGCGACCGAGCTGGTCGCCGGGTTGCTGCTGGCCGAACAGGCAGCCGCCCGGGCGGCCCGCAACGGCACGCCGATCCTCGTCAGTTCAGGTGATGTGGTCGCCCATCTCGCGCTGCGCGGCGGGATCCGCCAGGCGTTTCACCAGGCGGGCCAGGCGCAGGATTTTGAGCCGGCCCAGGTACAGTTGCTGACCCATCACGATGAACTGGCCTACGTAACCGGGGTCACTACCCTGTACGGACGCCAACCCCTCGAAGCCAGCGCCATGCTCGGCGGCTTCGGGCAGGAGTTCATGCTCGTCGGCGAAGACGGCGCGCAACGGGGCATCCCCCAGGTCGCCGGCACGACCAGTACCACGGGTCTCCCCTTGATGCTGTTGACCACGCCGGCAACGTTGATCGGCGAAGAGATCTACGCCAGCGAAGCCTACCTGGCCCCCGCCGGTCCCGCTCAGGCGCGCCTGCTCACGCAGGATGTGCTGCGCACGGCGGTGATTGTGCTGCTGATCGGGGGCCTGGTCTACAGCCTGATCCAGCCCTACCTGGGATTGCCGCCACTCCCGGGATTGTAGGTCGCGCCACGGTCCAGACGGTTATGTCACTCTTCCGCGATCCAAAACGCCTGCTTGCCGTACTGATCGCCGGCGTCGCCGGGCTGATCGTGCTGCTCGATTTTGCCGGTGCGGGCGGCCCGCTGGCAGCGCTGGCCGCGGTGCTGGTGGAGTGGGCCGCGGTGATCACGGCGGTTGGTCTGTTGCTGGGGGTGCTGAGTGTCAGCGGCACCCATCTGCAGCGGGTTCGCGCGCGCAGCGCCGACTGGCCCTACAGCCTGATCCTGATCGCCGGTCTGCTGGTGATGATCATTGCGGGAATGTTCTTTCCATTGCCTGGCCGCGCAGGCATTGTGCTGCCCGGCAGTCTGGCCGAAGTGCCCATCCGCACCGTCTTTCGGGCACTCTATGAGCCGATTGCCGGCAGTTTGCTCGCCTTGCTGGCCTTCTTTAGCCTTAGCGCCGCCCTGCGCGCCCTGGGGCAGGGTAGCGCCGAGGCTATCGTCATCGTTGTCGTGGCGGTGCTCGTGCTGGTGGCGCAGGTGCCACCGGTGACGGCGCTGCCCGGCGTTGGGGCGACGCTCCAGTGGTTCAACGACTATGTGGCGCTCGCAGGCGCGCGGGGCCTGGTGATCGGCGCCGCCATCGGCGCGTTCGTGGCCGGGTTGCGGGTGCTGCTCGGCTTCGATACGCCTTACCTCGATCGCTAATATGGAACACCTTCCCCCCTGGCTCCGCAATCTGCCGCTTCCCACTCCCCCCGCCGGTCACGCTGAGACAGCGCCTCCGCCCTCTGCCGGGGCCGATGAAACGGTGCCTGAGTGGCTGCGCGATCTGCGTCGTGAGGTGAGTGATGAGGCCAGAACCGGCCCTGCTGAGGTTCCTGAGTGGCTGCGCGATGTCGAGCCACCTCACGATGACCCGCACCGGGCCGGGGCTCCAGCGGCCGAGGCGCCCGATTGGCTGCGCGACGTCGAGCCTCCCTCCGCGCCTCCGCCCGCCACGCCCTCGCCACGCACACCGCCCCTCGGGGCAACGTCCTGGCTCAGTGGCCTTGGTCAGGACAAACCCGAGACGCCCACCGAACCGGCATCGGCTGCCGATCAGCCGACAACCAGTTCGCGGGTGAAGATGCCCGTGGGGGCAACGGACTGGCTGCGCTCAATTGGACAGGACCCCGATGCGCCCTCTGAACCGCTCTCCGGGCCGATTTCCGAGCCGCTGGACACGAGTGGCTTGCCGGACTGGCTGCGCGAATTGAATGCCGATGAGGTGGCCCGGGCAGTTGAAGGCGAGACGCCTCCTCCCGAGCGCCAATCGGGCGGTAACCTGGCCGAGGATTCTGGCGCCGAGATGCCCTCCGCCGATGCCAGTACGGTTCCGACGCAGCGCTCACCGTCGGCGCCGACACCGCCATCAACCGGGTCGCTCCCCGAAGAACCCGACTGGCTGCGCGAGTTTATGGCCCCGGAGGAGCAGAAGACGCCCCCGATCCCGGAAGCGCGCGCCACTGACGACGCCGAGGTTCCCACCTGGCTGCGCGAAATCACCGAGGCCTCCCAGGGTTCGCCCGAGAGCGACCGCTCCACCGCAGCGCCTGAGGAGGACAGTGAGATTCCCGCCTGGCTCCGCGATGCGGCGCAGGCCGAGGCACCCCCCGCTGGCGCCGACGTCCCCGCCTGGCTCCGCGATGCGGCGCAGGCCGAGGCGCCCCCCGCTGGCGCCGACGTCCCCGCCTGGCTCCGCGATGCGGCGCAGGCCGAGGCACCCCCCGCTGGCGAGGAA
>JBDNDG010000011.1:0-26527 GCA_046719255.1 Chloroflexaceae bacterium
TGCCTGTGGGGAGGGTGTGGGAGGGCGCAGCCCTCCCACTTTCATCTCTGCGCAGGCGGAGAACCCGCCCCGGCGCGCCGGCCCCGGTGATCGCTTCGCCGGTGCCAGACCAGCGTAACGCGACATAAATCCTTGACGCGCATCCGTTGCGTTGTTATAATGCAGGCACCTGAACTATCAGGCACTCCTCACGAAGACTCCCAGAGATCCAAAGCTGTATAGTGGTCGCAAGGGGAGAGGCAGTCCTGGCGTCGCCTCTGGCAACCGCTATACGCGGCCCACACGACACCACCACAGCTTGAGATCGCAAACCTGCACATTAGCAACTCTGCCCGCTGGCCAGCGCCCAATGGTACGCCAGCCTTATGGCGCGCGCCGCGCGGCAGCTTATTTGCCTGTTCCGCTAGCATCGCTCCCGGCCAGGCAACGTCCCGCAGCAGGAGGAAAGTGTCCATGACCACAGCTACCGGCACCTCGCTGATGCAACTTCTCAGCGAGATCCAGGACCGCCAGCAGTTCCAGCAGCTCAACTGGCGTGGAACGTTTGCGGATTACCTGGACATGGTTGCGCGCAACCCGAAGGTGACGCGCAACGCCTTTCAGCGTATCTATGACATGATCATGTCGTATGGTACAGAGGAGTTTATTGATGCCAAGAAACGCCTGATCCGCTACAAGTTCTTCGCCGATGCCAGCTTCGATGGCGATGACGCGATCTTCGGGCTGGAGATTCCCTTGATGCGCCTGGTGAACTTCTTCAAGGGCGCGGCCAAGGGCTACGGCACCGAGAAGCGCGTGCTGTTGCTCCACGGTCCGGTTGGCTCCTCGAAGTCAACCATCGTGCGCCGGCTGAAAAAGGGGCTCGAGCACTACTCCAAGACCGAAGACGGCGCGCTCTACACCTACGACTGGTACCTCGGCACGATCGAGAACCACGCCAGCTTCGACTGGCGGCAGGTGCCTGAGCAGGAGTGGGAAAAGTGCCCCATGCACGAGGAGCCGCTGCACCTGGTCCCCGCCGAGTACCGCGAGCGCTTCCTCGCCGAGGTGAACGAGGGGCGCTCCCCCGAGGAGCACGTGCGCATCGAGGGCGATCTCTGCCCCGTGTGCCGCTTCCACTTCCGCGAGTTGATGCGCCGCTACGATGGCGACTGGGCAAAGGTGATGCGCCACGTCCGCGTGCGCCGGCTGGTCTTTAGCGAGCAGGACCGGGTGGGCATTGGCACGTTCCAGCCCAAGGACGAGAAGAACCAGGACTCCACCGAGTTGACCGGCGATATCAACTATCGCAAGATCGCCATTTACGGCTCCGACTCCGATCCCCGCGCTTTCAATTTCGATGGCGAGTTCAACATCGCTAACCGCGGGATCATCGAGTTCGTCGAGATGCTCAAACTCGATGTGGCCTTCCTCTACGATCTGCTCGGTGCTTCCCAGGAGCACCGCATCAAGTCGAAGAAGTTCGCGCAGACCGACATTGACGAGGTGATCATCGGTCACACCAACGAGCCGGAGTACCGCCGCCTCGAGAACAATGAGTTCATGGAGGCGCTCAAGGACCGGACCGTGCGGATCGACATTCCCTACGTCACCCGCCTGCGCGATGAGGTCAAGATCTACGAGCGCGATTTCAACAAGAAGAAGGT
This sequence comes from Chloroflexaceae bacterium, assembly GCA_046719255.1. Classification (GTDB taxonomy): domain Bacteria; phylum Chloroflexota; class Chloroflexia; order Chloroflexales; family Chloroflexaceae; genus JACAEO01. The sequence goes on from JBDNDG010000011.1 coordinate 1,647, forward strand.
GCGTGTCCATATCGCTCCGCACACCCTGGAGGTGGCCGCGATGTGGGCCGTACTCACCCGCCTCGAAGATCCCAAGAAGCCGAACCTCACCCTGCTCCAGAAGCTCAAGCTCTACAACGGCAAGACGCTCCCGGGCTTCACCGAGGATAATATCAAGGAGCTGCGCAAGGAGGCCGTGCGCGAGGGGATGGAGGGCATCTCGCCTCGCTACATCCAGGACAAGATCTCCAACGCCCTGGTCACGAATCAGGAAGAGGGCTACATCAACCCCTTCATGGTGATCAACGAGCTGGAAAGTGGCCTCAAGAACCACGCCTTGATCAACTCCGAAGACGATCGCAAGCGCTACCGCGATCTGCTCTCGGTGGTGCGCGAGGAGTATACCGAGATCGTGAAGAACGAAGTGCAGCGGGCCATCTCCGCCGACGAGGAGGCGATCAAGCGCCTCTGCGGCAACTATATCGACAACATTAAGGCCTACACCCAGCGCGAGAAGGTGCGCAACCGCTACACCGGCCAGTATGAGGAGCCCGATGAGCGGTTGATGCGCAGCATCGAGGAGAAGATCGATATCCCCGAGAGCCGCAAGGACGACTTCCGGCGCGAGATTATGAACTACATCGGCGCGCTGGCTATCGAGGGTAAGACCTTCGACTACCGCACCAACGAGCGCCTGCACAAGGCGCTGGAACTCAAGCTCTTCGAGGATCAGAAGGATAGCATCAAGCTGACCTCCCTCGTCTCGCGTGTGATCGATAAGGATACCCAGGAGAAGATTGACGTGGTCAAGGCTCGTCTGATCCGCGACTTCGGCTACAATGAGCAGAGCGCGACCGACGTGCTGAACTACGTGGCCTCGATTTTCGCCCGCGGGGATACCAAGAGTAACTACTAGGAGGGGTGAGGGCTGGCGTAAGGCGCGCGGCGCGAGCGCATTCCGGTCAGGGCGAGGCCGCTCGGCTGCCAGATGCCTTACGCTGCGCGCCTCATTGCTCCCACCGTGCGCCGTATGCCTATGTCCATGAAACGTGTTGACCGCGACCTGGGGCGCTTTCGCCAGATCGTTCGCGGGAAGATCAAAAAAGACCTGCGTAAGTACATGTCGCAAGGGGAGATGATCGGGCGCCAGGGAAAACGCTTCGTCAGCATCCCCGTGCCCCAGATCGACATCCCCCAGTTCCGCTATGGCGCCCGCCAGGGCGGTGGGGTGGGCCAGGGCGACGGCGATGTCGGCGATCCGATCGCCCAGGGCAACGGCCAGACTGGCCAGGGTCAGGCCGGCTCCGAGCCCGGTCAGCATGTCCTCGAGGTGGATGTCTCCCTGGAAGAGCTCGCCGCCATTCTGGGCGAAGAGCTGCAATTGCCCAATATTCAACCCAAGGGCAAGAAGAATATCGTCAGCGAGAAGGATAAGTACAGTGGCATTCGCCGCACTGGCCCGAACTCGCTGCGCCACTTCAAGCGCACTTACCGCGAGGCCCTGCGCCGCCAGATCGCCGCGGGCGACTACGACGAGCGTAACCCGGTTGTGGTGCCCATTCGCGACGATATGCGCTACCGCTCCTGGAAGGAGACCATGCTTCCCGAGAGCAATGCGGTGATCATCTATATGATGGATGTCTCCGGCTCCATGGGCACCGAGCAAAAGGAACTGGTGCGCATCACCGCCTTCTGGATCGAAACCTGGCTGCGCTCGCAGTACAAGGAGATCGATATTCGCTATATCGTCCACGATGCGGCGGCCAAGGAGGTTGACCAGGAGACGTTCTACCACATTCGCGAGGGTGGCGGCACCAAGATCTCTTCCGCCTACAAGCTCTGCAACCGGCTGATTGACGAACGTTACCCCGCTGATGAGTGGAACATCTACCCCTTCCATTTCTCCGATGGCGACAACTGGGGCGGCGGCGATACACGCGAGTGTATTGAGTTGCTCAAGAAAGAGTTGCTGCCCAAAGTCAACCTGTTCTGCTACGGGCAGGTGCGCTCGCTCTACGGCTCCGGTCGCTTCGCCCACGATCTCGAGGAGTACCTGGGCAGCGATGAGCGGATCGTGATCTCCGAGATCGCCGAGCGCGACGATATCTACGATACGATCAGGGATTTCCTGGGTAAAGGCAAGTGAGGCCACCGCCATGGCTGGCCGGTGGATCGGGTTCCCACGGCGCGCGACCCTCGGTATGAGGGCCGCGCGTGATCCTATGGTGCTGAAAGACGCTGTGCCCGCCCTCCCCGCGCCGCCTGTGTCGCAGGCTCGCCAGGCGCGCCGCACCGCCTGCTGGCGCGAACTGGCCCCCGTCCTGCTCCTCGGTCTGCTGGCCCTCGCGCTCACGGCCATCTATTACGCCGGCGCCTACCAGGCCCACATCCGCGCCGATGACCGCATCCGCGACCTCTTCGCTGGCTTCCAGTCCCTCGAGGGCGAGGCGCAGGGCATGCCCTATCGCTGGACGACGGGCGCCGGCACGGTGTGCCTGCCGGCGATGGGGCTTGCGCGCCCCCTGGCGGCGCTCGAACTCCGCCTCCTCGGTAGCGCCGTCACCGCGGGGAGCGCCGGGCGGGCCATTGACCGCGCCGATGTGCGCGTTGGCGCGTTGAGCCTGCCCCTCGCCATCGCTCCCGAGCACCGCGCCTACCACCTGCTGCTGCCGCCCGGCCCGCAGGGGGGGCCGCTCTGCCTCACCCTCCTCAGCACTACCGTGGACCCGTCTGGCAATGGCCGGGTCGTGGGCGTGGGTGTGCGTTCAGTGGCCGCGCGCCCGCTGGAGGGCGGTGCCCTGCCGCCGCCCGGCGCATTGCTGGTGAACCTGGGGTTGGCCCTGGGCAGCTATGGGTTGCTGCGCCGGCTCGCCGTGCCTCAAGCCGCCAGCCTGGCGCTGGTTGCCGGCCTGGCCCTGGTTCTCGGCGCCGGCCTGATCGGCGGCGCGATCCGTCTGGCTCCCGATCTGCCCTACTGGAGTGCCTTCACCGCCGTGGCCCTCGGTCTGATCCTCGGCGCCCTGGCGGCTTACCAGTGGGCCGCGCCGCACCTCACACTCTGGCAGCGCGAGACTCTGGGCACGCTGCTCATCCTCGCCCTGATCAGCTCGGGCTGGTACGTCCTGGCCCACCGCGAGGGCTATCTGTGGCCCTTTCCACTGATGGCCCGCGCCGGTAGCGCCTTTGGCTGGGGCGTGCTGCCCGCCGTAGCCCTCTCTGGCGCCTTCGCCGCGGTGATCCTCGCCTGGGTGCGCGCCCCTCAGCCACCCGCGGCCTGGCTGGTCATCACCGTGACGGCCCTGGCCGCCGCCCTGCTGCCCGTCACCCTCAAAGCTGGCCTGCGCGGCTACCCGTCGCTGTTTCAGCACTTCGCCGAACAGACCGGTAGCTACATCCACGACGTGCCCCGCGTCGGCACCGATCCACTCGGCTTTTTGCGGGGCTACGTGGCCAGTATGCCCGACCTGGTGCTACATAACCGGACCCACCCGCCCGGCAGCACGCTCTTCCTCTGGGGCGTCGAGCGTCTCTTCGGGCCGGGACCCGAGCCGGCGACCTGGGTGGTGGTCGCCCTGGCCGCCCTGGGGGTCTGGCCGACTTACCGGCTGACGGCGGCGCTGGCCGGCCAGCGGGCGGCGATCCTGGCGGCGGCGATCTACGCGCTGTTGCCGGCGTATATGATCTACAGCGTCACCTCGATGGACGCGCTCTATGCCACGGTGCTGGCCTGGGCGATCTACTGCCTCTACCGCGCCCTGGTGATCCTCGAGCAACCCGAAGCGTCGCTGGCGCCCCGGCTCCGCGCCGCCCTCATCGCAGGCGCCTGGATCGCCCTGGGCCTCCTGTTCAGCTTCACCACGCTCATGCTGGCGCTGGTCGTCCTGGCGCTGGTCGCGCGTCGCCTCGTCCTCGGCCCACGGCGACCCGAAGACGCGCTGCGCTGGGCCGCCATAGGCGGAGTGCTGGCCGGCGCCGTGCTGCTGCCGCTGGGCGCGCTGTGGCTCGCCACCGGCTACGACAGCCTGGCGGCATTCTTCAGCGGCGTGACCAATAACCGCCTCGACGTTGCGGCCCGCGTGCCACCCCTCGGCCTGTCGAGCTACCTCTACTTTCTGGCCGTCAACAGCGTCGCCTATGCCTGGTTCCTCGGACCATGGCTGCTCTACCGGCTGGGCCGCGATGGACAGGCCAGCATCGCGCGCACCTGCGCTGGCGTGGACCGGCCCGCCGATGCGCTCGCTCTCGGCCTGGTGGCCCTGCTGCTGGGGATGCTCTTCTCCGGCCTGTTCTACCGCGAGATCGAGCGCGTGTGGCTCTTCAGCCACATCCTGATTGCAGCGGTTCTCGCTGATGGTATCATGGAACAATACGACCGGCGCGGCAGCCTGGCGGCCCTGGCCTTGCTGGCACTCTTCGCACATAGTGTCATGTTTCGCGCCGCCCTCCGCGTTTCCTGGTAGGAGAGACTATGAAAAGCACACGCCTTCCGCCCCAACTTGAAGCCGCCCGCGAGGAGATCGAGCGGATCGCCCGCGATTACGGCCTCGACTTCTTCCCGATTATCTACGAGGTGCTGGATTACCGCACCCTCTACGAGACCGCCGCCTTCGGCGGTTTCCCGACCCGCTACCCGCACTGGCGCTTCGGTATGGAGTTCGACCAGTTGCTCAAGGGGCACGTCTGGGCCGGGAGCACCATCTACGAGATGGTCATCAACACCAACCCCTCCTACGCCTACCTGCTCGAAGGCAACGAAGACGTGACCCAGAAGATGGTGATGGCTCACGTCACCGGGCATGTGGACTTCTTCAAGCACAACATGTGGTTTGCCCATACCAACCGCAAGATGCTCGACACTATGGCCAACCACGCTACCCGCATCCAGCGGATCATTGACCGGATCGGGTATGACACCGTCGAAGATTTTATTGACACCTGCCTCTCGCTCGAGAACCTGATCGACTACCACTCGCCCTACATTCGCCGGCCCGAGGCCCAGAGTCCCAAACCGCTGGTGGGCGATGAAGAGCCGGAGGTGGTTGAAGGGTTGAAGGTTGAGCGGGAGTACATGCGCGAGTTTATCAACCCGCCGGAGTACCTCGAGGCTCAGCGCCAGAAGCTGGAAGCCGAGCGCGCCCGGCAACGCCGCTTCCCCGAAAACCCCCAGAAGGACGTGCTGCTGTTCTTGATGAATTACGCACCCCTGGAGCGCTGGCAGCACACCGTGCTCGAGATTGTGCGCGACGAGGCCTACTACTTTGCCCCGCAGGGGATGACCAAGATCCTCAATGAGGGCTGGGCCTCCTACTGGCACTCGACGATCATGACCCAGAAGGTCGCCTCGGCAGCCGAGATCGTCTCCTTCGCCGACCTGCACTCGGGGGTGGTGGCGACCGGCGGCGGGCGCCTCAATCCCTACAAACTCGGCCTGGAGCTGCTCCGCGATATCGAGGATCGCTGGAACAAAGGCAAGTTTGGCAAAGAGTACGACGAGTGCGACGACATTGCCGCCAAACGCGCCTGGGATCGACAACTCGGCCTGGGGCGGCAGAAGATCTTCGAGGTTCGCCGGCTCTACAACGATGTCACGTTCATTGACGAGTTTCTGACGCCCGAGTTCGTGCTGGAGAACAAGCTCTTCACCTATCGCTATAATCGCGATACCGACGTGTACGAGATCGCCTCGCGGGAGTTCAAAGAGATTAAGGAGAAGTTGCTTTTCCGCCTCACCAACTTCGGCCAGCCCTTCATCTTCGTTGAGGATGGCAATTACAACAACCGCGGCGAGTTGTATCTGCGCCATCGTCACGAAGGTGTCGATCTCAAAATGGACTACGCGCGCGATACGATGCGTAACCTGTACAAGATCTGGACCCGTCCCGTCCATCTGGAGACGGTGATTGACGAAAAGAAGCGCCTGCTCTCCTTCGACGGTAGCGATTTCACCGAACGGCGGATTGACTGAGAAGCGAATGTTTAAGGTGTACCTGACCCTTCCAGGGAGGCGCGCCAGCCCGGCAGCCGCGCCCGCACGGGCGCCATGATCCGCGCATACCGTGAACGCGCCGGTCTCGTGATACCCGTTGAAACCTGGCGGTCCGCCCGGTGGCTGCGCCGCGTCCCACCAGGTACCTCCGGGCACTCCCAGGAGGGCACAACCCTTCCACCTTCGTGATCTCGCGCCTTTGTGGCGCATACGCACCGCAGGCAATGACGGCCTCCATCGCCGAACTGCTCCGGGACGCCACGGCCCGCCTCCAGGCGACCAGCCAGACTCCCCGGCTCGACGCCGAGTTGCTGCTGGCCCACGCCCTCAACTGGCCGCGGGCGCGGGTACTCGCCGAGCGGCAGTATCATCCCTCGTCCGAAGAGGCGGCTACCTTCGCCGCGCTGGTGGCGCGCCGTGGTCAGGGTGAACCGGTGGCCTACTTGATAGGGCGCCGCGAATTCTACGGCCTGGACCTGGAGGTGACCCCCGCCACCCTGGTGCCCCGCCCCGAAACCGAGCTTCTGGTTGAACTGGCCCTGGCCGAGGCCCGGCGCCTGTTGCTCACCAGAGGGCAGGTGACGGATCGGCCGGCGCTCACTATTGCCGACATCGGCACCGGTAGCGGCGCCATCGCCGTCGCCCTGGCCACGCACCTCCCCGAGGCGCTGGTCTACGCCGTGGACCTCTCCGCTGAGGCCCTGGCGGTGGCCGGGCGCAACATCGCGCGGTACGGCCTCCAGGGGCGCGTGCACCTGCTCCACGGCGACCTGCTCGCGCCCCTCCCCGAGCCGGTGGACCTGATCGTCAGTAACCCGCCCTACACCGTGTACGCAGAGATTGCCCCGGACGTGCGCGCCTACGAGCCGCGCCTGGCCCTCGACGGCGGGCCGAACGGCACCGCCGTCTACCGGCGCCTGCTGGCGATGGTCCCCGCCGCCCTGCGCCCCCACGGCGCCCTGCTGCTGGAAATCGGGGCGTGGCAGAGCCATACGGTGGCCGGGCTGGTGCGGGCCGCCCTGCCGGGCGCCGAGGTGCAGGTGCATCAGGACCTGGCCGGGCGCGACCGCGTGGTGGTGGCGCGGCGCACAGGGCATCAGGCTGCTGAACAACCCGTCGGGGTGTAATCCGGCTGTCATCCCCAGGCGCTAGAATGTCTGGACGCCTCACGTATAATTAAAGTGAAAACCAGGGAAACCCGGTTTCCTCTTGCCCCTACCGGTCATGAGGAGTGGCGGAAGAGCCGTGCTCTCATGGTCTCAGGCGAACACAATCCGTGAGTGGATAAGGTTGGGAGGGTACAACCCTCCCAAAATAATCCCTGTTTCACACCTGTGGTGTGTGGCATAGCGGCGCGAAATCCTGATCGGAACGTTTCCAACGCGAAGCTGAGGCGCGGAGGATCAGAGGGAAAGCCTGCTCTCGCTGAAAAATACCCGATCTATCGCAGGTAGTGCCGCAAGCGCAGCGTGTAAGCATTGTAGAGGTACTCGTGAGGGGGAGACAAGCAGTATGGCTGCACTCTTTGTCGCACTGGGCATTGCGATTATTACCCTCCTTGCTCTGTTGCTCTGGTTCGTTCCGCACCTGTTGCACCAGCAGGCAGTGAGCAATGCCACCGAGGCAGCAAGGCTTCGCGATATGCTGCTCGATATGCTCAGTGAGCAGGAAGCCGTCGCTATACGCCAGTCACAACTGAGCGCCTCGATCGCCTACTTCCAGGAGCAACTGGAACAGGTGATCAACGCGCCGCAGCACGAGGGCCGCGCGGGGCAGACACCCGCGCCCGATCCGGAAGCCCTGCGTCAGATTGAGGAACGCATCAGCGCGATGCAAGCCCAGATCCAGCACTGGCTCGACACCCGCGCGCGAGCGCAGCGGCACGTGCAGGCGCAGGATAACGAAGCCTGGGCGCACCTGATGAGCCTGCTGGCGGCGATCCAGGAACGGGTAGGCCAGCTTTCGGTCGAGCGCGCCGGCCCCTCGACCGGCCCCCAGGTACGGGAGTTGCTCGAGAATCTCGAGCATGAACTGGAGCACCTGCGAGCCATTTCCGACGACATTGCGACGCTACGCTGGCGGCTGCAACGCTCCCTCGGCGGGCGTGAAGGCGGGCGCGAAGGGGGCAACTCCAGCCTGCGCGTCAGGGCGGGTGGCAGCGCCGATTAATGGCGCAGAAGCACTGTACCTCCCCCGGTGGGAGGGTTTGGGAGGGCGAAGCCCTCCCAAACATATACATATACCTGTTTTCATCTTGTCAGGGCGCGGCGCAGCCGCACAGGCGCCTGATGAGCAAATGGGTCCCCTCACTGCGTTATCATAACATGCAGGACAAACAACCTGACGAAGGAACGCCGAACAGCGCGCCCTCGGTTCGTCTTCACTGCGGGTGCAACACCAATGAGCATTGTTGTTATTGACAACCAGATGGTTCACTACGAGGTCTTCGGTCGGGGTAGACCGGTGCTCTTCCTCCACGGCTGGCTTGGTAGCTGGCGCTACTGGTTCCCAACGATGGAAGTGGTTGCCGAACGGTTTCGCACCTACTCGTTCGATTTCTGGGGGTTCGGCGACTCGCGCCGCAAGCGCACCCGGGAGAGCATCCAGGCCTACTCTGAACAGGTTATTCGCTTTCTCGATGCGCTGGGGATTGACCAGGTGATGCTGGTCGGGCACTCTATGGGTGGTATGGTGGCCCTGAAGACAGCGATCAACCACCCCGAACGCATCCGGCGCGTGGTGACGGTTGGCGCGCCGATTGATGGCGATTCGTTGTCGTGGCTGCTCAAACTGACCGACCGGCCCTTCCTGGCCGATGTGTTCGCCTATACACCCTTCCTGCGGCGTTTACTCTTCCGCTTCTTTCTCGGGCAGACCAGCGATCCGGCGGTGCATGAGGTGATCGACGACAGCGTTAAGTCGAGCGCCGATACCCTGCGCTACGCCGTCAGTTCGATGTGGCGCACCGACTTACGCCCTGAACTCTCCCGCCTGAGGGTGCCCGCACTGATCATCCACGGTGGGCGAGACGATATTGTTAATCCCAATCAGGCTGAACTTTTCGCCGACGTGCCCATGGCCAGCATCTTCACGATGCCCCGCAGCCGCCACTTCCCCTTCCTCGACGAAGCTCCCACGTTCAACGAGGCGCTTCTGCATTTCCTGGAGATGGACCCGCTCGCTCCGCCACAGGCTGCGCCCCCTGTTGCCCGTGCGGCCCGGTCGCTACCGGGTCACTGATGTGAAAATAGCCCGCGCGCGGGAGGGTCTGGGAGGTCGTGGCCCTCCCAACGCCGTCCTGCTGCCTGATCCTCGGGCCTTCGTAGACCATCCCGGGGCCGATGCAATGCCCTGCCACCGGCGGTGGATCTGGGGGCTTACCCCAACGACGTTGCAGGGGCCCTGGCCCCATCCCACCTCAGGCTGGTTCCCCACCTCGTCTGTGCTACAATAAGGTTGTGAACCTGCGGCTAACAGTTGAAGGTGTCGCCGCGCGTTATGGCGCGCGGCTGGTGTTCCACGACGTTTCGCTGGAGGTGCGTGGAGGCGAAGCGCTGGTGGTGAGCGGCCCCAACGGCAGTGGCAAGAGCACCTTCTTGCGGCTGCTGGCGGGTCTGCAACGCCCTGACGCGGGCGTGATCGTTTACGAAGCGGCGGGAGGTGTCTGCACGCCGCGCGATGCCCTCCCGTTGATCGGCTGGGTCGCTCCCGATCTGATGCTGTACCGTGATCTGACCGCACGCGAGAACCTGCGCTTCTTCGCGGCAGTGCGGGGGCTGCATTGCGACGACCAGGCGCTCGACCGGTTGCTCGAACAGGTTGGGCTGGATGGGCGTGGCGATGATCGGCTGGCAACCTATTCCTCAGGTATGGCCCAGCGTCTCCGTTACGCCTATGCGCTGCTCCATCGCCCCCCCGTGCTGCTGCTCGACGAGCCGACGGTCACCCTCGATGAACGCGGCGCCAGCCTGGTTGATGCGCTGATCGCCGCGCAGCGTCGCACAGGGATGGTGGTTATTGCTACCAACGACCCGCGCGAATTGCGCTACGCTGATCTGGTGCTGCGTCTGGGCGGCTGAGTGTGGCTCGTCAGGCTGGAGCAGGCATGGACAGGGCAAAGGATCCGGGCCCGGAGGCGCCCGCAGTCGAAGGGCCGGTGCGGACCGGCGCAGCCACGCCGGTGCTGCTCGCCGCGGCCTGGGCGGTGTTTGTCAAGGATCTGCGGATCGAGTTGCGTACCCGCTACGCCCTCAACGCGATGGTGCTGTTTGCCGCCTGCACTGCCGTGATGGTCAGCGTCGGCACCACCTTTATCGGGCTACGCCGCACCGAAGAGGCGCTGCTGATACAGTCCTCGCTGTTATGGGTGGCCTTTCTCTTTGCCGCTATCACCGGCCTGTCGCGCGGCTTCGTGCACGAAGAAGAGGCTCGCACGATGGCCGCCCTGCGTCTGGCCGCGCCGCCTGCGGCCGTCTACCTGGGCAAGTTTCTGCTCAACCTGGCCCTGCTGGCCGTGCTGGGGGCGATCACCAGCCTGCTGTTCATCATGCTGGTGCGCGTGCAGGTGGGCAGCCCGCTGGCCTTCGTGGCGCTGATAGGAGCGGGCAGCCTCTGCCTGGCCGCTGCCACCACCATTCTGGCGGCGATCATTGCCAGGGCCAGCTTCAAAAGCGCCCTCTTTGCCGTCCTGGCCTTCCCCTTGCTGGTGCCGCCGCTGATCGTCGCCATCCAGGGCACCGCCCTGACCCTGGAGAACGCCGGCCTTGGCCCGGCGATGGGTGCCTTGCAGTTCCTTGTGGCTTACAGTGTGGCGACGTTCGTGGCGTCGTTGATGCTCTTTCGCTTTGTGTGGGAGGCGTAGCAGAGGTGCCTGATGTGAACATATGGGCAAACCGGGCTTCCCCACGCCCCTCCGGTTTGCCCTGTTTTCACCTCTATAGCCGGATGATCTCGGAGCATGTGATGAATATCCCATCGGTCTGGAAGACTTCGTGATACAATGAGCGAGCAATTATACCTCACTGGCCGGAAGCGTCTTGATGCTTACCATCCTCTCATTCTCTAAAAGCACATGCTGTAGTATGATACGCATATCATGGCGTGCCTCCACCGGGGGCCTGGAAAGGTGATGGCGGTGACAGAGCGTCTGGGCCAGATCGGCAAACTGCTGATCGGCGTCTGGATCGCCGGTATCGCTGTGGCGATGTTCCTGGTGATTCCGCAGTACGAAGGCCTCGGCAACGCCGGACGGATCGTGATCATGCATGTGCCCACGGCATGGGTGAGCGTCCTGGCCTTCGCCGTGTCGGCGCTGTTCAGCGGGCTGTACCTGTGGAAGCGCCGTCCTGCGTATGACCACTACGCCCTGGCGGCGGCGGAGAGTGGCTTTCTGTTCACGGCGCTTGCCACCGTGACAGGGATGATCTTCTCCCAGGTGGTCTGGGGGATTTACTGGAACTGGGACCCGCGGCAGACGTCGATCTTCGTGCTGCTGCTGATCTACGCTGCCCTCTTCGCCCTGCGCTCGGCGATTGATGACCCGGCGCGCCGCCGTCAGCTCAGCGCGGTGTACTCGCTCTTCGCCTTTGTGACGGTTCCGTTTCTGGTCTTTGTGGCCCCTCGTATCGCCGATAGCACCCTGCACCCCAACTGCGCCTTTATCCAGGGCAGCAAGTGTAATGGAATCACTCTCGAAGTGGGCATGATCGGGCTGCTAGGGGATCGTAAGGTGCAACTGCTGGCGCTGGAGCGCCAGGGCGATGTGGTGACCGCCGCGGTGAAGGTAAGCGAACCTGGCCTGACCAGTGAGGCGGTCCTGCGCCCGAGCTTCGATCTGGCCGCCGGAGAAATGATCGCTCGCCCGGAGTTCCCCGGTCTCCGCTATCAGCTCGGCCTCGAGGCGGTTGATCTGCAGGCCAGTACTGCGCTATTGAACATCGAGGCGCCGGGCACCGGCCTGCTGGAGAACCGGCGGACACTGTTTACCTTCCTGGCGGCGATTGGTGGCTTTACGGCGTTGTTCTTCTGGCTGCTCACACTGCGCGCGACGTTGCTCGACGTGCAGTGGGCCCTGGCCCAGCGCGAGGGGTCTCGGTTATGAATAGTGTACTTGAAGCGGGCACGGCGATCTATGTGGCTATGACCGTGGCCCTGTCGGTGTGGATCGGCATCTTCGTGTACCTCTGGCGGATCGATACGCAGGCGCGGGCCCTGAAGCGTGAACTACAACGCGATCGCGAGCAAAGGCCCCGGGGCGAGGGTGGCGCGCCGCCCCGCGCCAGCGTCACGCGCGTGAGTCAGGCGGAGGGCGAACCGGTCGAAGGGTCGAGTCGAGGGTAGCATGCGGAGCGCGGCGCTCCGCTGGTGTGGAAAGTGTGCCTATGGCAACCGCAACTTCAGTCTCGCGGCGCGGGATGCCGGTCAAGCCCCTGCACATCGTGGGCCTTGGTATTATCCTGATCGCCGTTGTGTACGGGATCTTCGGCTTCCAGAGCGGGTTCCGCTCGTATACGCAGAGTGTGGACGAGGCGATCGCCGCGACGCGGAGCGTGCAACTGGCCGGTTTCCTCGGCAGCACCGGTGAGTATGACGCGGCGGGTCGCTTTACGTTTCTGCTCCAGGATGAGCGGGGAAAGATGATCAAGGTCATCTCTGATGACCCGCGCCCGGCCAACTTTGAACAGGCGATCAGCATCGTTGCCATCGGCCGCTACGATTCGACCGAGGGGGCCTTCATGGCTGACGATCTGCTGGTGAAATGCCCGTCGAAGTACCAGGAGCAGATGAACCGCTAACACCAGGAGGGGAAATCAGGTTGCCCCCTCTCCCCGGGAGGGCGTAGCCTCCCCAGGGATGGGCATGTTCATTCCGTCGTTGCGCGGCGCAGCCGCATGGCGCCTGACGGGAAGGCGCGGCTGCCCTGGTGGAGCCTCGACCGGGAAGCATTGAACGGTGTTCCGTCACTAGAAAGCGCCTCATGTATCTCCTTGGCACGTTTCTGATCGTCACCGCGATTGCGATGGCGCTGCTGGCCGTTGGCAGTTACGCGGTGGTGCCCCGTGGCAATCGATCCGCCCTGCACTACGGGCGCTTTGGGGTTTATGCCACCCTCGGGGCCGTGCTGATGACCTGGACGCTGCTGATCAGCCTGTTCCTGGCTCGACGCTTCGACATCGAGTACGTCAATAACTACAGTTCCCGCGATCTGGACTTCTTCTTCAGCATCGCGGCGAGCTGGGCCGGCCAACCCGGCAGTTTCCTGATCTGGGTGCTCTGGGGGAGCATCGCCGCGACCGTGCTGGTGCGTCGCACCCGCCACTTCGAGCCCTACGTGCTCGCCGTGGTCATGTTCGTACAGGCGGTACTCCTGGTCTTCGTCCTGGCGCTCAATCCGTTTAAGCCGCTGCTCGACTCCTCCACCAACCTGCCCCTGGCCCCCACCGATGGCCGCGGTCTGAACCCGCTGTTGCACAACTTCTGGATGATTATCCATCCGCCGGTGCTCTTCATCGGTTATGCCCTGAGTACCGTGCCCTTCGCCTTTGCCGTCAGCGGGCTGATCCGTCGCGACTACGATACCTGGGTGACCCGCGCCCTGCCGTGGACCATCGCTGCCTGGGCCTTCCTGGGGTTGGCGCTGTTGCTCGGCGGCTACTGGGCCTACGAAACCCTGGGCTGGGGCGGCTACTGGGGTTGGGACCCGGTGGAGAACTCCTCGCTGGTGCCCTGGCTCATCCTGACGGCGTTAATGCACGGTATGGTGTTGCAGCGCTCGCAAGGCGCTCTGCGGAAAACCAACCTGCTCCTTGCGCTGGCGCTCTACCCGCTGGTCTTCTACGCCACCTTCCTCACGCGCAGCGGGGTCTACGCCAACTTTTCGGTGCATTCCTTTGTGGCCGAGGGGATCTTCGAGGGCCTGGTGGCCTTCCTGTTGCTGCTTACCTTCGGGGCGATCGGGGTGCTGGTCTGGCGCTGGCGTGACATCCCCTCGCGCCCGTTGAGCGATAAATTTTTCTCCCGCGATAGTTTCTTCGTGCTGGCGATGCTCTCGCTGGCGGTGATCGCGCTTGTGGTGGGCATTGGCACCTCGATGCCGGTGATCTCGGCCATTCCGGGCGTTGGTCACACCCTCCAGGGCTGGATGGGTTCGGTGTTCGAGCTTGACGATGGAACGCTGATGAACCCCCAGGCCCGGCCCTTCGAAGATGGGCGCTTCAGCCTGGCGCCCAGCTTCTACCAGCAGACGACCCCGCCCCTGGGGGTGGTGATCGTGGTTTTGATGACCATCGGGCCGCTGCTGGGCTGGCGCGATACGAATATGCGCCATCTGCTGCGGGTGCTGCGCTGGCCCGCCGTGGCGGCGGTGGCGGCCACCATCGCGGCAATGCTCATCAGTGTGCGCGATCCGCTGGCGCTCTTCTACGTGGCCGGCGGTACCTTTGCCGTGGGCACCAATCTGGCGATGATCGTCCGCACGCTCAAAGGCGGCTGGTTGCGCATCGGCGGTTATCTGGCCCACGTCGGCTTTGCCGTCATGCTCATCGGCGTGGTCGCCTCCAGCGCCTATGCTACTCCCGAGACGCGCCTGACCCTGGCCCCCGGTGAGAGCGCCAAGCTCTTTGGCTATGAGTTCATCTTCAATGGCTACAAACTCGATGAACAGCAGCACGGTGTGCTCGACTTCACCGTGAGCGATGGCCGAACCTCGTTCAGCGCCCGGCCCTACCTCTACGAGAACCAGCGCATGGGCGCGACGATGACCACGCCGTCCATTCATAGTTTCTTCTGGCACGACCTCTACATCTCTCCTGCCGGCTACGACCCCGAGCGCGACGAGGCCCGCCCCGTCCTGAGCCAGAATGACTCGGCAACGATGGGGCCGTACACGCTTACCTTCCTCGGCTTCAATATTGACCGCGAGGCCATGATGTCGGGAAGTGGCGATCTGCGGGTGGGCGCGCGGGTCAAGGTGCTCCACGAAGGCGTGGAGAGTGAGGTGGAGCCGTATGTGCGGGTGGTGACCGACCCGAACAGCGGCCAGCAACAGCTTGAGTATGTGCCAGTGGCGCTGCCTGGCGCCGAGGGACGGCAGCTTACCCTCGTGTCGCTCGATCCCAATACGCGGCGCGTGCTGTTGCAGGGCAGCGGCCCTGGTCTTGACGATTTGCCGGTTGTGCCCGCCAGGGGTGTGATTGCGGTGAGTGTCAAACCGCTGGTGGTGCTGGTCTGGGTTGGTGTCACGGTGGGTATTCTGGGCGGGTTCATCGCCCTGGTTCGCCGCTACCAGGAGAGCCGGGCCGCGCTGGCGGGCCTGCGCGCGCGTCTGCCCAGGGGCCTGCCGGCGCCCGGGCTCCGCGCAGGGTCGCGTGGCGCGGGGCGCTGAAGGGGCCAGCCGTGCCCTTCCAGGAGCCAGGCGCGGCTCCTGGAAGGGCGCGCGCTCACCCTTACCTGAACGGCCCGGCCGCGCGCCCGCGGCTCGTCCACAACCGAACATGGTATTCACGCCCCGCCCTTCCCCCGTCTCATAACCCGACTGAGTGATCCGGGCCATGCAAGACTACTACGAGACCCTGCAGGTGCATCCCCGCGCCGATGAAGAAACGATCCAGGCGGCCTACGCGCGCCTGCGCGAGCGCTACGATCCGGCCCGCCTCGAAGGCAGCGCCGAGGAACTCCAGGAACTGGCCCGGCGCCGCCGCGACGAGATCGAGCGCGCCTATCTCGTCCTGAGCGATCCGGAGCGGCGGCAGCGCTACGACCAGGAACTGGCTGCCCGCCAGGCGGCCCTGGCCGAGGAGCGTGCCCTGGCGAGCGAAGAAGAGCTCGACTACCGTCCTCTGCCCCCCGCGCGTGGACAGGAGCGCCCACCGGGCTTCAACCCCCAGCCGATGGTGCGACCGGGCGGCCCGCCGCCCAGAAGCGGCCGGCGGGCCCGCCAGAGCGCGCTCCCCGTCTGGCTCGCCCCGACGCTGATTGTCGCCGTGGCGGTCTTTGCAATCGTGCTGGTCACCCTGGTGACGACGGTCTACGGCTTGCCCCCAACCGCCGCTCCGGTCGGCGGGCCGCAGCAACCGGCCACGGGCGGGCCGGTGAACGCCGCGGCGCCCACGCCCGACATGGCGGCGATCATCAACCAGTTTGAAGGCCAGATCGTCGCGGCGCGGCAGGTGGCTCAGCGCGTGCCCGAGAACCCCAATGCCTGGGTCGAACTGGGCAACGCCCTCTACGACAGTGTGGTAGTGGTGCGGGAGCGGTTGGCGAGCGGCGATCAGAACCTGCAGAGCATCTACATCGAACGGCTGCCGCGCTGGCTCGAGGCTGCCGACGCCTACCGGAAAGCGACCGAACTGGCGCCCGGCGACCCGGTTGCGCGAGCGGACCTGGCGGCAAGTCTGTGCTTCTACGGCAAAGATACCAATGACCAGAGCTATGTGCGCGAAGGGCTGGCCGAAGCCGAACGCGCCCTGCGCGCCGACCCCGAGGCAGGGCGCGCCCTGCTGAGCAAGGGCCTCTGCCTGGCTTTCAGCGACCCGCCGCAGGTCGCCCAGGCTCTGGAACACTGGCAACAGTTGATCGTGCTGCCCGGCGCAGAACCGGGACTGGTTCTCCAGGCGCGCCAGCTAGTGGCCGAGTATTCGCGCTGAGGTGAAACTAGCCCGCGCGCGGGAGGGTTTGGGAGGGCGCAGCCCGCCCACAAAACAACTCGCCAGCGAGGAAGGTTTGAGAGGGCGCAGCCCGCCCAGGAAAAAACCTGTCTTTCATCGTATCAGCGGATGGGGAAACCGGCCCGTATCGCATTGGAATGCCCCACCCATAGCCCTGGTCTCCCCTCCCCCACGCGCGGGCGAGGGAACGGGGCAGGGGCCTCCAGGGTGTCCCTACGCCCTATCTATACGCCCACATGTTCTGTCCGCCCTTAAACCCGCGGAGGCCAGGGATGGCGCGGACGGTGGGCTTTCCCATCCACGCCCGTGTCTGAAGAGAGGAGCGTGGCGGAGCCGCGCCCCGGCGGACCATCGGGCCGGTGTGAACCGTGCCTTAACTTTTAACTATTCTTAACCCAAAAAGTTAAAACCTGTGCTACAATACGAACGATTGAGAGAACGCAGCCATGTCCACGCTCTACGCGCTCCTGGGCGTTGAACCCGACGCGAGCCAGGAAGCCATTGAACGAGCCTACGCTCAACAGCGGGTGCGCTACGCCCCGGAGCATGTGGCCGAACTCGATCCGGAGCTGCAGCGGGTGGCGGCCGAGCGCAGCGCGGAGCTTGAGCGCGCCTATCGCATCCTGGCCGATCCAGATCGCCGCCGCCAGTACGACAGCAGCCTGGAGGCCGCAAAGGCGCCCGGAAAGGCCCCGCAGCGCGGGCTGACCCCTCGCGAGCGCGGGTTTGCCATTGCCGGCGCGCTGGCTGCGGTGGCGCTGATCGCTCTGTTCTGGGTGCTGACCGGACGGAACGCCGCGCCACAGGGCCAGGCGATGAGCGAGATGAACCGGCCAGCGCCGCTGTTCGTGGCGCCGACTCTCGATGGCGGCACGGTACGCCTGGAAGACTATCGCGGTCAGGTGGTGTTGCTGAACTTCTGGGGCACCTGGTGCGAGCCATGCAAGCGCGAACTGCCCGCGTTGCAGGCCGCCCATGAGCAACTGGGTCGCGATGGACTGGCCGTCATCGGCATCAATCTCACCGATGACGAGAAGCTGCAAGGCCGCAGCGAGACCCAGATCCAGGCCTTTTTGAACCAGTTCGGTGTAACCTACCCCATTGCGCTGGATCTGGAGGGTTCGATTACCAACGATTACCGGGTGTTTCCGTTGCCTACCAGTTTCTTCATTGACCCGGAGGGCACTATTCGCTATGTGCATATCGGTGAGTTGACTCTCGCCGATGTGCAAGCTACACTCATCCGGATGCGCGGCGAAACGGCAGGCCGTTCGCCGACATGAGCACGAGGCGAGGGAAATGGATCAGCGCACCATTCTGGTAGTTGATGATGATGACGGTCTCCGCGAACTGATTCGTATTAATCTGGAGCATGAGGGCTACGCCGTCATCCAGGCAGCCAATGGTGTCGAGTGTGTGCAGAGTGTTCGAGAACAGCGGCCCGACATGGTCATTCTCGACGTTATGATGCCCGAGATGGATGGGCTGGAGGCCTGTGTCAAGGTGCGCGAGTTCTCCCAGGTGCCCATCCTTATGCTCACGGCCAAGACGCAGAGCGAAGATGTGATCACCGGGCTGGACCGGGGCGCCGACGATTACCTGGCCAAGCCCTTCAATATGGAAGAACTCTCGGCGCGGATCCGCGCCTTGCTGCGCCGCGTGCCACCTGCCAATCGGCCCCTCAGCGCCGGCGAGGGACAGGTGACTATCGATCAGCAGAAGCGCGAGGTGTCGGTGCGCGGCGAACTGGTGGATCTGACGCCCATCGAGTACAAGTTGCTGATCGTTCTCGCCGAGAAGGTGGGCAAGGTCGTCGAGCACGATACGTTGCTGCGGGCAGTGTGGGGCCAGGAGTACACCAGAGATAACAACGATTACCTCAAGGTCTATATCTGGCACCTGCGGCGCAAGATCGAAGAGGATCCGCGCAATCCGCGGATTCTCACCACCGAGTGGGGCGTTGGGTACCGGCTCGTGCCGTAGTTGACAGCCCTTCCGCTGCGTGCTATACTCATGGCCGCAGCGCGGGCGTAGCTCAGTTGGTAGAGCGCTACCCTCCCAAGGTTGAGGTCGCGAGTTCGAGTCTCGTCGCCCGCTCCATTTCAGTGATGTACCTGTCGAGCCGTTGCACTGCAACGGCTCTAGTGTTGCAGGAGACCGGAGCCGCCCGGTTTCCCTGCATTCCCCGGAAGCAGGTGTGGGCGGGCTACGCCCGCCCGGCAAACAACCTGCCAGCGGGCAGCGTCCGGGAGGGTGTAGCCCTCCCGGGAATAGTTATGTTCATTCTGGCGTTGTGCGGCGCAGCCGCATAACCATCTGACGTGGGAAAGATATGCACACCAGGCATCGCGACGCGCAGGGCCAGCCGAAGTACACCAACCGCCTGATCCACGCCGCCAGTCCTTATCTGTTGCAGCACGCCCACAATCCGGTGGACTGGTACGAGTGGGGCGAGGAGGCCCTCGAGCGCGCCCGGCGCGAGGATAAGCCCATTCTGGTGAGCATCGGCTACGCCGCATGCCACTGGTGCCACGTGATGGCCCACGAGAGCTTCGATGACGAGGCTACCGCCGCTATCCAGAACGCGCTGTTTGTCAACATCAAGGTTGATCGCGAGGAACGGCCCGATCTCGATAGCCTGTACATGGCCGCGGTTCAGGCGATGACTGGCCAGGGTGGCTGGCCCCTGAACGTCTTCTGTCTCCCCGATGGCACCCCCTTCTACGGTGGCACGTACTTCCCACCCGACGAGAAGGCCGCCCGCTACCGCGCGTCCAGTTGGAAACAGGTGCTCGAGCGCGTAGCCGAGGTCTACCGCACCCGCCGCGACGAACTGGTGGCCCGGGGCGCGGATCTGGTGAACCACATCAGCCGCCTTGCCAGCGCCGGCGCCACCGGGAGCGCTGCCCTGCCTGATGGGGGCGCGCTGCTCCAGGGCGCGGTTGCCGCTCTGAGCCGGCAGTTTGACCGGCAGGCCGGCGGGTTCGGTGGGGCGCCGAAGTTCCCCCAGGCCAATGTGCTCGAGGCCCTGCTGCGCGCCCACCTCCGGGGTCTGCCCGAGGCTCTGCCGATGCTGGAGCTGACCCTGCAGAAGATGGCGCGGGGCGGGATCTACGACCAGCTTGGCGGCGGGTTCCATCGCTACAGTGTTGATGCGCGCTGGCTGGTGCCGCACTTTGAGAAAATGCTCTACGACAACGCCCTGCTGGCCCGCATCTACCTGGCGGCCTTTCAGGTGACCGGGACGCCCCTGTATCGCCAGATCGCCGTTGAAACACTGGCATACATGGTGCGTGATCTGCGCCATTCCGAAGGCGGGTTCTTCAGCAGCGAAGATGCCGATAGTTTGCCCTATCCTGGCGCCCCGCACGCTGAGGAAGGCGCGTTTTACGTGTGGAACGTTGACGAGGTGCGCGAGCAGTTGGGCGAAGATGCGGCGCTGTTCTGCCACATGTACGACATCAGCCGCCTGGGGAATTTCGAGGGCAAGAACATTCTCAACCTGCCCCGCGAGCCTGCCGATGTAGCCCGCGTGACCGGGGCGCCAATCGAACGGCTGGATCAGGTGGCCCGCGAGGGCCGGGAGCGGCTCTTCGCGGCGCGGGCGCGACGCCCGCGGCCCTTCCGCGATGAAAAAATCATCACGAGTTGGAACGGCATGGCCCTGCGGGCCTTTGCCGAAGCCGCCGTTCCCCTCGGTACCGATGCGTACCTGGAGGTTGCGCGGGTGTGCGCGCAGTTTCTGCTCACCCGCCTGCGCCGCGACGACGGGCGCCTGCTCCGCTCGTGGAAGGACGGGCGCAGTGGCCCGCTGGCCTTTCTGGAGGATTATGCCCTGCTGATTGACGGCCTGCTGGCCCTGCACGCCGCCGATGGCGACCCGCGCTGGCTCGGCGAGAGCTTCGCCCTCGCCGAGGCGATGGTCGATCTGTTCTGGGACGACGCCATCGCCGGCTTTTACGACACGGCGCGCGACCACCAGGCGCTGGTGGTGCGCCCGCGCGATGTCGGCGACAACGCCACGCCGGCCGGCGCCTCGGTGGCCGCCGAGGTGCTGCTGCGCCTGGCAGCCCTGACCGGGCGCGATGACTACCGCCAGCGGGCCGAGGCGGTGATCGCCGGGCAGGCGGGGGTACTGGCCCGCTTCCCCGCCGGCTTCGGGCGGCTGCTCTGCGCGGCTGACCTGGCCACCGCGCCGGTCCGGGAGGTCGTGATTGCTGGCGCGCCCGGGGCTGCGGATACGCGGGCGCTGCTGGAAGTGGCACTGGGACCCTACCGGCCCCACATCGTAGTGGCGCGCATTCGCCCCGGCGACGGCGACGCCGCGGCCCTGACGCCGCTGCTGGCCCAACGCGATGCCATCAATGGCGCGGCAACCGCCTACGTCTGCGCCGGCTTTGTGTGCCAGCTTCCGGTGCAGACCTCGGAGGCGCTGGCGGAGCAGTTGCGTTGATGGCCGGCCTCGCCGCCGCGTCCCCGTCCAGCCCCTTCTGCCTCCTTGCGCCACAGTCAATGCACTTCCTCCACATCAATCAACTCTACAACCGCGCCTCGGGGGCCTCGCGCTACTTCATCGAGATCGGCGAGCGGCTGGCGAAGGAAGGCCACCGCGTGACGGTGTTAAGCACCGACGCGCTCGATCTGGAACACTTCTGGGCTCCGGGTAAAGCCACGCTCGCCGAGCGCGAAGCCGAGTACGGTGGGGTGCGCGTGTTGCGCTTCCCGGTGCGCCGCCTGCCCGGGCCGGCGCTGCTCTACCCCATCCTGCGCCGGCTGATGGTCGAGATCGGGAGACTTGGCCGGCCCGCGGTCCCCCTGCTGCGGCGCATGGCCACACTGACCCCCCGGCTGCCGGACCTGGAGCGCTACCTGGCCGGCGCCCCCGAACTGGCCGATGTGGCCCTCGTGCACACCACCAACATCACCCTGGACTTCGCGATCCTGCCGGTGGCGCGCTGGGCGCGGCAGCGCGGCATTCCCCACCTCTGCACGCCTTTCGTCCACCTTGGCGAGCCGAACAACCGGCAGATCGTGCGTTACTACAGCATGCCCCACCAGTTGGACCTGCTGCGCACGAGCGATGGCGTGGCGACCATGACTGGCCTGGAGCGCGACTTTCTGGTGCGACGGGGCGTCGCGGCGGAGCGGGTGCGCGTAGTCGGGGCGGGGGTCGATCCGGCGGAAGTAGCCGGGGGCGACGGGGCGCGGTTCCGGGCGGCTCACGCGATTCGCGGGCCAATGGTACTGAGCCTGGGCGCGGCGGCCTTCGACAAGGGCACCCTGCACGTGCTGGAGGCGTTGCGCCGGCTGTGGGCCACCGGCCAGGAGATCACCTGGGTTCAGTGCGGCCCGCTATTGAGCCACTTCGAGGACCACTACCGCGGCCTGCCTGCCAGCGAGCGCGCCCGCACTCGTGTGCTGGGCTACGTGAGCGACGCGGTGCGGCGCGATGCCCTGGCGGCTGCCGATGTCTACGCCCAACCCTCGCGCACCGACAGCTTCGGGATCGCCTATCTGGAGGCGTGGTGCTACCAGGTGCCGGTGATCGGTGCGCGCGCGGGTGGTGTGCCCGCAGTGATTGACGACGGCGTCAACGGGCTGCTGGTACCCTTTGGCGACATCGAGGCTCTCGCCGCCGCCATCACCCGGCTGATCCATGACCGGGCCATGGCGCGGGCGCTGGGCGCTGCGGGCCGGGCAAAAGTGCTGCGCACGTATACCTGGGACGCCGCCTACACGCGCGCGCGCCAGTTCTACTTCGATCTCCTGGGTCAGGGTGTGCACAACAAATAACGCTTCCCTTATCTCAGACACCGTCGTTGTCAGAGCCTTGTCATCAGCGCATGGTACGGTTACTCACGCAATGGGGGATGGTTTGTGGCAGTGAGCACCGAGTCGGGGCCGGCACGCAACGACAATGCACCTGACATCCCAGAATCCCCCTTGCCGCGTGCCGGAGGTGACCATTGCCACAGATCTGCAATTGAGTCGCAGGGATGCCTGGCAGGGCGGACAAATTGTCCGCCTTGCTGTGTTAAGAGAGCGTTACTGTTTCACCCTTGAATCGCCGTCCTCGCCGTAGTACAATTTTGGGAAAGAACTATTTTGTTCCCGCGCCGGTCGCCGGTAAGGCCTGGCCATTACCGACCTCTCGGCACAGGTGGCCTGACGCAACACGGAGCCGTGTTGCGATGCGGCAGGAAGTGGCAAGCGATGGAGCTACACCGCGCCAGCACTTCAATCCGCACGATCTGGTGACAGTTGTCGAAGCCCTCGGCCCCGGTGTGCCCGAGGGCTTTGGCGTTCTGACGACACGGGCGCAATCGCGCCCCCGTACCGAACCGATGGAGGACCACGATGGAACTGACCGTCAAGAGCCGCAATGGTAAGATCACCGAGCGCCAACGCCAGCACATTGACGAGAAACTGAGCAAGCTCGCGCGCTATATGGACGGGATCACCAGCGCTACCGTCGAGGTCCACACAGAAATGCAGCGAAACGCCGGAGAGATGCACCGGGTACAGGTTACCCTGGTGGGCGAGCACGGGGTCTACCTCCGCGCCGAGGAGCAGGCGCCCGACCTGTACGCCGCGGTTGACGCGGTGCAGGAAGTGCTTCAGCGGCAGATCACGCGCTACAAGGAGAAGTACTGGCGGCGGGGGCGGCCCCGGCGGCCGGTTGAGCCGGTCGTCGAGGCCGAGCCGGTGGTGGCCGTGGCCGAGCCGGAGGCCGTCGCAGCCGAGGAGCCACCCGCGCCGGCAGTGATCCGGACCAAGCAGTTTAAGCTCCGCCCGATGTTCACTGAGGATGCCATCGAGCAGATGGAACTGCTGGGCCACAACTTCTTCGTCTTCCAGGATGCCGAAACCATGCGCATCTGCGTGCTCTACCGCCGCCGCGATGGGGCGTATGGGTTGATCGTTCCCGAAACTGCGTGACGTCAACGTGGGGAACCCCGGGTTCCCCACGCCCCGACCCTCCCAGGGCGCCACCCTCTCCACCCCCGCTCAGGCGCCATTCCCAGGGCGCACAACGCCACACTGACAAGCGACGTTCCTGGGAGGGCTACGCCCTCCCAGCCCTCCCGCGCGCGGCCCAGGTTCACCCTGCCGCGATTGCAGATCGGCGATCGTGGATTGGGCGTGGCGCATCTGGACGCGGTCGCCCATAATCGAAACGAACAAGACGGAACCGTGTAGCTGCGTACGCGAAGGAGCAGGGTAGAACAGTACCATTGGGGCATAGGAGCTGGCGCGAGCAGTGTGGTATGCTCATAGCGTCAGAGGCACATTCTTAACCCGCTTTTCACCACAACCTATGCAGCACACCACCGCTCGTGCCCTCATTGCTGCCGCGGTCGTTCTTGCCCTCCTGGTAAGTATCCTCCTGACCCCCGGCACATTCGCTCAGACGGAATCCTACAATTACACCGAGTCGTCCACGCGCGTCGAACTGCCCCCGCAGGCGCAGCTCCTCACCCAGGCGGACGTTGCTACCGCGTTGCGGGTGTTCGTCCCTGTCGTCAGGGTGGCCGGCAGTTCGCAGTCCTCAATCACTCCAAGCATCTCTGCCCAGGTGCTGGCCCTGCTGAATGCCGAACGCGCGCGCGCTGGCTGCCAGCCGCTGAGTCTCGACTCGCGGCTGATGGGTGCGGCACAGCAGCACAGCGAAGATATGGCCACGAACAACTTCGTCGGCCATACCGGCAGCAATGGATCGACCCTGGCCCAGCGAGTCAACGCCGTGGGCTATACCTGGTCGGCCCTCGCCGAAAACGTTGCCGCCGGCTACACTACGCCAGAAGCGGTAATGGCGGGATGGATGCGTAGCAGTGGTCATCGCCAGAACATCCTGAACTGCCGGTATGTCCACGTCGGTATCGGCTACGTCTACCAGGCCGATGACGCGCCGTTGCCCGGTGTGCAGTATCCGTATTACCACTACTGGACCCAGGTGTTTGGCGCGCCGTAGGCGCCGTAGTAGAATGCGGCTACGCCGCATAACGCCAGAATGAAATGTGTAGAGACGCAGTGGCGCTGCGTCTCTACGCCCAATTGTCAGAGGATGGGAAAACCGGGTTTTCCCCCGCCCCTCCCTGCGGGGGTTGTGCGGCGCAGCCGCGTGGACGGCTGATGCGGCAACACGCCTGGGGGATGCCCGGGGGGCGAACGTGCGCCAACGAATGGGAAACGAAGAAACGAATGGTTAGCGCGCGCGACACTTCCAGCGATGCGCGTGAACACATAATACC
>JBDNDG010000110.1:0-11993 GCA_046719255.1 Chloroflexaceae bacterium
GTCATCCATGTGATTCCACGCGCATATGTTGTCGATGGCAATGAAGGTATTCGCGATCCCCGGCGCGCTCCACAACCCTATGGATGAGCGCCCACGCGCCTTTGAACAGGCCGTGCGCGCCTTTCTGGCAGAGGACCCCACAGAGCGCCCCTCCGGGAACGCAACCGGGTCCTGATTCTGGGCGTGGGCAACAGGGGATCGCCCGCGGCGCCGCCGCACAACGCCAGAATGAACATCATTGTACCTCGAAGGGCTTGCCGCCCCCACAGGCAGGGGTATGGGGAAACCGGGTTTCCCCATATGTTCACATCAGACCGGGCCACGCATATGCGCCTGCGACAGTTCCTCAGCCGCGCCGCCACGGACGCGGAAACCTTGATCGAGCGGCTACGGCGCCCCGGTCGCGGCGCCGGTCCCGCGCTGATCGTTCCCTACCGGGGGATGGGCACTCCCGCGGAGCTGCACCTCAGCGGGCGCGTGCTCGAAGATCGCGGCATCCTGCCTCCAGGCGATGCAGATTCGCGCTGGACTAACCTGCGCGCCAACTGGCGGCGCTTCGGCTCGCGCGAATTGCCCCACGTGCGCGTACGCGCCGTGTTCCAGGATGTCAGCGCCGAAACCTCCACCGATGGGGAGGGCTATTTTTACCTCAGTCTCCGCCCGAGCGTCCCCCTCACCGACGCGCCTGTACAACTGGTGGACCTGGAGCTGCCCGACCTCGGCGCGCGCGCCACCGGCGAGGTGTTCGTGCCCCTGCCGGGCGCCCGTTGCGCCATCGTGAGCGATATTGATGATACGGTGTTGCAGACCTACGCCACCGACAAGCTCAAAATGCTCGCCCTCACCTTTCTGCACAACGCGCGCACCCGCCGGCCGTTTGAAGGTGTGGCCCCCCTCTACCGGGCACTGGTCGCCGGGCCAGATGGCCAGGGCCAGAACCCCATCTTCTACGTATCAAGCAGCCCCTGGAACCTCTACGACTTCCTCGTGGAGTTCCTGGCCTACCATGGCCTGCCCGCCGGGCCGCTGTTCCTCACCGACTATGGCTTCGACCGACAGCGGCTGGTCCGGCAGAGCCATTACCGGCACAAACTGCAGGCCATCGGGCGCATCGCCGCAACCTATCCGCATTTGCCGCTGGTGCTGATCGGCGACAGTGGCCAGCACGACCCGGAGATCTACCTGGAGGTCGCGCGCGCTTACCCTGGCCGGGTCGTGGCCATTTACATCCGCCATGTGAGCCACGAACGCCGCGCCGAAGAGGTGAACGCCCTGAGCGCCCGGGCCCGGCGACTCAACGTGCCGATGGTGCTGGCGCCCACCACGGCCGCCCTGGCCGCCGATGCCACCGCCCGCGGACTGATCGCCGGCCTGTCGCCCTCCCCGGACGGAGAGGGGCGTTGAGGCGAATCGGCGCCCCCCGCGCATATCGCGAAGACTTGCATCACTTCCGGGACTCTCGGCTATACTAACGTGAAAATAGCCCGCTCGCGGGAGGGTTTGGGAGGGCTACGCCCTCCCGGAAAACAACCCGCCAGCGGGGAGGGTTCGAGAGGGCGCGGCCCTCCTGAACCCTCCCCCGGGCAGGGGCGCGGGGAAACCCGGTTTCCCCGGTGTTCAAGAGGCAGCAGAGGTATGGATACGAACCCCGATCTGTCAAAGCAGGTTGAAAACCTGCACGTGCGCGAACTGACCCCGCTCCAATCGCCGCTGGAGTTAAAACAGCAGTTGCCCCTCAGCCCGACCGCGGCCCGTACCGTGACCACTGCCCGCGAGACCATTCGGCGCGTGTTGCGGGGCGAGGACCGACGGCTGCTGGTGGTCATCGGCCCGTGCTCCATCCACGATCCCGAGGCGGCCCTGGAGTACGCCCACCGCCTGCGCGGCCTTCAGGAGACCCTCAGCAGCCAGCTTGTGCTCATTATGCGCGCCTACCTGGAAAAGCCCCGCACCACCGTCGGCTGGCGCGGTCTGATCAACGACCCGCACCTGGACGGATCGTTTGATATGCAATCGGGGCTGGTGATTGCCCGTCGCCTCCTGATGGAGATCAACGAGCTTGGCCTCCCCGTGGCTACCGAGATGCTCGACCCGATCAGCCCCCAGTATCTGGACGACCAGATCAGCATGGCTACCATCGGCGCTCGAACCAGCGAGGCGCAGACCCACCGGGCGCTGGCCAGCGGTATCTCTATGCCGGTTGGCTTCAAAAATGGCACCGACGGCGGGATCGAGGCCGCCGTCAACGCCTGCGTCTCGGCCGCCGTGCCCCACAGCTTCCTCGGCATTGACGACCGTGGACGCAGCGCGGTGGTGAAGACCACCGGCAACCCCGATGGCTTCGTAATCCTGCGCGGTGGTCGCCACGGCCCCAACTACTACCCCGAATACGTCGTGCGAGCGGCCCGCCTCATGCGTGAGGCGTCGCGCCGTCCGGCCGTGATGATCGACTGTAGCCACGCCAATGCCGGGGGCGACTACCGACGCCAGGAGACGGTCTGGTACAACGTCATCGAGCAGGTGGTGCAGGGACCGACGCCGATCGTCGGGATGATGGTCGAAAGCAACCTGGAGGAGGGTAAACAGCCCTTCCTCGCCGATCGGTCCAGGCTGCGCTATGGCGTCTCCGTCACCGATGGCTGCGTCGGCTGGGCCACCACCGAGTTGTTGCTCCACGAGGCTCACCTGGCCCTCGAACGGGCACGGTAGCCGGTCTGGTCGTTCCTCTCAGGTGGCTTTCGGGGGCCACAGGCTCCCGAAACCCTCTCAGGGCGGAGTTTTTTGTTGGGCCCCATTCGCGGGGTGCACAACGCCGCGATGAAAACAGGTGTATCTCTGGGGCTGCGCCCTCCCACACCCTCCCCACAGGCAGGGGCATGGGGAGACCGGGGTTCCCCATCTTTTTACATTAGACATAACATGTGCATTGTGTAACTAATCGGGGTATACTGAAGAAGAGCACGGCACGCAACCGACCCATGTGGTTGCACATTTGTTCTCGGAGGGGTTGCACTCCTGACGTGAGAATATGGGGAAACCGGGCTTCCCCATCCCCCTTCCTGAGGAGAGGGCGCAGCCATCCCGCGAGAAGCTCTTTGCATACCTGTAGGGTGCGGCGCAGCCGCATAAGCTTCTGATATGCCATGACAAATGAACCGTCAAAGAATAAGCCGCCGGAGGGGAACGCCCTGGCCTACTGGGCGATCATCGGCACCACGACGTTGCTGTGCTTCGCCTGGCTGCTCACCGGTAGCCTGATCCTGACCCTGGCGATCATCGCGCTGGGGTTGCTGCACCTGGCGCGCCACTTCCCCGAAGCCGAGCTGTTTGTTCAGTCCGATCCCGTGCTGGTGTGGCTGCGCCGCATGTCGCCGCTGATCGTCATTGGTATCGCGACCCTGGTACTGGCAACGCGCTACCTGCGGTAGTCCGCCGCGCGTCGCGGGTTCACCTGCGGGCCAAACGATAGCGCACCGATCGGGTAAATCGCCGTAGTCCGCCGCGCGTTGCGGGTTCACCTGCGGGCCTGCCGCCCTCAAGCGCTTCTTCCTCGCCGCCCCGCTTGCGCTCTCAGCCCTGCTTCACCTCATCCTCAGCCGGGTATCGTCTGGCTGGGGGCCGATCCATGCTACAATTGGGCGTTTACTCGAGCGGTACCGCCGTCCGTGCCTTTGCGCACCGATGGCGTTCGATCCGATGGTTTCACGACGACTGCTCCTCGGCGCGACGATGGTCAGTCTGCTGGTTGGCGCCCTGGGCGCGCTGCTTTACGCGCAACAGCGCGTTGCCGCGTGTGCCTTTGTGCCCCTGCTTGCTCCCGAGTTGCTGCCCAATGCCGGCCTCGCCCCCGCCGCAGCAACAGGGATGCCCACCGGCTGGCAGCGTCGCGCCGGGGGCGTGGAACTGCGTGGCCCCGCCGTGGACGGGCAGGGCTTCGACCTCGACGGCGATGGACGGGCGCTCCAGTTGCTCGGCATCGCTAATTATGTCAAAACACCGGCGATCGCCGTGCAGCCCGGCGCGCGCTACTGCTTTACCGGGTTCGCCCTGACCGATTCGGATCAGCGCTCGCCGACCCGCGCCCGTCTGGTCTTTCTCTGGCAAGACTCCTCCGGCGCCCCCCTGGGCGAAGCCGCCACCCTCTGGCAGCCGGTGACCCTCTGGACGCCCGAGGCGCCGCCCCGCGACTGGTCGCCGCTGCGGGGCAGTTTCGTCGCCCCATCGCAGGCGCGCACCCTGGCCGTGCGTATCGAGCCGGCGTCCGATGACCGGATCTACCTGGACGCTATGCATGTGCGCCGGGGCGGCAACGCCCTTGCCGGTCTGGCCGCGCCCGCGCCCGCCGTCATGGCCGATCTGCCCCGGGTGGCCCGCTGGCCCCTCGGCCGCCAGGCCGCCGTGGCCTTCACCTTCGACTGGGAAACCACAATGGGCGGCCTGATCCACTCGCGCTCCGTCGGCGATCCGAACTACGACAAGGACCCCGAGGCGCGCGGTCTGCGTATGCGCGAGGGTATCACCACGACCCTGCAACTCTTCCGGCCCTACGGGGTGCGCGCCACGTACTACGCCACCGGCTATAACTTCCTCCTCGGCAACCCCGAGCGCCGCCGCTTCATGGGCAATCCGCTGTTTGCGTGGGCCAGTCCCGCCAATGGCTGGATCACCGACCGCTGGACGCAGACGCCCTGGTTCGCCGATGACCCCTTCGGCACCTACCGCAGCCATCCGGCCTGGTACTTCGGCGATCTGATCCGGCCCCTGCGCGACGCCGGCCACGAGATCCAGAGCCACACCTTCAGTCATCTCTACGGCGGACTGGCCGATGCGGCCACCTGGGCCGCCGACCTGCAAGCCTGGAACCAGGTGGCCGCCGAACGGGGCGTGGCTGCGGCCACTTCGCTCGCCTTTCCCTGGAGCGGCAGCGCCGGTATGAGCGATGCGAGCTGGGATGTGCTCGAACAGGGCGGAATCCGCAGCGTCACCCGTCTGAGTAACCAGATGCAGTACAATCTGTTTCCGACCGACAGTGACGGCGTGGTGCTCGAGCCCCGCTGCCGCTGGTTGCCGGGCCGTGAGGGACGCATGCTGGCCTGCCCTGATTTTTACCTGACCCCCGATCGGGTGGGCCTGGCCCTCCGGCAGATCGAACGCGCCGTGGCCGCCGGGGGAATGATCGATCTCTGGGCACACACCGAAGAGGTCACGTCGCCCGAACAACTGCGGGCGTGGGAGCGCGTCGTGCGGCGTGTGGCGCGCGATCAGCGCCTCTGGGTGGCGCCCCTGGGCGAGATCGCCGCCTGGCAGGCAGCGCTGGCAACCCTGAAGGTCGAGCCGGTCGCCACCGCCCCGGGCGCCCCGCAACCGCTCATCGTGCGCGTCTCCAACCCTGGCGCCAGCGATCTTGCCGGTCTGAGCCTGCACCTGCCCGCGAACACCCGACGCATCGCGGTCGACGGCGAGGAACTGGCCCGCCAGGAACGGCTGCTTCCCCGCGGACGGGGATGGTGGCCCGCGGCCGGGTTGGCGACGTTTGACCTGGCCGCCGGCCAGACAGTAGAGGTACAGCTATGGCTCACGCCATAAGTTCGTGTGATCAGCGCGAGGCCCGTGATGGCCGGAACGGTTGAACAGGACACCGGCCGGCTGGCGCGCCTGCGCGGACGTTTCGGACTCCTCGGCGCGCCGCTGCTCGGCCTGAAGCTCTACCAGTGGCTGTGGCTGCTGCTCGCCGTCGCCAGTGCCCTGGCCGTCGCCGCGCCGCGGGTACTCTCGCAGCCGGTGACCTACGTCGCCCGGGCCGAAACCCGCTTCGATATGCGGCGCTACGGCGCGATCTATCAGCCCGTGGCCCCGGGGATCACCGGTCTCGATATCGCTATTGGCGACGCCACCGAGGCCCTGCGCCAGGACCGGCTGGCGCGGGCTGATGTGCGCTTCGGGCGGCCGGACTTCCGCGTGGTCTTTGCGCCCCGCGAGCCAGGAGTGGTTGATGTGCGCGGGATCGGCCCTTCCGCCGCCGAGGCTCAGGACCTCGCCAATGCCGGGGCCGAGGCCCTGGCCCGGCACGTGCGCGCCGCTGGCGGGCGGGAGATTCTGCGCAACATGCTCGGCTGGGAACTCTGGCTGGCCCTGGAACCGGAGGGCCGCCCCGCGCCAGCAACCTTCGATATCCTCCTGCGCGATATCCTCCGCGCCGGGGCGTTCCCGATGTCGCGCGACCTGGAGCCGGTGTCTACCCCCCGGGTGATTACCGATCTGCCCCGCGAGGAACTCAGCGACCTGGCCCGTGCCCTGGAGGCGCGCTACGACCTCTGGCGCTTCGCGATCAACACGCGCAATGCTACCCTCGACGCCCTGTGCGGCACAACCGGCGCGAGCGGCACCGCCGCGCGCGAGCAAGCCCTCGAAAGCTGTGCCCGCGCCGACCCCGTCGCCCGCGTTGAACTGATCGAGCGCAACCGTGAAATTGTCCGTCTGCGCGCCATTCAGGCCACCCTGGACCATGTCCTCGCAACCTACGCAGCGCGTTTCGACCCCGACCGGCCCTCGGCGGCCTACCGCGTCGCCGCCGCTCTGCCCACGGCCCCCGAGCCGCGCTACGTGCCCCAACTCCTGGCCCTCGCCGTCCTCGTTGGCCTGGCTATCGGCGCGACCGGGGTCGCGATGGACCGCAGCGCCGGCATTGCCACCCGCGTCAGCGAGATCCTGGGCTACCGCGAACTGATCCGCAACCTGGTGCTGCGCGACCTGCGCGCGCGCTACAAGGGTAGCGCCCTTGGCTACCTCTGGACGCAACTGGCGCCCCTGGGTATGATGCTGGTCTACGTCCTGGTCTTCAGCCTGCTGTTGCCCGGCACCATCGCCATGTTCCCGATCTTCCTGATCGTCGCCCTGTTGCCGTGGAACTTCACAGCCGAAGCGGTGACGGGCGGCGCCCGCAGTGTGCTCGACAACGCCGCGCTGATCAAAAAGGTCTACTTTCCCCGCGAGGTGTTGCCCCTCACGGCGGTGTTTTCGAGCATGGTCAACTACCTGCTCTCCCTGCCGGTCATGCTGCTGCTGATGATCGCGGTGCAACTTCTGACCATCGGCCGGCTCAATTTCGCCTGGACCTTCGCCTACCTGCCGGTACTGTTGATCATTCACACGGTTATGCTCGCGGGTATGGCCCTGTTCCTGGGCGCCGTGGCAGTCTTCTTTCGCGATGTGGTGCACCTGGTCGGCATTCTGGTGAGCATCTGGTTCTTTCTGACGCCGGTGATCTACCCGCTCGGCGTCTTCGGCGATGGGCTGGCCGCCCGCCTGGTGCGCTGGCTGAACCCCATGGCCTCGCTGATCGAGTTCTACCGCGAGATCTTCTACGGTAGCCCGGTGCCTGTGGGCCAGATCCCCACGCCCGGGTTGCCGGCCCTCGACAGCGTGCTGCGCGTGAGCATCACCGCGGGCCTGTTCCTGGTGCTCGGCATGTGGGTCTTCCAGCGCACGGCGCGCAACTTCGGAGAGGCGCTGTGAGTCCCGCGATCGAGTTCGAGCAGGTCAGCAAGTATTTTGTGCGCCACCGCGTCGAGCGCCGCACGGTGCAGGAGTGGTTCATCGGCCTGTTTCAGCGGCGCCCGCCCGGTGACGATGCCTTCTGGGCCTTGCGAAACGTCAGTTTCCGGGTCGAGCAGGGGCAGAGCTTCGGCCTGGTGGGACACAACGGCGCCGGCAAGAGCACCGCGCTGAAGCTGATTATGCGCATTCTCGAGCCGAATAGCGGCACGATCCGCTCGCGGGGTCGGATCGCTGCGCTGCTCGAACTCGGCAGCGGCTTCCATCCCGAACTCAACGGGCTGGAAAACGTGTACCTGTATGGCTCGCTGATGGGCCTCAGCCGCCGCGAGATGGAGCGCCGCCTGCCCGAGATCGTTGAGTTTGCCGATATTGGCGACTTTCTGGAGACTCCCATCAAGCACTACTCGTCGGGGATGTACACCCGCCTGGCCTTCTCGGTGGCAACCGCGGTTGACCCCGACGTGCTTATCACCGACGAGGTGCTGGCGGTGGGCGACGAGGCCTTCCAGCGCAAGTGCCTGGAACGCATCTACACCTTCCGTCGTGCTGGCAAGACGATCATCTTCGTCTCCCACGCCCTCGAAACGGTGCGCTCGCTGTGTGACGTCGCCGTGTGGCTCGACCACGGCGAGGCCCGCGCCTATGGCCCCGCCGGCAAGGTCATTGACGCCTACCTGGCCGACGTGAACCGCAAGGAGCAAGAACGCCTCGCCGCCGAACATCCCGATCTCAGCCTGCCAGAAGCAGAGGACGTGGCCTTCCGGCGCGGCAGCCGCGAGGTGGAGATCGTCCGCGTCCAGCTTCTCGATGCCGCAGGTGAGGAACGTGCTGTTTTTCACACCGGTGAGGCATTGACCATTCGGATGCACTATCAGGCCCATGAACGGATCAATGATCCGGTGTTTGGCGTAGGGATCTTTCACGAGAACGGCACCTGGCTCAGCGGCCCCAACACCGGGTTCGACGAGGTGCCCATCCCTGCGATTGAAGGCAACGGGCAGATTGACTACCACCTGCCGTCTCTGCCGCTGAACACGGGGCGCTTTCAGATCAGTGTCGCTGTTGTGGATCGGACCCAGACCCACGTGTATGACTTTCACGATCGCCGCTATCCCTTCGTGGTCCACGGCACGGGCCGCGATCGTTACGGTATGGTCGCCATTCCGGGCGAGTGGCGGTGGAACGAAGGTTGAAGCGCACCTTTCGCCGAGCTAACGTGAACATAGCCCGCGCGCGGGAGGGTTTGGGAGGGCACAGTCTGCCCAGACAAGCCAGCGGGGAGAGGTTGGGAGGGCACAGCCCTCCCAGGAAGAATGAATAGGTTCACTCTGGAGTTGTGCGGCGCAGCCGCATAGACGGCTGAAAGGCCAGACAAAGGACGTAACCACAGTGAACGTTTCGGATCACGGACGCCTGTTCGACGCGCACTACTACGCCACCGGGCTGGGCGCGCCCTACCAGCGCGACGAGCACTGGATGCGCTTCTTTGCCGGCATTGCCGCGCGCATCGTCGCCGAGATCGGCCCGGCCACGGCCCTCGATGCCGGATGCGCGATGGGACTGCTCGTCGAGCAACTGCGCCTCCGCGGCGTTGAGGCCGAAGGGCTGGACATCTCGGCCTACGCGATTGCCAATGCCCCCGAAGCGGTACGCGAGCACGTGCGCGTCGCGTCGGTGACCGAGCCCTTCGAGCGCTGCTACGACCTGATCGTCTGCATTGAGGTGCTGGAGCATCTGCCCCGCCCCGAGGCCGAGCGCGCCGTGGTCAATCTCTGCCGTCACAGCGATGATGTGCTCTTCTCCTCCTCCCCGCTCGACTACAAAGAGGCAACCCATTTCAACGTTAATCCACCCGAGTACTGGGCCGAGCTGTTTGCCCGGCAGGGGTTCTTCCGTGACCTCGACTTTGACGCATCCTTTATTACACCCTGGGCTGCGCGCTTCCGCCGGCGCGCCGACCCGCCCCCGCGGGTGATCCGCGATTACGAACGCCACCTCTGGGAACTGCGGCGCGA
Source organism: Chloroflexaceae bacterium (assembly GCA_046719255.1). Classification (GTDB taxonomy): domain Bacteria; phylum Chloroflexota; class Chloroflexia; order Chloroflexales; family Chloroflexaceae; genus JACAEO01. The sequence goes on from JBDNDG010000110.1 coordinate 9,573, forward strand.
GAATACCGACCTGCGCCAGCTGGCTCTCGAACAGCGCGAGCACCTGGCCGCCGCCCACGCCCGGGCCACCGATGCCGACCATCAACTCCAGCAGCGTGACCGGGCTACCGGCGAACTGGCCGCCTATGCCGCCCGCCTCGAAGCCGAGCTGGCGCTCAAGAATGCCCACATCGCCCGCCTGGAGCGTCTGATCGAACAGATCGAAAACGGGCGGGTCCTCCGTCTGCTGCGGGCGCTGAACCGACCACTTCGCGGTCGTCGGCAGGCGTAGCACAGGAGTGAACGCTCGATGCATCTGCTGATCATCAGTCACGATGTTGTAGGCACGCGCATGGCCGGGCCGGGTATCCGCTACTGGGAACTGGCTCGCACCCTGGCTCCACACCACCAGGTACACCTCATTGCGCCGCAACCAATAGATGTGTACTCACCGGGAGTCAGCACCGGCGTCTACCGCTGGGGTGACGCCCCGTCGCTGGCCGTCCACACCGCCCGGGCTGAGATCGTGCTGGCCAATGGTTATGTGCTGGAGGCCCACCCCGAGCTGGCCGAGGTCACTGTTCCGCTGATCCTCGACCTCTACGACCCGACGCTGCTGGAGAACCTGGAACTGCTGCGTGAACGGCCCGAGGCGGAACGCCTGGCGCAGCACCGGCGCGACGTGGCCCTGCTCCAGCGGCAACTGGCCGCCGGCGACCTGCTGCTCTGCGCCACCGAGCGCCAGCGCGATCTGTACCTGGGCGCGCTGATGGCCACCGGGCGGCTCGCCCCGGCCGGTACCGACGGCGACCCCCTCTTGCGACACCTGATCGACGTGCTGCCCTTCGGGCTGCCCGCCGAGCCGCCTGGACGCGGCGAACCGGCCCTCCGCGGCGTGGTTCCCGGCATCGGTCCTGATGACCTGCTCATCCTCTGGAGCGGCGGTCTGTGGGATTGGATGGACCCCCTGACCCTGGTGCGCGCGATGCCCACCGTGGTAGAGCAGCACCCCCGGGCGCGCCTGGTCTTCATGGCCGGGCGGCACCCGGGGGTTACGGCCACGCCCCGGGCCGTGGCGCAGGCGCGGGCGCTCGCCGCCGAACTGGACTTGCTCGATCGCCACGTCTTCTTCTACGAGGAATGGATGCCCTACGCCCGGCGCGCCGACTTCCTCCTCGAAGCCACGGTTGTGGTATCATTGCACCGCCAGCATCTCGAAACCGCGTATGCCGCAATCCGTTCGCGCTTCCTCGATTGCCTCTGGGTCGGCCTGCCGGTGGTGTGGAGCGATGGCGATGCTGCTGCCGCCCTGGTGCGCGCGCACACCTGCGGCCTGGTTGTGGCCCCCGAGGACCCGGAGGCCGTAGCCACAGCCCTGCGAGAGCTGTTGTCCGACGCGGCCTTGCGGGCTGATATGGCTGCGCGTGCCCGCGCGCTTGCTCCACGTTTTGCCTGGCCGGAGGTGATTCGCCCGCTGCTGGAGTGGATCGCCGCGTCGTCCCACCGCGTCGTCATGAGGAAACCTGCGCCGATAACCACGCCGCCCGAAGCGGCCCCGCCACCCACCGATGTCGCCCTGGTCGAGCGCGGCAGCTTGCTCATGGCCACTCGCAATGCCGCCCTGCAGGCACTTGATGCCACCTGGCGCCTCGACAGCCTGAGCGGCCCGGTCTCCGGGCGCTTCGCAGGGTTGCAACGCCGGTTGCTAGAGCGCCTGGTCTGGCCAATGCTCTATCCCCTGCTCGCCCGGCAACAGGAGCAGAACGCCGCGGTGATCCGCGCGCTGTACGCCAGTGCTGAATACGGCGATTACCTGGCGCAAAGCGTTGCTCATCTGAAGGACCAGCTAGCGCTCACCGCGCAGCGCCTCAATCTACGTCTTGATCACCTCGATCTACGTCTTGATCACCTCGATCTACGTGTTGATCATTTGCGGGAAGGTCTATCTGAACTGAACGAACGGACGGTTCGCGAACGCCACCTGCTGAGTCAGCAGGTGCGCGACTTTGCCGAGCAACTGGCGGGCCTGGAAGAGGCTGAGATGCAGTTACGGGCCCTGTTCCGCAGCGACGCTCCTCCCGCTCCGCAGGGCGAGGAGACAGTATGAGCAGCGCAGTACTGGTGCTAACGTGGAACGGCGGCGAGGCCGCGCTGCGCTGCCTGGAGGCCGTGGCGGCGCTTGATCCGCCGCCCTGGCGCGTGCTGGTGGTTGACAACGCCTCCTCCGACGGCACCCCTGCGCGGGTGGCGGCACGCTTTCCCGACTTCGACCTGATTCGCAACCCCCGCAACCTGGGCTTCGCTGCGGGTATGAATGTCGGGATCAACGCGCTGCTGAGCCGTGATCCGCCACCTGAGACCATCGTTCTACTCAATCAGGATACGCTGGTTGATCCTGGCTGGCTGGCGGCGATCACCGCGCCGCTGGCCGAAGATCAGGTC
>JBDNDG010000111.1:0-11967 GCA_046719255.1 Chloroflexaceae bacterium
CCCCCCCCCGGAACGCTCGAAACCCTCCCCAAAGGCAGGGGCGTGGAGAAACCCGGTTTCCCCATACGTTCACGGTAGCGCACCGTCGCCCCCGTCCAGATGCGCCACACTCGATCTGCAATCACCTCAGGCTTCCGTCTCACTGGCCAGTTTCTGCAACTCGAGCAGCAGGTTCAGCGCCTGCAACGGCGTCAACTCGTTGATGTTCAGCCGGCGCAGAGACTCCAGCACCGGGCTGGGCGCCACATCGAAGAGGCTGAGCTGGGGGCTGGCTCGTCGGTGCGCCCCGCGCGGCAGCGCCGCAAGCGGGGGCGTTGCCTGCCCGTCGTCCGGCTCGGCGGCAGGTGCCTCCACCCTCTCCGCAAGCCCCTGGCCCTGCTCCTGGTCGCCCTCGCTCCGCCCCGGTGCCACGCTCCGCCGCCCCTCCAGCTCCGCCAGCAGGGCGCGTGCGCGGGCCGTTACCGCGCGGGGGATACCGGCCAGCTCCGCGACGTGGATGCCGTAGGAGCGATCGGCCCCGCCGGGGCGCAGTTCGTGCAGAAACACCACCTGCCCGTCCTGCTCAACCGCGGCCATGTGGTAGTTGCGCACCCGCGGCAGGCTCGCCTCCAGCGCCGTCAACTCATGGTAGTGGGTCGCAAACAGCGTCCGGCAGCCCAGATGGCTCTCGTTGTGCAGATACTCGACCACCGCCCGGGCAATCGCCATGCCGTCGTAGGTTGACGTGCCGCGACCGACCTCGTCAAGGATGATCAGGCTCCGCCGGGTGCTCTGCAACAGCAACGCCGCGGTCTCGGTCATTTCGACCATAAAGGTTGACTGACCGGTGGCAATATCGTCCTGCGCGCCGATGCGGGTAAAGATCCTGTCCACCAGACCCACCTCGGCGTGCTCGGCAGGCACGAAGGAGCCGATCTGCGCCAGGAGCACGATCAGCGCCACCTGCCGCAGCACGGTGCTCTTGCCTGCCATGTTCGGCCCGGTGATGATCAGCAACTGGGCCTTCTCGGTGTCCAGGGCGATATCGTTGGGCACGAACGGCTCGGCGAGCATCTGCTCGACCACCGGGTGGCGCCCCCGAACGATGCGCAGGCGCGTGCTTTCATCGAGGTGCGGGCGGGTATAGCCACAGCGCACCGCGGTCTCGGCGAGCGATTGGACCGCGTCGAGGTGGGCGAGTGCCCGGGCGACGCGGCGCAGCCGCTCCACGTGGTCGCCGATCTGCGCGCAGAGCCGTGCAAAGGCTTCTCGTTCGAGTTCGATGAGTTGCAACCTGGCCCGGTCGATGATCTGCTCGTATTCCTTCAACTCCGCGGTGATGTAGCGCTCGGCGCCCACCAGGGTCTGTTTGCGCTCGTAATCCCTGGGGATGAGCCGCTCGTCCGCTGTGCGCGAGACCTCGATGTAGTAGCCGAACACGCTGTTGTAGCCCACCTTGAGCGACTTGATACCGGTGCGCTCGCGCTCTCTGGCTTCCAGCCGGTCAATGAACTCCTGGGCGTGGCGGCTGGCCTGCACCAGGGTATCGATCCGCGGCTCAAAGCCCCGTCGGATCACCCGTCGCGGCCGATCTCCGCCCTCTTCACCACTCCGCAGGTAATTGGAAGCCCCGAGCAGCGCCGGCGGTTCGTCGTCCAGAGCCTGTTCGAGCAGAGCGAGCACGTCGGAGCAGGGGTCGAGGATCGCTGTCGGGGACGCAGGGCCGCCTTCGGCCTCAAACAACCCATCGTCGGCGTCCGCGGGCTGCGGTGAGAGTGTGTCCCCGGCAACGGGCGTAAGCTCGTCAGCGGGGATGAGGTCTGCCAGCCCGGCGCCTGTGGCGGCAAGCACGGCGGGCAAGGCCCGCAACGAGGCCCGCAGTTGCACCAGGTCGCGCGGCGTTGCCACGGCCAGGCCCTGGGCGATACGGTTGAGCGCCCGCTCCATATCGCCAACGGCGCCCAGCGCCTCACGCACCTCGGCTCGCACCAGGGTCTGCTCCACCAGCCGCGCTACCGCCGCCTGGCGCGCCTGCAGTGGCGCCAGGCTGACGAGGGGCTGGGCGATCCAGCGACGCAACAGCCGCGCGCCCATTGGCGTGCGGGTGCGGTCGAGCACATGGACCAGCGCCGTGCGCGTGCCCTGCCGGCCTGGCTCGAGCAGCTCCAGATTGCGGCGCGTCTGCGGATCGAGAAACATGAAGCTGGCCGTCGAGTAGACGCGCAGCGTGTTCAGCTGCGTGGCCTGGTGCCGCTGAGTCTCGTGTACGTACTGTAGCAACGCCCCGGCGGCGCGGGTGGCGAGGGGCCGCTCATCGAGCCCGAAGGCCGCCAGGGTGCCAACGCCGAGCTGCCGCCGGAGCGTCTCCCGCGCCTCGGCCAGATCCCAGCGCCAGGCCGGCCAGGCTGTCACGTGTCCGCAAGACCAGCGCGCGGCGCTCTCGCTGTCGAGCCGACGTGCCACCCGTTCGTGGGGCAACAATGCCTCGCGCTCGTCGCGCGTCATCGGGGCCAGATCGCGCGTCAGCCGCGCCTCGGCTGGCGCCAGACCCGGTGGGCGCAGGCTTTCTGCGTCGGGCACCAGCACCTCGGCCGCCTGCAAACGGGCCAGTTCCCCCTGCACCTGCTGAAGGGCGCGCTCGCCACTGAACGCCGTGGCGGCAAACTCGCCCGTGCTGAGCTCGGCGTAGGCCACGCCCGCATGTTCCCCTTCGACAATCACCGCGGCCAGGTAGTTGTTGGCCGTGGCCGTGAGCATCGCCAGATCCACGATTGTGCCAGGGGTGATGACGCGCACAATCTCGCGATGCACCATCCGGCGCTCGATCTCGCCGGGCGCCACGTGCTGAATGCCCGCCGCAAAGACTGAGCGCGGACGGGTATCCGTGCGCGTTGCCTCGGTCTCGGTGAGTTGCTCGGCAATCGCAACCCGGTAGCCCCGGCTCACCAGGTCGCTGACGTAACGCTCGACCGCATGGTAGGGCATGCCCGCCATGGGAGCGTAGAGCTTCTGGCTGTCGCGCGGTTTGCTCTTGTCTACGGCGTAGTCTTTGCGGGTGAGGGTGACATCGAGCAGTTCGGCCACCAGCTTCGCGTCGTCATCGAAGGTTTCGTAAAAATCGCCAAAGCGAAAGAGCAGAATGGCGTCGGCGGCTTGAGCCTTCAGCTTGCGATACTGGCGATACCAGGCGTGAATCTCGATCTTGGCCATAGCGGGGCGTGCTCCGGCTCACACGTCGTTCCTCGTCCCAACCGCGGATTATAGCACATGCGAGCAGGTAGCGTCGGAACATACTGGGAGGTGCGCAGGGCTGGCCCCAACGACACAGCCCTTCCAGAAACAACCCGCCAGCGGGGAGGGTTTGGGAGGGCGCAGCCCTCCCAGGAACACGTATGTTCCTGCTGGCGTTGTGCGGTGCGGCCGCGTGGGCGGCTGAAAACTACAATCTAAAACCGTAAGGCGCTCACGATCCGCTGCGCCACCTCTGCAGGGGCCATCCCCAACGTCTCCAGGCGCAGGTGCGCCACCTCGGCGTAGAGCGGCGCACGGGCGGCCCGCAGGGCGGCAAGGCGCGCCATGGCATTGCCCGCCAGCAGAGGCCGCTCCTCGGCATCGGCGCGGAGCCGCTCCACCAGCTCTGCGTTCGGGGCATCCAGCCATACGACAAAGGCTCGCGCCCGCAACAGCGCCCGGTTGGCCGCCCGGAGCACGACCCCGCCCCCCGTTGCCACCACCGCCGGTCCCTGCTCCAGGGCCTGCGCCAGCGCCTCGGCCTCCAGATCGCGAAACGCTCCTTCACCCAGCTCGGCGAAGATCGCTGCCACCGGACGCGCCGCCCGTTCCACTACCAGGGCGTCGGTGTCGGCAACCGGCCATCCCAGGTGCAGCGCGAGCATGCGCGCCACTGTCGACTTCCCCGCGCCACTCAGGCCCACCAGAGCAAGCGATCGTTCCATGGTCGCAGGCATTCCCTTCCGCAGTCATACCGGGTCTGGCATAGCCAGGTTTCGGCGCCATGCCGGCGCGCCCACCGGGGCCTTCGATAACACCGCGGCCTGACGCGCCCCGTCTGATGACAGGAACGCAATCCAGCAACGATGGTCCTGCCAGCCCCTTTTCATCCGCCCGGTCTACAATCAACCCGTAATGACAGCGCTGTCAGCCCCCCCGCTGCGGTGCGCGCGTTTCGAGAGAGGTGGTCTATGGATGTGCTGCTTGTATGCGGCGCGGCGCCTACCGCGAGCCATCCGCGCACCCATGGCTTCATTGCCGCCCTGGCGCGCTACGGGCACACCGTGACCCTCGTCTTTGCCGATCGGGCGGGCACCGCGTTTGATGATCTCAGCCCCTACTGCCGGCGGGTTGTTCCCGTCCGCCATCGGCGCGATCTGGCCCGCGTCGTATCCAGCCTTGTCGTCGGCGGGCGCTTCGATCTGGCCCACCTCGACCGCCCCGCGGCGGCCCTGCTTGGCCGGCCGCTGCCCATACCGACCGTGGTGGATGCGGTTACGTGCCTCTCCAGGCGCCTCGAGCACACCGCGCGCACCGACGCCCCCTTCGCTCGCGTCCACCACGCTGCCCGGCTGGCCCGGGTTCGCCGGCAGGAACTCCGGCTGCTGAAGCCATTTCGGCACCTCATCCTCTCGTCCGAAGAGGATATCCTGGCCCTTCGCGCCCTGGGGATCGCCGGGGCAACTGGCGCCCACGTCTATGCCGTACCTGACGCGGTAGATCTGGAGCGCTTCGCCCCTCCGCTGAACCTGCGCGATCCCGCGACCGTGCTGCTCGATCTGCGCGACCTGAGCCGGGCCGAAGCTCGCCAGGCCCTGCGTCTGGCCGCCGCCGCCCTTGCCATAATCTGGGACGTGCGCCCCGATGTGCATCTGACGGTGCTGGGGCTACCCGGCCGGCAGATCCGCGGTCACTTCGCCGATGATCCGCGCGTCATCTTTGTTCATCCGATCCACGACTCACGGATCTACCTGACGACAACGACCCTGGCTCTGGCGCCGCTCGCGCCTGCGGCCTCCACGCCTCACAGCACGCTGGAGGCGCTGGCAACCGCCCTGCCCCTGGTAGCCTGCGAGCGCCTGGCCCACGATGTGGGCGGACGCGATGGCGAAGAGCTGCTGGTCGCGCGGCAGGCCACCGGCCTGGCGCGAGCCACCCTGACCCTCCTGAACGATCCCCCCGTCCGTGGACGCCTCGGACGGGTCGCGCGGCGTCTGGTAGAACGGCGCCACCGCTGGGAACTCGCCGCGATGGCGCTCACCGATGTGTACGCTGCGGCCACCGGCTCCTCCCTTGCCGAATGGCGCCTGGCGGTCGGGCTGAACCGCCCCCTGCGCCCACTCCAGGGCGACTGAGCACCCAACGCAAACATAGGGGGAAACCGGGTTTCCCCATACCCACGGGGTGGCAAGCCCTCCTCAACGGGAGGATGTGGGAGGGCATAGCCGTCCCAGGAACAAGTATGTACATGCTGGCGTTGCGCGGCGCAGCCGCATGGACGGCTGAAGGGAACGCAGAAACCGTCGTTCCCCACACTCGGCACGCGGGGGGCGCCCATCGGTAGCTGCGCAACCGCGTCGGCTCTTCCCGACGCGGTATCCCTGTTGCTCGACCAGAAGTGGGCCGTGTTCCCTGGCCCGCCAGGGAACCGGGAAACCCGGTTTGCCCACACTCAACTGCGCCGCGAAATGTAGCGCCGCAGAAGGTCAATCAGTTGCGGCGGAGCGATGATGATCGGCTCGGGTAACCGTCGCCCGTCAAGGAGTTGCGCTGTATCCAGCGGTGCCCCACTCAGCCCCACGGCTACCGCTCCAGCAGCGCGGATGATCGCCAGGCCCGCGGCCAGATCCCACAGGTTGGCCCGCCCGATCAGCGCGCCAAGCGAACTCCCGCGGGCGACATAGCAGCAATCCACGGCTACACTGCTTAGACTCCGCGTTTTGGCTGGAAAATCGATCCGATACTGGCGATGCGCATAGGACGAAACACTGATCCAGTCGTTGTTGTCAATCGTCGTAGCTCGACTGGCGTGGATCGGCGTCTCGTTGCGATAGGCCGGCCCTTCAGCTTCGGCCCAGTAGCAGTCATCAAGGATCGGCAGATAGATTGCTCCCAGGTAGGGCTGCCCATCACGGAGCAAACCCACCGAAACGCACCACGTCGGCAACCCCGCCACAAACGAGCCAGTGCCGTCAATCGGGTCCAGGCACCACACAAACTCGCGATCGATCGCCCCGACCCCCTGCTCCTCGCCGATGATACCATGGTCCGGGTAGCGGGCCACGATCCGCTCGCGCAGCAACTGCTCAACCTCCAGATCGGCCCGGGTCACCCAACTCCGGTCGGCCTTGCGCTGCACCTCCACATTGTTAAAGTAGCGACGGGCGTGGAGCCCCCCTTCGCGCACCCACGCCCGCACTTCAGCCATATCAATAGTGCTCACGCGCCTACCTCGTTCCTCTGACGATCGCTACTCAGTCCTCGTCTTCTCATCATACTCCGCCGGGTTGCATTCCAGGACCCCGGCGGGGAGGCCGGGAGCGGGCCGAACGCCCCGAACCCTCCCCACCAGCGGGTTGGTTCCTGGGAGGGCGCAGCTCTCCTTGGCTCTCCCCGCAGGGAGGGGGGATGGAGCAATCCGATTTCCCTATTCGTTCACGTCAGCCGCCCACGCGGCTGCCCCGCACAACGTCGGAATGAAAATAGCTATTCTTGGGAGGGCGCAGCCCTCCCAAACCCTCCCGCGCGCGGGCTATGTTCACGTTAGAGCTGGGCAATTGCCGCGCTGAGGTCGAGGTCGGCCGCAGTTCCCATGGGGGTGAGCACGGAGAGAGACACATACCCCGAGCGGACCGCGCCATCGTCGGTATGTTCGGGGAAATGAGGGACCCGGTCACGTGCGAAGCGGATCAGCAGCCGTCGCCGGCCATCGCCATCAGCCGGGTCAGGCTCCAGTTCCATATCCACGACATTGCCATAGAAGAAATCGGAGAGATGGGTCTGCCGAAAGCCGCGCACGTCGGCGATGTCGTGCAGGTGCGGGGCATTGACGTTGAGCACCACCGGACCGCGCCCGCGCAGGCGTTCCAGCAGCGGAAAGCTCTTCACTGCCGCCCACGTGGCCGTGCCCCAGGGCATCGGCGCATCACCCACAAACATCTGTGACACGGCCATTGCCGGCAAGCCCCAGAGTGCCGCGAGCATTGCTGCGCCGACCGTGCCGCTCAACAGCACATTGGTGCCGCTGTTGAGCCCGCGGTTAACCCCTGAAACGACCACCTCAGGGCGTGGGCCGAGCCTGGCCAGCATCCCGGCCAGCACGCACCCCACCGGCGTGCCGCTGAAGGCGTAAGCTGGAATGCCGGCGTGGACCGGATCGGGGGGCGGAACGGGGCGCAGGGTCAGATCCCGGCGCGGCGGGGGCAGGGCCATGCTCATGCCGCTCTGCTCTTCCTCCGGGGCCACCACGGTGACCGTGCCCAACCCCGCCTCGCGCAGAGCGCCGGCAAGCGCCCAGAGACCCGGACTATCGATCCCATCGTCGTTGGTGACGAGAATATGCATGCAGGAGCGCTCCTTGGCAAACTGGCTCTTCATCGCCCGTGGCGGCGCGGCGTCGGCCGCGCTGCCACACCTGCATGATACCGCAGATCAAGGCCGCGTGTGCGCCTCCTCCACGCGCAATACGTCCCCCACCCGGGTTCCAGTCGCGGCGATGGTGCCGCTCGGCAGCTCCACCACGTACCGCGCGCTCCAGGCGCCGGCATAGGGCCGGTTCGGCGGCATAGCCTCGCTGAGGCCCACGACCCGATCATGCCGATCGACAAAAACCACGTCGATCGGAAAGCGCATGAAAAAACTATGCACACTCGAACACGGGACAATCAGCAATCCTTCGCCCGCAGCGAGCGCGCCGCGTCCGATCAGGCCCCGCCCGCGCGCCAGAAAGCTGCGAGCCACCTCACAGCGGTCGGCCAGCACCTGCTCGCGCGTCAGGTTTCGTACACTCACCAGCGTCATAACCTGGCCTGCTATGAACATCGGGGAAACCAGGGTTCCCCATCCCCTGCCCACCATGGTGTCAAGCGCCCCCAGAACTGGTTGGAGGGTAGGGAAACCTGGTTTCCCTATGCTCCTACCCACGGGGGTGCCAGGCGACCCCGGCAGCGGTTAGGGAATGGGGCAACCCGGCTTCCCCACCTGCGGTAAGCTCTTCGAACCGCGCTCCTCCCTGTGGGGAACATGTGGGCGTAGAGGCGCGGTGTCGTCGCGTCTCAGGCTGATATGAACCCGGGAAGATCGGGTGTTCCCCACACTCCCCCCTGTGCGGAGGGTGGGGGCGGGTGCAGCTCTGCTACAGACCGCTGAAGCTCGAGATGATCCGCGGCACCGCCGGCCCCAGGATCACCACAAACAGCGCCGGAAAGATCAGGAACACCATCGGGAAGAGCATCTTGATCGGGGCCTGCTGGGCCAGCTCTTCCGCCCGCTGCCGGCGCCGCACCCGCATCTGATCGCTCTGGATGCGCAGGATTTTCGACATCGAAACGCCCAGTTGATCCGCCTGGATCACCGCGGCGGTAAAGGTCTGCACATCGTCTACCCCGGTGCGGTCGGCGAGATCCTTCAGCGCCTCGCGCCGGGTGCGCCCGAGCCGCATATCGGTGAGCACCCGCTTGAACTCCCGCGAGAGTTCATCGTCCCATTTATCGGCCACCCGTTGCAGTGCCAGGTCGAAGGCCAGGCCGGCTTCCACGCTGATGCACAACAGATCAAGCGCGTCGGGCAGGGCCTTGGTAATGGCCTTCTTCCGCGCGGTGATGCGGCGACCCAGCCACATCACCGGCAGCATGTAGCCCAGCGCGAAACCCACTGCGCTGTACAGCAGGGCCTGCGGCAGGGCCATCGTGCGCAAGGTCAGTACACTGATGATTACGCCCAGCACCAGGGCCAGCACCACTCGCAGACCCACGAACATCGCCGGCGTGATCCCGCCCGGATTGCCGGCCATCTGCAGATTGAGCCGCAACCGTTCGGCGCTCTGTTTCGGGCCATACTTGCCGAGCGTCGCGAGGATGCTCTTCATTGCCGGAATGATCACGCGCTCGTGGAACGGCTGCTGTAGCTCGAGCTCCTCCAGGGTCATCGCCCGCTCGGTGTACTGGTTCAGTCGTTCGCCAACCACGTCGGGCTGGCGCAGCCGTACCAGGCTTACGCCGATCAAGCCCACCCCGAGCAGCAGGAACCCAACCATTACCAGCGTTGCCATCGCTCCTCCTCGCTGTGAGCGTTAGACCCCGATGCGGCTATGCCGCTGACGCCGCCCCCGGGCGGAAAGACGGGAACTCCGGGCTTCCGAATCTCTCCGCGTGGCCAGCGCATCCTACACATCAATATCAATAATCTTCATAATTGCGAAGTAACCAATGACGATCATCACCCCTGCGGTTACCGGCAGGCAGCACCAGGCCTCAGGCGGCATACCCAGGGTAAAGATCGGCGCCATGTAGCCCGGGTTGACCATCGAGATAAAGATCGCCAGACCCACCGGCAGGCCGGTAATCACCCACGCCGAGATGCGCCCCTGTGCCGTCAGCGTCTGGATCTCGCCTTTAATGCGCACACGCTCGCGAATGGTATGGCCGATGGTGTCGAGGATCTGCGCCAGATTACCACCAACTTCCATCTGGATGTTCACGGCGGTGATCAGGAGTTCCAGATCATCGGAGGGCATGCGCCGGAGCAAGTTCTGCAGCGCGTCTTCGGTGCTGCGCCCCAGGCCCACCTCCTGTACCACCCGGCGAAACTCCGACGACATCGGCGCTGGCGCCTCTTTCGCGACCATGTCCAGCGTCTGTAAAAAGCTGTAGCCACCGCGCAGCGCATTGGCCATCATCGTGATCGTATCGCCAAGCTGGTTGTTGAACGCCTTGACGCGCCGGCGGGCCTGGATGGTCAGGTAGAGATTGGGCAGAAAGGAGAACACCACTGCCCCCGCCAGGCCACTGGCGAACATCGCCGCCGGACTGGCCCGCCCGACAAAGACCCCGAACCCCGCTCCGATGAGCGCGCAGAGAATCTTGATAATGATAAACTCGGCAACGGTCAGCTTCACATCTGCCCGTGCCAGGTCGCGCTGAATGTTGCCCCCGCGCTTGCTCTGCACCACCACGCGATCAATGCGCTCCAGCGCCTGGCGCGGATTGGCCACCGGTTGCGGGCCGCTCGGGCCGACAAACTCCGAGAGCCGTGCGGACACATCCTGGCTGCCCTGGCTGCGTAACTGCCAGATCAGCAAGACGATCAGCAGCAGCAGTAGCCCACCGAACCCCAGGAAGATCGGCAGCATTTCAGGCGAGAGCATGCGATCCATAGTTCCCTGTTCCTTGCCTGCTACGTACGTGACCAGATGGGGAAACCGGGTTTCCCCACGCCCCTTCCTGAGGAGGGACTGGGAGAGCGCCGCCCTCCCGGGAGAAGCGCTGCGCATTCCCGGGGTGTGCCCTGTCCTAGAAACTGAAGCGATCCCCCGAACCAAAGATGTTTGGCGGCAGGAAGATGTTCAGGGTCTCAAACTTCTCGATGAACTTCGGCCGCACCCCCGTGGGCCGCAACTGGCCGACGATCTTGCCGCGCTCGTCAATCCCCGTCTGCTCAAAGACGAAGATGTCCTGCATCACCACCACATCGCCTTCCATACCCGACACCTCGGTGATCTGCGTCACCTTGCGCGAGCCATCTTTCAGGCGCGACTGCTGCACAAAGAGTTGCACCGCCGAAGCGATCTGTTCGCGGATGGCCCGTGCGGGCAGATCCATCCCCGCCATCAGACACATGGTCTCGATACGTCCCACCGCATCCCGGGGTGAGTTGGCGTGAATGGTGGTCATCGAGCCGTCGTGACCGGTGTTCATAGCCTGAAGCATATCAAGGGTCTCGCCACCGCGACACTCGCCAACGATGATCCGCTCCGGGCGCATACGCAGGCTGTTGATCACCAGGTCACGGATGGTCACCTCGCCACGACCTTCCACGTTCGGCGGACGCGATTCCAGGCTGACGACGTGGTCCTGCTGGAGTTGCAACTCGGCGGCGTTCTCCACCGTGATGATGCGTTCATCTTCGGGGATGAAGTTCGACAGCACGTTCAGCAACGTCGTCTTTCCCGAACCGGTGCCGCCCGAAACCACGATGTTGGTGCGCGCCTTGACACAGGCGCCCAGGAAGTCGGCCATATCCTGACTCATCGAGCCAAAGTTCACCAGGTCGCGGATGGTGAGTTTGTCCTTGCGGAACTTGCGGATGGTGATCGTCGGGCCGTTCAGCGCCAGCGGGCGAATAATCGCGTTAACGCGCGAGCCATCGGGCAGGCGCGCGTCAACCATCGGCGATGACTCATCCACGCGCCGGCCCAGTGGCGCCACGATGCGATCGATGATCCGCAGCACGTGCTCGTCGTTGCTGAAGGTGACATCGGTTTTGATCAACTTGCCCCGTTTTTCGATGTAGATCTGTTTGGGGCCATTGACCATGATTTCGCTGATCTCCGAGTCGGCCAGCAGTTGTTCGAGTGGCCCAAGGCCGATGATATCCGCCTCGATACTCTCGAACATGCGCTGCCGTTCGCTCCGCGTCAGCACGATGCTCTCGCCGTCGAGGATGGCCTGGAAGGCCTCTTCAACCTGTCTGCGCACCCTGGCCTTGTTCGAGAGATCGAGCTTGGGGTCAAGTTCGTTGATCAGCCGATTCTGCACCCGCAGCTTGATCTCATTGAAGGTGTCATCTTCACGGGCTGCGGGCGTCCGCGGCGCCCCGATGCTTCCCCCCGGCCGCGCCGCTGGCGTCGCTGCGGCCTCGCCAGGAGTAGCGCCGATTCGTTTGAGCAGCGACATTGCGATTCCCCTCTACTAACCTGACGTGAACGTATGGGGAAACCGGGTTTCCCCACGCCCCTCCCTGTGGGGAGGGTTGGCGCGG
>JBDNDG010000112.1:0-11962 GCA_046719255.1 Chloroflexaceae bacterium
GAAATCTCGGGCATCACCAGGTCCATCAACGCCACATCGGGCAGCACCCGGGTGACCAGGGCGACCCCCTCGGCGCCGCCGCTGGCCTCGCCGACGACCTCGATTTCGGGGTAGGTGTCGAGGAAAGCTCGCAGCCCCTTGCGGACGATGGCGTGATCGTCGATCAAGACAATGCGGATGGGTTCATGGCTCATACCGACTTCTCCAACGGAAGGGTAGCGGGCTTCTCGGCAGTAGTGGCGCCATCGCGAAAGCCTTCGCGGCGGGTGGGCAGGGATACAGAAATGGTCGTGCCCTGACCGGGTGCGCTGCGGATGGTGATTCGTCCGCCGAGGGCCTCGGCGCGTTCGGCCATACTGTGCAGGCCAATAGCGCGGGGATTACGCGCGGCCGTAGGATCGAAGCCGCGCCCGTTATCGCGCACCTCGAGGGTCACCACATCATCATTGTACTGGAGGGCGACACGGGCCTCGCGCACGCCGCTGTGGCGGGCCACATTGGCCAGGGCCTCCTGCACAATGCGAAAAAGGGCCTGCTCGTGTTCCAGGGGCAGGGGGCGCTCGCCGGTGATCCGCAGGTTGATGCTGAGACCCTGGCGCTCGTGGAGGGCGGCCATCAGGTCGCGCAGGGCCGGAGCCAGACCGCGCCCGTCGAGGGCGGCCGGACGCAGGGCGAAGATGAGGCTGCGCGTCTCCTCGAGGGCGCGCCGGGCCGACTCTTCGATCTCGACCAGGCGATCGGCCGTCAGATCGGGTCGGGTCGGAAGAGTGCGACGGGCGGCAGCAGCGAGCATGGTCAGACTGAAGAGTTCCTGGCTGACACTGTCGTGCAACTCGCGCGCCAGGCGATTGCGTTCGTCGAGGGCGGCGAGTTGGGCAGCCTGTTCGGCCAGTTGAGCGTTCCGGTCGGCCAGGAGCCGCAAGGAGCGCAGGCTCTCGGAGAGCTGATCGGCCATGGCGTTGAACTGCCGCCCGAGCTGGCCGATCTCATCGCCCGAAGGGTCCTCGATGCGCCGGCTCAGATCGCCGTCGGAGAGATCGATGCTGGCCTCGGTGAGCCGGATGATGCGGCGGGCGAACCCGCGCCCGACCATCCAGGAGTAGAGCATCCCGATGCCACCGCTGATCAGTAGCCAGGGCACGAAAAAACTCACCAGAAACGGCGTCAGACTGGCCAGGAGCGGACCGATGGCGGGGAAGGAGAGCACCTGCAGGTACAGAACGCCCGCCACGGACCCATCGGGTCCGAAGACGGGCGCGGTGGCAATGGGCTGGTGGTTGGGCCGGCTCCACGCGGCCAGTTGCTGCGTATCGGTGATGCCGCTCATCGCGCGCAGCACCAGTTCATTGGCAGGCTCAGGCTCATCCAGCGGCTGTCCGGGCACATGATTCTGCGGATGGGTAGTGGTCATCACCCGGCTCTGGGTATCCAGCAAGGTGATCAGCAACTCGTCGGTGAGCTGCGGATTTTCGGGCTCGACTGGCTCGTCGTCGATGCTGCCTGGCGCGTTTGTCGGGCTGCCCCGTGAGGATTGAGAGAAGCGCTTGAGCTGGGCGATCAACTGGTCGAGATCGCCGTGAGGATCGGCGAGTTCTTCGCTCACCAGGTGGGCCAGATCGCGGGCCGACCGGGCGGTGGCCTGGGGAATGAAGGGGGCGTTGAAGATGTACACCAGCCCGGCGACGAAGACGGCGATCATCGTCAGGGCCAGGAGCAGGGAGACGGCCAGAAAGGCGCCGGTGAGCTTCCAGCGAATGGTCGAAAACCGTTTGAGCAACCCCGTTACCACCGGATTGTCTCCTCCTGCGGGCGCTAGTGTGATCCAGCTCGCCGGCCACTGGCTTCATTATATTACAAAGGGAGGAACGGGGGGCTTTCACGGGCAGGTTTTCCGGGTCAGGGCTTCTCCTCCTCACCCTCCCGGCTCCCCGCTCCCGCTGCGGGTGAGGGCTCGGCCATGGCTCCTGATGCGCTCCGCAAAACACGCTACCCCTGAGGGTGCTGGCGGGGAGGGTTCGGGCGGGCGCAGCCCGCGCCACGTCTCCTCGGAATCACCCTTCTCCGCATCTTGTCCACAGAATGTCAACAATTATTGCCCGTTTGACATGGCGGCATGTCCGTGATATAGTGCTGCCCGTCGCATTCAAACCAACATCTAGTGGTCAACATAAGCATCTTTTCTATATGTAGTAAGCAAGCCTGCCTGAGCGAGGATGCCGGGAGGGTTTTTGCTGCTATACCCGAAGGAGAGGGTTTTACACGGTGCCAGGCGGGGGGCGACTCGAAGGGGTAGAGCGGCGCACATCTGATGCTGCTGCGATCCGGCGCCTCTGCTTGTGAAGAAGGGGGTGGAGGGCAAGGGGAGCGGGGCCAACCCGCTACCGCTGCAAGGCCCCCCGGTTCTGCTCCCGCCCAACGACAGGTTGCCGGAAGGGCGCTCCTCTCCAGGCCCCTTCCGAAACGTCGTGACCTTTGCGCCTGCGTGGCGCCCTCGTAATTAGATCCCGAAAGGAGCAACGCCCAATGGCCCGATCAACCGCTGCCGCGCCAGCGGCGCTCACCGAGATCGCCAGGACCGTGCTCAAGAAACGTTATCTCATCCGCGACGAGCAGGGCAACGTGGTCGAAACGCCGGAGACGATGTTTCGCCGTGTCGCCGATACCATTGCCGCGGTGGAGCAACGCTACGGCGCCAGCGACGAACAGGTGGCACGCTGGTCAGACACATTTTACCATCTCATGACCCAGGGCCTCTTTGAGCCCAACAGCCCGACGCTGATGAACGCCGGGCGGCCGTTGGGGATGCTTTCGGCCTGCTTTGTGCTCCCCGTCTACGACAGCCTCGAAAGCATCTACGATACGATGAAGCACGCCGCCCTGGTCCACCAGTCAGGAGGTGGCACCGGCTTTGCCTTCAGCAACCTGCGCCCGCGCAACGATGTGGTGCGCTCAACCATGGGTGTGGCCTCCGGCCCGGTAAGCTTTATGGAGGTCTACAATTATTCCACCGAGGCGATCAAGCAAGGTGGCACGCGTGAGTCGTAGACTACGGCGCGTGTAAAATCTCGCGAATTGCTGGGACGCCCTGAGAGCTCTCTTGCCACAACGTAGCCGGCAACGGCAGGCGTGATGGCCTGAAAAGTAGAGAGATTGGGTCATCAGCAGCCAAGCCTCTGGGGTGACCCAGAGGAAGGTTCAGAGACTACCGAACGCTTGTCAGGACGCCTCGTCCGAGCCGCTTCCAGCAATGGACAGGCCGGCAGTGGCGAGCGTCGGACAGGCCAGTAGGGCCCGGCGAGGAGCAATCACGCCGGGTGGCGCGAGACAGCGCCCGTCGAAGGATTTGGCGTTGGGTCAGGGCAGGCGCGCAGCGGCGCCTGTGAGCGCGTAACCTGGCCGGCTTCGATGGGCGCTGATGAGAGAGTCCGACCTCGCACCGAAAGGGCGAGAGCCAGGCAGAAATGACCTGGCCCCGCGCGAGCGGCGTAACAGGCCGGCGTGGCGCCAATATGGGCATCTTGCGCTGTGATCATCCGGATATCCTGAGTTTCATCACATGCAAACTCGATATTACCAGGATCACCAATTTCAATATTAGTGTCGCGATCACCGACGCTTTCATGGACGCGGTAGAGAACGACGCGGAGTATGACCTGATCAATCCGCGCACCGGCCAGGTGCATATCGCCTCTCGCGAGGGGCTGAAGCACCCGCTCACGGGCGAACTGCTGGTGCCACCGGGCCAGCCGACCCGCCTGCGCGCGCGTATGGTCTTCGACCTGATCGTGCAGTGCGCCCATGCCACCGGCGAGCCGGGGTTGTTCTTCATTGACCGGGCCAACGAGTACAACCCTGTGCCGCACATGGGGAGCTACGAGGCCACAAACCCCTGCGGTGAACAGCCGCTGCTCGCCTACGACGTCTGCAACCTCGGCTCGATCAACCTGGGCAAGTTTGTGACCGCCCAGCGCACGATTGACTGGGAAGCGCTGCGCGCGGTCGTTCATCAAAGTACCCGCTTTCTCGATGATGTGGTGGATGCGAACCACTACCCGTTGCCGCAGATCGCCGAAGTGAGCCACCGCATCCGTCGCATCGGGCTGGGAGTGATGGGCTGGGCCGACATGCTCGTCCGGCTTGGCGTGCCGTACAACTCGACCGAGGCGATCGAATTGGGGCGCGACGTCATGCGCTTTGTTGACGAAGAGGCCCGGGTGGCTTCGGAGCAACTCGCCGCCGAGCGAGGCGTCTTCCCTGAGTGGGAGCGTTCGATCTGGGGGCCCGACGCCACCTGTGCCCGGCGCCGCGATGGCAGCCGTATTCGCCCCGAGCGGCGCCTGCGTAACTGCAATATCACCACCGTCGCTCCTACCGGGACGATCAGCATCATCGCCGGTTGTTCGTCGGGCATTGAGCCGCTCTTCGCCATCGCTTTCTGGCGCTATCAGGCCGAAGCGCGCATGCTCGACATCAACCAGGACTTTGTGGCCCAGGCTCAGCGCGAGGGCTGGTACAGCGAGGCGCTGATGGAGCGGATTGCCGATACTGGCCATATCCATCACCCCGAGGTGCCCGCCGAGGTGCAGCGGGTCTGGGTCACGGCCCACGATATTAGCCCCGAGTGGCACGTGCGGATGCAGGCGGCGTTCCAGGAACATACTGACAGCGCCATCTCGAAGTGCATTGCCGCGGGCACGCTGATCCCCACCTCGCGGGGGCTGATTCGCGTCGAGGAGTTTGCGGAGACGGTCGAGGCCGATACGTTCACGCCCCTCGACGGCGCGACGCGCACGGCCCAGGGCTACCGTATCACCCAGCACTACCGCGCCGGCTACAAACCCGCGGTCAGGATCACTCTGGACAACGGCGCTTCGCTTACAGGGGCGACCGGCTCCCACCGGGTCCTGACGCCCAACGGCTGGCAGGTGATGTCGGAATTGAAGATTGGCGATGTGGTGCTCGGGCGCCTTGTCGCGTCACACGGTCCCGGCGGTGCGCCCATCGAAGGGCCGGTGAGGCCTGGCGCCGCTGGCCTTCCCGAGCGCATGGGCCCCGATGTCGCGCTGTTCCTGGGCATGCTGGCCGCCGATGGCCACACGGTCGAGACGACTGGTTTCATTGGTCTCACCTGCGCCAGCGAGGAGGTCGAGCAGACCTTCAACGAGGTGGTCACGCGCCTGTTCGGCGTTGCGCCGCAGGTGCTCGAGGAGCGGGGCGCGCGGGTGCGCTACCTGATTGCGCGGGATCTGGCGCGTCGTGTCGAGAGCCTGATCGGCAAGGGAGCGAACCATCGGCGCGTCCCCGACCAGATTCTGGTCGGTAGCGCCGAGGAGAAGCTGGCGTTCCTCGCCGGTCTGTCGCTGGCTGGTTCCCTCGATCCGCGTACGGGCATGCTCCACGTGTACGCTGGCGCGTCGGAGCGTCTGGCCTACGAGGTTGCCGAGCTGTGCCGCAGTTTCGGGTTGCCGCTGGTGCAGCAGGCGTGCCGGGCAGTTGCGGGGCATGGCTCGATCCATACCGTGACCGTCTCGAACGCGCTGCAGGGGCTGATCCGCTGCGTGGAGCGCCACAAGAACGCGCCGCAGCCGGCTGAGGCGGAGTACCTGGTGTTCGTTGGTGACCGGGCCGGCGCGTCAATCCCTGCCGATCACCCTGCCTTCGCCGCCGTACAGGCCATGCGCGACCGGGGCCAGGCCTGGTGCGCGCGGAGCACGGCCGAGCGCATGGGCTGGCCGATTGATGTGCTTGCCTACAGGGTGACGGTGATCGAGGATGCCGGTCTGGTCGATCTCTACGACATCGAGGTCGAGCAAGCGCACGAGTACGTGGTCAACGGGATCATTTCCCACAACACGATCAACTTCCCCCACGAAGCCACGCCCGAGCAGGTGCGCGAGGCCTACGAACTGGCCTTCAATCTGGGCTGCAAGGGCATCACCGTCTACCGTGACGGCTCGCGGGCGAACCAGGTGCTCTCGACCGGCTCCACCGCCGCTTCGGGGCAGCAACCTGCCGCCGCAGCGCCCATGCCCGCCGCGGCGGAGCCGACCGCGCCTGCCCCACCCGCCGCGCCGGCCCAACCACCCGCTGCGCCGCTCGCGCTGGAGCCGCGCAATGTGCCCGCCGAGGGATTGCCGAGCCACTCCTACCCGGTGGTGACGCCCCTGGGTAAGCTGCGGCTGTTCGTGACCGAACTTGACGGCCAGCCCTTCGAGGTCTTCGCGATTATCGGGCGCGCCGGGAGCGATGTGATGGCCTTCACCGAGGCGATCGGGCGCCTGCTGTCGCTCTCGCTTCGCTGCGGCGTACCGGTGAAGCTGCTGGCCGAACAACTGCGCGGCATCGGTGGGGCGCGCTCCGCGGGCTTCGGCCCCGACCGGGTACGTTCGGTGCCCGATGCCATCGGCAAGCTCTTGCAGGACCACTACGTGTACAACGAGCAGCCCTACAGTGCCAAGCCGCTGAAGCCAGGGGTAGGCGGCGCCAGAGAGGCTACCAACGGCCACCACGGGCAAGACGTGGCCTCGCACATCGAGCTTACCACCCGCGCCGAGGTCGTCGTCACCGGGGAGATCTGCCCCGACTGCCAGAACGCGACGCTGCTCTATGAGGAGGGCTGCCGCAAGTGTTACACCTGCGGGTACACCGAGTGCTGAGGCCCGCGGCGCGATTGCGGATTCGCGATTGGAAACCGGGCGTAGCGCATAATCTGTGCCCTGAGGAGCGTAGGAGCCCGCCCTGAGCGGAGCGGAGGCGCGTATCGAAGGATGGAGATAGCCCCGTGACGCGCCCTGAGCAGGCTGCAGGTGGTATCGAAGGGCGTGTTACGGCGGGCCGCGCGCATACGGCTACAGGGTGGCGGCGATGAGGGGATATGCGCGCACCCGGCGCGTTACGGCGGGCCGCGCGCATACGGCTACCGACGCACCAGGAACTCCTTCAAAGGGTTGGTAGCGCGAAAAAGCCCCCGGGGAGCGGGGCGCCTCGCCAGCGGACACCCGCGAGGGCGTCTCGCCCTCGCTCCAAGGTCGTCCCAGGACTTCTTCGCGCTACCAATGTTTCACCTGCTCTGAGAAAGCCTTCCTGATGCAACAAGACGCCCCGGGGATGAAGGGCGAGAAGATGGGTCAACGAATGGGAAACGAATAAACGAATGCGAGAGCGCGATCATTCTATGGATGCGCGCCGACACATACGCCGCATGAGGACGGGCTTCATGGCCCTCAGATGCTGTGCACGCGACGGTGTGGCGACACCCTTTGAACCAGGAACCCCTCTCAGGGATAGCGTTTTTTGCTGAGCGCATCAGGAAGCCATCGCTGCCGCGCGCCCTCACCCCCAGCCCCCTCTCCCTGATCGGGGGCGTTCACATGTGACATCCCAACGCCCTCTCCCCCCTCTCCGCCTGGCGGAGAGGGGGGAGAGGGGTGAGGTGGAGGGCCGTGGCCCAAAAAAATCTACCCGTGAACATCCGCGGGGAGAGATCCGTCCGCTAAAAAGGCGCGTGGCGGCCCGCTCTACCGGCACTACATGCGCGAGGCGGCCAGCATACTCGCCAGCTTACCCCCGGCGCGGCGGCGAGCAACGTTCCACGAGGCGCACAGAAAAGCAAACACATTGACCGTGGCCATCAGGGCGAACTCCTCGAGCAGCGTCGTCTCTTCGTCCAGGAAGCGGAGGACCCGTTGCGGCGCATTGCGGCTAAACAATTGCTCGAAGAAGATGCACCCCTGCTCCAGGCCCTGGTCGAGCACGTGGAGCAGCACACTATCCATCCAGGCGTGCCGGCTGAGGGGTGGCTCGGGGTAGAACGGCTGGCCGGTATGGCGCAGGCTGGCGGCGATCTGCGCCGATTGTCGCTGGATGCGCTGAAAGGTGTAGCCGGTCGAGGCCTTGGTCATACCACCGGCTGTGCCGATGTTCATCACGTGCGGGCTGGGCCGGCGCTGGAAGGGGATGTCGGTCATCGGGATAACGCCGTATTCGACGTGCTGGATCGCGTAACTCTCAACCCCCAGTTGCTGGCTGATGTAACGCTTCAGCCCTGTATCGTAGACCTCCTGCGGCACCAGCTCCGGCGAGAAGAGCGTGTACTCAACCAGCGCCGTCCGCTCATCATAAGGCAGGACGTAGACAAAACGCACGTCATTCTGCTGTTCGACCCGGAAGTCCATAAAGGTTGCCGCGCCAGGATCAAAGACCGGGTGTGATGTGGTGATCACCCAGCCCTTGAAGTGTTGCAGCCAGTAGGTATGGCCGGGTGGGCGGGGCGCCGGGCGGTAGATACTATTGAAGGCCCAGTTACCGCGGAACTCCTGCCCATCCACCTGCACCGCGACCCCGCCGGGGACCTCTGCGATCTGTTCGACCCGGCCTTGCAGGCGGGTGATGTTGGGCCGGGTCGCCATCCAGTCGTGCATAAAGCGGTAGAAGTCACCGCCCTGGATCATCTTGTAGTGGTAGGGCTCGATGGTGATGCGTTCCGAGTAGCGCCCGCCGTGGAACCAGAGCTGTTTCCAGCTCCGGGCCACCAGCGGCTCGAACGGTCCCGTCCCGACCTCCCAGAAGCACCAGGTGCGGTCGTTGCGCTGTTTGGCGTCCTGTTCAATCACCAGCACCCGCCGGTCGCGCAACCCCGCCTGGTCGAGATGGTACGCAAGGCTCAAGCCGGCTGCCCCACCGCCGGTAATGATGTAGTCGAATTGACTCACGGTTTTCTCTACCCTTCATCAATCCTGTTCCCGTGAGCAGTGTAACACAGGCTTCAAGAGGGCGAGGAGAGGTGTGTGCTATGAACGTTGCTCCGCCCCTCGCCCGGCGGCTGAAGCCGCGCGACCGCCGGGTGGCCGGGCGATCAGAGACTTCTGCGCAGAAGCTACGGCGAGGGTATGTCCTCCCTGTGAACGTGCGCGCTCAGCCGCGCGCTGGCGCGTGCAGGGCCAGGTTTTCGAGCACCAGGTTGGGATTAGCGTTGTCGCGCAGGTACCGGGCGGCCTGGTCAAGCCGGGCGACGAAGGCGTAGATCTGGGGGAGGGTGTGACGCTGGACGAGGCGTTCGAGGTCGGTCTGGCGGTCAATATGCATAACCCCTTCGGGGCTGCCCGCAGCGACGAGCAGCACATCGCGCCACCAGCTTTGCCATAGCTCCAGCCAGGCGAACACGGTCTCCTGTTCGCCGCTGCGGTACTCTCGGGCCCGGAGTTCGGCCCAGCGCAAGCCCTCGCTGCGCCCCTGTTCGTGGATGGCGAGCAGGGCGGCAAGCTGTTCATCGCGACGGGCGATCGCCTCGGGCGTCTCGAGCAACTGCAGCGCCTGGCCGATACGTCCGCCGCTCCAGGCGGCGAGCAGCGCCGCGGTTTCGGGGTCGGCACCCCGATCCACGAGCGCCGTGACCACCTGACGCCGAGGGAGGGGGCGCAGGCGCAAAGCCCGGCAGCGGGAGACGATGGTGGGCAGCAGATCGGTGCTATCGGCCACCAGGATCAGCGTGGCGTAGGGCGGGGGCTCTTCGAGAGTTTTGAGCATCGCGTTAGCGGCTTCTTCGCTGAGTCGCTCGGCGTTGTGGAGGATGAAGACGCGGCGTTGCCCCTCATACGGGCGCAGATTGACATCACGCTGCCATTCGCGGATCGTGGCGATCTTGAGTTCCTTCTGGCGGGAGGCCTCCTCGGCTTTGCCTGCGGCGGCCTGCGTTTCCATACTCGCGACCCGCACATCGGGGTGGTTGCCGCGCTCGATGCGCCGGCAGCCGCGGCAGGCCAGGCACGGGTCACCGGTCCCGTGTTCGCAATTGAGGGCCTGGGCCATTCGCAACGCCAGCAGGCGCTTGCCCAGCCCGGGCGGGCCGCTGAAGAGGTAGGCATGGGCGTCGGTTCCAGAGCGGATACTGACCCGCAGTTGCTCGACGGCCCACTCGTGGCCAGTAATGTTCCAGACCATCCCGGTTACACCCTCCGCAGCACCAGTACTGCGTTCACACCGCCGAATCCAAACGAGTTTGAAAGGGCGATCTGCACATCGGCATCGCGGCTGGTGTTGGGCACATAGTCCAGGTCGCACTCTGGATCCGGTTCATCGAGGTTGATCGTCGGCGGAATACGTCCATGGCGCATGGTCAGCACCGTAGCCGCGGCTTCAACCGCCCCGGCGGCGCCGGTGAGGTGGCCGATCATGGACTTATTCGCGCTGATGGGCACGCTGTAGGCGTACTCGCCGAAGACGAGCTTAATGGCCCGGGTTTCAGCCAGGTCGCCGGCCGGGGTGGCAGTCGCGTGGGCATTGATATAATCTACCTGTTGCGGATCGACGTGCGCGTGGTGGAGGGCCAGGCGCATTGCGCGGGCCGCGCCAAGCCCCTCGGCGTCGGGCGCAGTGATGTGGTAGGCATCGGCGGTTGCGCCGTAGCCGGCCACTTCGGCCAGCAGGGGCGCGCCGCGACGGCGGGCGCTGGAGAGGCGTTCAAGCACCAGCACGGCTGCTCCCTCGCCGGGCACGAAGCCATCACGGTGGAGGTCGAAGGGGCGCGAGGCGCGCGCTGGCAGGGTGTTGTAACTGGTGCTCAGGGCGCGCATCACGCAGAACGCGCCCAGGCCCAACTCGGTGATGGGGGCCTCGG
Organism: Chloroflexaceae bacterium; assembly: GCA_046719255.1. GTDB lineage: Bacteria > Chloroflexota > Chloroflexia > Chloroflexales > Chloroflexaceae > JACAEO01. The sequence continues at coordinate 10,616 of JBDNDG010000112.1, forward strand.
CGCCACCCGCCAGCATCACCTCGGCATCGCCACGCTTGATGATCTCCGCAGCTTCGCCGATGGCCTGGGTGCCAGCCGCGCAGGCGGTGCTGATGGCCGATATGTAGCCCCGCAGCCCCAACTGGAGGGCCACCTGGCTGGCCGGCATGTGCGGCAAGGCCACCGGGATGAAGAAGGGGCTGATCTTCATCCCGCCCTGTCGCAGCAGGGTTGCCACCGCCTGCTCGGCGTCGGGCAGCGACGTGGTACCGCAGCCGATGAGGGTGCCGATCTCTTCGCAGGTACTGGCATCGATCCGCAGCCCGGCCGCCTCGACCGCCATACGCGCCGCGGCCACCGCCATCTGGCTGGCGCGCGACATGCGGCGCGCCTCGCGCGCCTCCATAAACTCGTGCGGCTGAAAGTTCGGCACCTCGCCGGCGATCTGGCAGGGGTAGGCGCTCGGATCAAACTGCGTAATCCGCCCGATCCCGCTGCGCCCGGCCACCAGACCCTCCCAGAACGGCTTGATGCCGACGCCGAAGGGGGAGACCACACCCAGGCCGGTAATCACCACGCGGCGGTCCTCGGCTTCCTCGTCAATGCCAAGGGGTTGAGGCGCGGCAATCGGTGCCTCATCGAGTAACACGTCGGCCAGGAGCTCGTTGATCCGCGCTTCGAGGTCGTCGGTCTCGAACGCGGTGAGCAGGCCGAGCAAGTGCACTCGCAGGGCCTCCCGGCGGCTGATCGGCGTGCGCGCCATACGGGTCTCCTTGGCAGTGATCGGGCGCTATCGCCGTATGATAGCACGGCCTTGCGGTGGTCGCAAAACGGGGTAGTGTTTCTGGTGCCACGGCCTTTCGACCGTACCCCCCGGCCCCTCCGTTCAAGAGTAGGGTTTTTGGGGAATGGTGTCCTGATGCGCTGCTGGTCCTTACCCGCTGGCCACCCTCTCCCGGAGCGGTTCAGGGGTGAACAGAACGTATGGGTGTCGAGGGGCGTGATGGCGTGGGGAGGCGCTGGTTGGCACTCACCCCCTCCCCTCTCCCGCGCGCGGGAGAGGGGCCAGAGCCGTGCGTGGAGGCGTTCCAATGCGCTACAAGCCGTACTGGCTCGCATGTTCTGTCTGCCTCTGAACCCTGAGCGGGAAGCGGGAGAGGAGGGTATGTCGTTGGCTTTGCGATACACCAGCTCCGCTGGAGCGACGCAACACCAGATTCTACCCTCTCCCCTGGCAGGGGAGAGGGTAGCGGGGTGGGGTATGCAGGGTCCGGGGGTTGCGCCCCTTCAAAGGGTTTCAGTTGTTCTGGGATGGGCTTTCTGATGCGGCCAAACGCTTCGGGGATGCGGGGGGGAATGCGCCAACGA
>JBDNDG010000113.1:0-11932 GCA_046719255.1 Chloroflexaceae bacterium
TCTATGGTACCAGGCCATGCTTACCTCACAACCCCAGCGCGACTACCTGCGGCCCCACCTGCTGACGTTGCCCATCCATCGGGCCATAATCCGCTCGGTCGAGGCGCGGTTGTTTGCAGAACTGGCGCCCGATCTGCCGGAGCCGATCCTCGACATCGGCAGCGGTGATGGCACCTTCGTCGAGATTGCTCTCCCCGGCAAACGCATCTTCGGCATTGACCCGCTGCTCGCCGACACGCGCGAAGCCCGGGCGCGGGGCGTCTACGCCGGGCTGAGCGTCGCCAACGGCGCTGCCCTCCCTTTCCCCGACGCTAGCTTTGCCAGCGCCATCTCCAATTGTGTGCTGGAGCACATCGTGCCCCTCGACGCCACCCTGGCCGAGACAGCGCGGGTATTGCGGCCCGGCGGGCGCTTCGTGGCCTCGGTGGTAGGCAACCGCTTCCCCGATGATCTGCTCGGCACCTGGGTACTGAACCGGTTGGGTCTGGATGGGTCGCGCTACGGGCGCTGGTTCAACCGCATCTCTTACCATTTTAATACGCTAAGCGCCGCCGAGTGGAGTACCCGCTTCGAGCGAGCGGGCTTCGAGGTACTGGCCTGGCGGCCCTACCTCAGCAGCGCCGCCCTGAAGCTCTTCGACTTCAGTCACTACTATGGTGCCCCCGCCCTGCTCACCCGTCGGCTCACCGGGCGGTGGCTGCTGGCCCCGCCGTGCACCCCGAACCTGCTCTGGGAGCCGCTGCTCCGGCGCATCTACGAAGCCCCGCCCGGCGAGGACGGGCCGTACTACTTCTTTGTGCTGCGCAGGGCGCAGTAAACCGGCTTCTCCGAAGTCGCTCGTCCTTCTTTAGCCCGTCTCGTCGGGAGGGCGCCGGAGGTCTCCCCCCGTTGAGAAGACGTGCCCCTTCCCTTCCCCCATTCCGGTACCGGTTATGGCCTGGTTCGCAGGATTGGGTATACTCACCCCGATGCGTTTCTGGTGACGCAATTCACGAGAACTTTGCTACGGAGGCCCCGTTATGCCCTTCACGACGCCACTCGCGCCAGTGTGCGCGCCGCCTCTGCGCGTGCTGATCGTAGACGACCACGAGCTGGCCCGGGCGGGATTGCGCGCGCTGCTCGCTGCGGAGCCGGGGATCGCCATTGTGGGCGAGGCGGGTGGTGGCGAGCAGGCCCTGGAATTGTGCCGCTTGGAGCAGCCCGATATCGTCTTGCTCGATGTGTGCATGCCTGGAATGGATGGCCTGGCCACGGCCCGGGCCCTGAAACTGGCCCATCCTTCCATCCAGGTGCTGATGGTGACACTGCACGCGCATCCCGGATACCTGATCGAGGCAGTGCGGGCCGGCGCCGCGGGCTATGTGCTGAAGCACGCGTCGCGTGAGGATCTCCTGACTGCCGTCCACCGGGTGGGCCGCGGTGAGACACTGCTTGCCCAGACGGTGATCGCGCAGGCCTTGCAGCAGTTGAGGGCCGTGCCTGCGCCAGCGCCTGCCAGCGCCCCGGGCAGTCTAACGCCGCGTGAGCGGGAAGTCCTGCGTTTACTGGCCCAGGGGTGCACCAATCGGCAGATCGGCCAGTGCCTGGGGATAAGCCCCGGCACGGCTAAGAACCACGTCGAGCACATTCTTGCCAAGCTCAAGGTCAGCGATCGCACCCAGGCCGCGGCCCGCGCCGTCGAACTGGGGTTACTCTCTTAAGCCGGGGAAACCGGGTTTCCCCTCTCCCCTGCCCCGGCGGGGAGGATGTGGGCGGGCGCCGCCCTCCGGGAAGAATCTCTTTATCAGGCCTGGAGGGTGCGGCGCAGCCCCATGGGCCTCTGTTATAATGATCTCAGGAGGGACATTATGACAGATATGACCGAAATAACCGACGACCTGGCCGCGCTGATTTCTGAGGGGAACGCGGCACTGATCGCTGGAGATACCTATACCGCGCGCCAGCGCTTTCGCGCAGCTCTGGAGCGCGATCCACGCCGGGTGGACGCGCTGATCGGTATGGCCGGCAGTGTGCGCCCCTATCGCGAGAAGCGCGAATACCTTCTGCGCGCGCTGGAGATCGACCCCGACAACGAACGTGCCCGCGCCGTGCTGGAGCACGTCGAAGCGCGCCTCGCCGCTGGCGAAGTGCTGGCCCCCGGCGGGGTGCGGGCATCCGAGCCACCGCCCGCCCCGGCTCCTGAGGCGCCTGCCGCGCCGCCGCTCGACGCCCCTCCTGCCTCGACTACCCCGGCCATCCAGGGGTGCTACCTGCACCCTGACCGCGAGACCGGCCTGCGCTGTACCAGTTGCGATCGGCCCATCTGCGCCGATTGTGTCCGTCCCGCCGCCGTGGGTCAACTCTGCCCCGAGTGCGCCCGGGCGCGGCGCCCGGTCAATTACCAGGTCTCCGCCGTCGAGGGTGCGATCGCCGGCGCCACTACCCTGGTGTACAGCATTCTGGTCTCGACCTTCGCGTTCCTGATCCTCGGCAACATCGGTTTCTTCGGCCTGCTGGTCGCCTTGCTGCTCGGACCGGTGGCCGGCGATCTGCTGGTGCGCCTGACCGACCGCTTCACCCGTGGTAAACGCGGCCAACTCATGCAGTTGACCGTGGGTATCGGCTACGTCGCGGGCTTCCTGTTCATGCTGAGCGGTCTGGCTGTGGTGCTGACGGGCGCGCCGTCGCTGGGGGTCATCGGGGTGTTGTTCTTCGGAATGCCGCTCGGCTTGCACCTGTTTAACGTGATTGCGATTGTGGCTGCGGTGGTGCGCTTGCGCTAGGAGAGGGAAGGCGACTTTCGTGATGTGAACATAGCCCGCGCGCGGGAGAGTCTGGGAAGGCGCAGCCCTCCCAAACACACACCTGTTTTCATCGTGGTATTGTGCGCCCCGCGAATGGGGCCTAATGTGAATATAGCTCGCACGCGGGAGAGTCTGGGAAGGCGCAGCCCTCCCAGGAATAATTATGCCTGTGCATTATCCTCGCGTCCAACGCCAGGCTACAGCGTCGTACGTCTGGCGTGCTACAATCGTGGCGGAGAAAACCCGGGGTAACGCCAGAACCCTGGCGTCCCGCCACCCAAAGAGGCTCTATGACAGACAAACACCGGGGTATGACGCGAGCGGTGCGGGGCCACGCAAACCCGCTGGACTTGGTGGAGCGCCGCCTGCGCGACCAGATCTTTGGTCAGGAACGAGCGATTGAGAGCGTGATCCGCGTCCTGAACCGAGCGCGTTTTGGCTTTTCGGCGGGGAACACCCGTCGCCCGCGCGCCACGCTCCTGTTCCTCGGTCCCACCGGTGTGGGCAAGACGGCTACGGCGCGCGCCCTGGCGCAACTGCTTCGCCCCGACGGCGAGGCGTTCTTGAAGATCGACTGTTCGCTCTTCAGCCAGGGCCACGAGGTGAGCGCCCTGGTCGGCGCGCCGCCCAGTTACGTCGGGCGTGACCAGAAGCCTTTGCTCAACCCGGAGATTATTGAACAGGAAAACAGTGTGGTCCTTTTTGACGAGATCGAGAAGGGGCAGCCAGAATTGTGGAACCTGCTGCTCCAGGTGATGGAGGACGGCGAGATTCTCCTGCTCAACGGCGGTCGCCGCGTGAGCTTCCATAACAGCATCGTCGTTTTTACCACCAACGTTGGCGCCAAGGAGATGGTTGATTATCTCGATCGTCGCACGATTGGCTTTCGCACACCCCACGGCGATGTCGAGGCCACGGGCCAGCAGATCTATCAGATTGGCTTTGAGGCGCTGCAAAAGGTCTTTCAGCCCGAGTGGATCAATCGCCTTGATGAGATTATCGCCTTCCGGCCGCTTTCGAGTGACGTGCTGCGCCAGGTGCTCGACCGGATGCTGCGCGAGTGCAATGAGCAGTACCTGCGCCAGGGCGTCCAGGTCAGTGTTACTACTGAGGCGCGCGAGTATTTGTTGAACAAGGGCTTTGACTCGCGCTTCGGCGCCCGCCCGCTGCGCCAGCAACTGCTCAAATTGATCGATGCTCCTCTGGCCGATTTGATTGCTTCCGGCGGCATCCCTGGCGGCAGCCACGTCGTGGTTGACTATACCGGTGTGGACCGGCACGGCGAGGCGCTGGAGTTTTTCTATGAGTCGGCGCCGGATCTGCTGCGGCAGGCTGAAGCACTGCGTATGCAGGAGGTCGGCCGGCTCCAGATTGGCCCGAGTGATGGCCCGCAACCACCCAGCGTCAGCCTGACTAACGAGAGGGCGCATACCGCCGAGGGCGGCGGCGCCGGTCCGCTTGGCGTCCGCGGTCCTCGCGTTCATCCCCGGCGTAACGAGGGCCGCTCGTAAGCCCCGGCCGGGCCTGGGAGGGCCTCGCCCTCCCAGGCGCCCTCCTCCTGAGCTACAGCGTTACAACCTGTGGCCCGCTCCCCGCTTCGGGTGGCTGCAATGGCTGCGTCGGCTGGCCCTCCGACTGCACCGCCTGCTCGTGCCGGGCGACCGAGAGATCCGGTTCGGCGCTCCCCTCCAGCGGCCGCTTGAAGATCAGGTAGACCCGCCCCGGCATCGTGTGCTGCACGCCGCTCAGCTCCCACCCGTCCGCGCCGAGAGTGTTCAGAAAGCGCCGCCCGAATGCGCTTCGACGCTCGCCCTTCTCCGGGCGCGTCTCATGCCCTTCCACCGACACACGCTCCCACCGCTCGACGAACGCGACCTTGTATTCCCACCTGGTACTCACTGGATTCCTCCTCACGTGTATGTGTTACCCCGCTTATCCCTGCGGCTGCGCCGCATAACGACAAGATAAAAACTGGTGTATGTTTGAGAAGGTGCAGCCCTCCCCAACCCTCCCGGTGGGGAGGGCTTGCCACCCCGTGGGCAGAGGGTGGGGGAAACCCGGTTTCCCCATGCCCAGACCGCGGTTGGGGTCGCCCGGGGCTCCCGTGGGCAGGCGCAACCCGGTGGCGATTGCCCGGCGCAGGTCCGCGGCAACCGGCCCTGCGCCGGGGCAGCTCTGTGGGCGTCACGGGGTGAGTGTAGCATAGGGCGTCGGGTGGATTCACGGGTCATTTGACCGGGTTGGGCGGCATGAGGTACCTGCCTTTTCTTCCGGGTTTCCCCGTGACCCTCCCTCCGGCGGGTTTGGGAGTGGGCAGCCCTCCCGGGACACAACCTGCTCTCATTCTGGCAGGTTGCAGCCCTCTCGGGAATAAACCAAGTATTTTCCTTTTTTATTGACAAAACCCGCAAACGCTGGTAGACTACACGCTAGTAGTTCGGAGGATTGCGACTATGCTAGTGATCGGCTACTCCGCCGGCAGCGCAGCCGGACAGATTCTGCAACATCTCCAGCGAGTCGGGGAAGCTACGGTCAAAGATCTGGCAACCCTCCTCGGCGTCAGCACAACTGCCGCGCGCGATCATCTGATCCATCTCCAGGCGGAGGGTCTGGTATCGGTGCGCGCTGAGCGTCACGGCCCGGGCCGCCCGCGCCTGGTCTACACCCTCAGCGACGAGGCGCGCAGCCGCTTCCCCAAGCAGTACGATCGCCTGATCACCGGTCTCCTCCGCGAGTTGATCGCCCTGGAGGGCGCCGATAAGGTCGAGCTGTTGCTTGAACGGGTCAGCCGGCGCCTCGCCGATGAGTATGCCGATCGCATGGCCGGCACCGATGTGAGCGAGCGCCTCAATGAGCTGCGCCGCCTGCTCGAACAGCGCGGTGTGCCTGCCGAGGTGGCCGAAGGTGGCGATGGCATCCGCCTCTTTGCCTGCCCCTTCTATGATGTGGCCCAGGATCACCCGCAAGTCTGCTCGATGGAGCGGCAGATGATCGAGTATGCGCTGGGCGAAAAGCTGGCCCTGGAGAGCACCATTCGCGAGGGCGCCCATACCTGCCGCTTCGTGCTGAAGAGTGGTGATATTCCCCTCACCCCCGCGCGTCCTTCCGAGCCTGCCAGCGCAGGGGCGCGTGAGGAGGGGTGACTCGTTACCCTGTATGTTCGCAATGTGGCGCATCCGGCAAGTTCGCCTGCGCTCACCTGTTGGTTTGGTGGATAACTTTTCAAGATGAACACGGGTGTTTCCCGAGAGGGCTATGCCCTCCCAAACCCTCCCGCTGGAGGGGGACGTGGGGAACCTCCCTTCTCCCACACTCCAGGTGGAGTTGAGGTCGCTTGCCGCTCTAGCGGGTAGGGGCACGGTTCGACAGACTCACCGCAGGTGAAGAAATGCGGGTTCGCCGTGTGTAGCGACCTGGCGGATGCGCCACGTAGTTTCCGTACTGGCAAGTGTCAACAGCAAAACAGAGGAGCACATGAGCAACGACCTGGTCATCAAGGATTTGCGCGCGCAGATCGGCGACAAGGAGATTCTCAAGGGTGTCAACCTGATCGTTCAGGGCGGCACCATCCACGCGATTATGGGGCCCAACGGCAGTGGCAAGAGCACCCTGGCCAGCGTGATCGCCGGCCATCCGGGCTATGAGGTCACTGGCGGCGAGATCTGGTACAAGGGCCAGAACATTCTTGAATTGGAGCCTGACGAGCGCAGCAAGCTCGGGCTGTTCCTGGCCTTTCAGTACCCGGTGTCGGTGCCGGGGGTGACGGTCGCCAATTTTCTGCGTGCGGCGATCAACGCCCACCGCGCCGAGGAAGGTAAGGACCCGAAGGAGACCGCCATTCCCGTGGCCGAGTTCCGCAAACAACTGCGCGAAGGTATGCAGCTCCTCGAAATGGATGAGAGCTTCGCCCGGCGCTACCTGAACGAGGGCTTCAGCGGCGGTGAGAAGAAGCGCCTGGAAATCCTCCAGATGACCATGCTCAAGCCGAGTATGGCGGTTATGGACGAAACTGACTCGGGCCTCGATATTGATGCGTTGCGGATTGTTGCCGAGGGCGTCAACCGCCTTGCTGGTCCGCACATGGGCGTTCTGGTCATTACCCACTACCAGCGGTTGCTCAACTACATCAAGCCCCAGTTCGTCTCGGTGATGATGGATGGGCGGATCGTGCGCGAAGGCGGTCCCGAACTGGCTCTGGAACTGGAAGAGAAGGGTTACGACTGGCTGCGTGAGGAACTGGCGGGAACGGCGTGATACGTTGAAGGACCAGAGATTGCATATGACCGCACTTACGCTGAAAGAACTGAGCGCCGAGTCAATTGCCGCCACCTCCCGGGAGCTTGGTGAGCCGGGCTGGCTCACCGAGCGCCGTCGTGAGGCCTGGAATTTCTTTGCCCAGGCCGGTCCGCCCGAGTGGCGCCGCACTGACCTGAGCGGCCTGCGGCCGGAGGAACTGGCGCCCACGACCCGGGCCGCGGTGACTCTGGAGTGGGACGAGGGTCTCGCCAGTCAGGGTGTGGTGCTCAAGCCGCTGGGCGCGGCCCTCGCCAGCCACGAGGAGTTGATCAAGGCACGCATGGACACGGCAGTGGCTCCGCTCGAGCACAAGTTCAGCGCCCTGCGCGCTGCCCTGTGGCAACACGGGGTGCTCCTCTATGTGCCGAAGAACGTGGCCGCCGAGACGCCCATCCGGGTGCGCTACGGCCTGCCGACTGGCAGCCGTACCACCTTCCCCCGCACGCTGGTGGTCGTCGAAGACAATGCCCAGGTGACGCTGATCGAGGAGTTTGTCTCGGAGGATCAGCCTGCGACTGCCCTGGCCGCGCCGGTCACCGAGATCTTCGCCGGTCCCGGCAGCCGGGTGCGCTTCGTGAGCATCCAGCGTTGGGGCGACGGGGTGTACCACATCGGCGGGCAGAAGGTCATCCTCGATCGCGACGCCGCCCTGGAGTGGACCAGCGTTGCCATTGGCGCGAAGGTCCAGCACATCGAGGCCGAGACGACGCTGAAGGGCGATGGCTCGCAGGTGAACTGGCTCGGGGCCACCTTTGCCGGTGACGCGCAAAAGTTGCTCACCGCGCCCTGGCTGCGCCACGTTGGTCACCACGCCGAGAGCTACATGGAGTTCCGCACGGTGGTCAATGATACCGGCTATTCGGTCTTCGATGGCATGATCAAGATCGAGCGCGAGTCGACCGGCACCAGCACGCGGCTTGAGGAGCACGCCCTCCACCTCAACCCCGGCGCTCGCAACGACTCGATCCCCGGCCTCAAGATCGATACCAACAGTGTGCTCAAAGGCGGCCACGCCTCGACCAGCGGTGATGTGGACGAGGAGCAACTCTTCTACATGCAGTCCCGCGGTATCAGCAAGACTGAGGCCAAGCGGATGATCGTTATGGGCTTCTTTGGCCCGGCCCTCGATACCATCCCGGTCGAGGTGCTGCGCGCGGAGCTGGAGGCGGCGATTGAGGCGAAGATCTGAGGTGAACCCGGGAGGCCGCGGGGAGGGTGAACCCCTTCCGCGAACCTCCCTCTGACCCGAGGCCCGTGTGCCGATGGGGGATGCCATCGGCGCAAGATCCGGCCCGTACCGGCTAGCAGGTTGGCTATGTCTACACTCTCTCAGTTCGATGTGCTCGCCCTCCGGCGCGAGTTTCCCATCCTCCAGCAGGAGGTCAACGGCAAGTTTGTGGCCTTCCTCGACAGCGCGGCTTCGTCGCAAAAGCCTCGCCAGGTGATTGACTGCCTCGAAGATTACTACCGGCGCTACAACGCCAATGTGCATCGGGGCGTCTACAAGTTCAGCGAAGAGGCCACCTTTGCCTACGAGCGCGCCCGTGGCAAAGTGGCGCGCTTCATCGGCGCCGCCTCGCCGCGCGAACTGGTCTTTACCCGCAACGCGACCGAGGCAGTGAACCTGGTGGCTCGCTCCTGGGGCGATGCCAACCTGCGTCCCGGTGACCGCATTCTGCTCACCCTGATGGAGCACCACTCCAATATCGTTCCCTGGCAGATGCTCGCCGCACGGGTGGGCGCGGGCCTCGATTACCTGAGCCTCGATGGCGAGGGCCGGCTGGTGCTGGAGGAACTGGATACGAAGCTCACCGAGCGCACCCGTCTGCTGGCAGTGACGCACCAGTCAAACGTGCTGGGCACGATTAACCCGGTGTCCTATCTGGCCGAACGGGCCCACGCCGTCGGCGCGAAGGTGCTGGTTGATGGGGCGCAAAGTGTGCCCCATATGCCGGTGAATGTGCAGGAACTGGGGTGCGACTTCCTGGTCTTCAGCGGCCATAAGATGTGCGGGCCAACCGGGATCGGCGGGCTGTGGGCGCGGCGCGAGATCCTCGAAGCTATGCCGCCCTTCCTCGGCGGCGGCTCGATGATCAAGGTCGTCGAACTCGACCACAGTACCTACGCCGATGTGCCGGCGCGCTTCGAGGCCGGGACGCCGGCGATCGCCGAGGCGATTGCCCTGGGGGAAGCGGTGGATTTCCTCAACCGCGTGGGGATGACCGCCATCCGCTGGCATGAGTTTGAGTTGTTGAGCTATGCCCTGGAGCGCCTGACCGAGGTGACGGGGTTGACGATCCACGGGCCGCACGGCACCGAGCAGCGCGGTGGGGTGATCAGCTTTACCCTGGCCGGCGTCCATCCCCACGATGTGGCGGCGGTGCTCGACAGCGAGGGCGTGGCGGTACGAGCAGGGCATCACTGCACCCAGCCGCTCCATCGGTACCTCGATGTGCCCGCCACCACCAGGGCCAGTTTCTACATCTATAACACGGCGGAAGAGATCGACCGGCTGGTTGCGGGCCTGGAGAAGGCAAAGCGCCTGTTCGCCTGAGGGGTGGGTATGGATGATATCTATCGCGAACAGATCCTGGAGCACGCCCGTTACCCTCACAACTACGGCACGCTCGAACACGCCACGATCAGCCATGAGGAGTACAACCCGCTCTGCGGTGATCGTGTGCGTATCGATCTACTCATCGAGAACGGTGTCATCGCCGATGTGCGCTTCAGTGGCAGAGGGTGTGCCATCAGTCAGGCGTCGGCCTCGATGCTCACCGATGAAATCAAGGGTATGGCCGTTGAAACGGCAAAAACCTTCAGCAAAGATGATTTGCTCGCGCTGATCGGCATCCCGCTCAGCAAGAACCCCACCCGCCTGAAGTGCGCCCTGCTCTCGCTCAAGGCGCTCAAGGCAGGGCTGTACGGAGTTGGATCGGTTGACGTTGACGACGAACTCTAGGAGCGCTGGCTTCTCTGAAGCGGGGCGCGGCGTCACCTGCCTGCTCCCCCGCAAGGCGAGCAGAGGTGTTGCGCCCCCCGGGTTTCTGCGTCAGACGCTCGCGCGGCTGCGCCGCACAACGCCAGAATGAATGTACTCGTCCCTGAGAGGGCGCAGCCCTCCCAAACTCTCCCCTGCTGCGGGAGGGAACCGGGCTCCTCCCCCCGGGGAGGCGTTTGGGGAAATCCGGTTCCCCCGATGTTCACATCAGACAACACCTACGAGGAGGACATGCATGGTCGCTGAGGCAGTCAATCTCCAGTTTGACTATAGCAAGTATGGGTTCCGCAACGAAGAGAACTATCTCTACAAGGCCCCGAAGGGTCTCAACGAGAAGATCGTGCGTGAGCTTTCGGGTATGAAGGGCGAGCCGGAGTGGATGCTCAAGCGCCGGCTGAAGGCGCTGGAGATCTTTAACCAGAAGCCGACGCCGCTCAGTGGCATGTGGGCCAACCCGGAGCTGGCGGAACTGAACTACGACGAGATCCACTACTACGTGCGCGCCGGCGAACGCCCACAGACCGACTGGGACGCTGTGCCCCAGGAGATTAAGAATACCTTCGAGCGCCTGGGCATTCCCGAGGCTGAGCGCAAGTTCCTGGCCGGCGTGGGGGCGCAGTATGAATCGGAGGTGGTCTACCACTCGTTGCGCGAGGAGTGGTCGAAACTGGGGGTGGTCTTCCTCGATACCGATACGGCCCTCAAGGAGTATCCGGACCTGTTCAAGCAGTACTTTGGCACGATTGTGCCGGCTGCCGATAACAAGTACGCCGCGCTCAATACCGCGGTCTGGTCGGGTGGCTCGTTCGTCTATGTGCCCGCCGGCGTTAAAGTGGATATTCCGCTCCAGGCCTACTTCCGTATCAATGCGGAGAACATGGGCCAGTTCGAGCGCACGCTGATCATTATCGAAGAGGGCGCCGAGGCTCACTACATCGAGGGTTGCACCGCGCCGATCTACTCCACCAATTCGCTGCACTCGGCGGTAGTGGAGGTGATCGTGAAGAAGGGCGGTAAGTTCCGCTACACGACCATCCAGAACTGGGCCAACAACATCTTCAACCTGGTGACCAAGCGCGCCGTGGCCTATGAAGAGGCCAGTATGGAGTGGGTGGACGGCAACATTGGCTCCAAGCTGACGATGAAGTACCCCTCGGTCTACCTGATGGGGCGCAAGGCTCGCGGCGAAGTGCTGAGCGTGGCCTACGCCGGCAAGGGCCAGCACCAGGACGCCGGGGCGAAGATGGTCCACGTCGCCCCGGAAACCACCAGCCGTATCACCAATAAGTCGGTGAGCAAAGATGGCGGTAAGACCACCTACCGCGGTCTCGCCAGGGTGGCGCCCGGCGCCTACGGGGCGAAGATCAATGTGAACTGCGACGCGCTGATCCTCGATGAGCGTTCGGCTTCCGATACCATCCCCTTCATCGAGATCGAGGAGGATCGCTGCACCCTGGCCCATGAGGCCACGGTGGGCCGTATCGGCGAGGAGCAGCTCTTCTACCTGATGAGCCGTGGTCTGCCCGAAGCCGACGCGCTCTCCATGATCGTGCTCGGCTTTATGGAGCCGTTTACCCGCGAATTGCCCATGGAGTACGCGGTCGAACTCAACCGGCTCATCCAGATGGAGATGGAGGGGTCGGTCGGTTAAATTGGTGCGTCCGGCACGTCCTTGTCACGGTGTTCACCGCAGCCGTCCATACGGCTGCACCGCGCAACGCCAGAATGCATGGTTCTTGGGAGGGCTACGCCCTCCCAAACCCTTCCCACAGGCAGGGATATGGGGAAACCCGGTTTCCCCATATGTTCACACCAGCCGTCCAGGCGGCTGCGCCGCACAACGCCAGAATGA
>JBDNDG010000114.1:0-11913 GCA_046719255.1 Chloroflexaceae bacterium
GGCGCGGAGGATGGTTCCTCCAGGGGGTGGATACGGGAACGAACAGAAAATGCTCCGGCGAGGGCTTCGCCCTCCCAAACTCTCCCCACAGGCAGGGGCATGGGGAAACCCGGTTTCTCCATACGCTGACAAGATGAAGACAGGTTTTTTCCTGGGAGGGCTTCGCCCTCCCAAACCCTCCCGGCGGGGAGGGCTTGCCACCCCGTCGGCACGGGTATGGGGAGACCCGGTTTCCCCATCTGTTCACGTCAGGCATCAGGACCGATCCTCCAGCGACACACCGCTGATGTGGCCGCCGTCAAGGGCGACGACACGCTGAGCGGAGCCGGCGCGGCCCTGGATGCGCAGGGCACGGATCTGTCCGCCGCGGGCCAGCACCATCTGTCGGGCGGCGGGCGGCGGCGCCGCGCTGGCGGGGGCGGCGGGCGGGCGCAGGTAAAACGGTCCACCGTCGCGGTCGCGCAGGTAGAGGGCCGGCACGAACCATGAGACGCGATCGCGTTCCTCGACGAACAGCGCGCGTCGGGCGAGGGCGACAGCATCTTGCAGACTGCGCCCGGCGGCGAGGGCCTGGTAGAGCAATGCCCCGGCCCGACTGGCGGCGCTGGCGCGCACGCTGAGTTGCATCCCCAGCACGGCGGGCACGCCGTTGACGCAGAGGGCCTGGGCCACGCCGGCGACGAGCGGCGCGCTCGCGCCGAGCATGGCGCCCTGGCAGGCGTGCAACACCACCAGCGCGACGCCGCTGAAGAGGGCGGCCAGGCTCGAGGCGGGCGTCCAGGCAGCCCCGGGGCCGTCATCGAGGAGCAGCGCGCCCTCACCGTTGAGGTAGCGCCCATGCCCGTAAAAGTGCACAATGTCGGGCGGCGGAGTGGCGCCGAGGGCCTGCACCACAGAGGCGCGGCTGGCCGGTTCCACGTCGAGTACCGTAGCCTGCCCGGCGTCAACCAGCGGCTGCCAGGCGTCAAGGCGGGCGGCGCGCTCGATCTGGCGCAACTCGGGGCCGATGCCCGCCCGGGGTGAGACAGCCAGGATGCGCAGCGGGCCGGTGGCGCGGCGCTGGGGCGGCAGGGCCTGCGGCAGATCCAGCCGGCGCGCGATGCTGCCGGCGCTGCTGTGGGCCAGCAGCAGCGGCAGCGGCCCCTCGTCCCAGAGCAACTCCCAGGGCAGGGCGGCGAGGTCGGTCGCCTCGGGAGGGAAGCAGAGTTCCAGGCGCAGCGGTTGGCCCAGGGCCGCGGCATGATCGCGCAGGGTAGCCAGGGCGCGAGCGCCAGCGGGATCGGCGGTGAGGGCGTGGAAGAGCCGGCGGCCCACGCGCCGCGGAGCATCGGCGGGCACGCGCTCCGCAGCTTCCCACAGGCCCAGCGCGGCCAGCCGGGCGCGCTCGGCCTCGCTGAAGGCAAAGCGCCGCTCCTGATCGTCGTTCCAGGCGGTCGGGTAGGCCGGGTCCTGCAAAGCGTCGAGCGCTCGCAGCACCAGCGCCAGGTCGCCGGGCGGAAAGGGGCGCGCCAGACGGCTGGCGCGTGCGCCGAGCACGTCGGCTTCCCAGCGCAGCGTTACGCCCTCGCGGCGCGACAGGAAGAGCAGACGCGGATCGGTGCGGGTAGGGGACAGGCTCATAGACGCTCCTCTGCGGCAACCCAGACCAGACGAAAGCCAAGCAGGTTGTACCGCTGGGTGGGCGGAAAACGGTTGTAGGCGCCGCAGCGCAGACCTTCGGCCTCCCAGTTGAAGGCGCCGCCTTTGATCGCCGGTGTTTCGTGAAGCGCCACATCGGCGCGGGGCGTGCGCTCCTCCAGGGCATCGGCCAGGCTGCTGGTCCACTCCCAGACATTGCCGGCCAGGTCGAGTGCGCCGCAGACGGCGGCGCCGGCGGGAAAGCACCCGACGGGGGTAGGGGCGTGCAGGGCGCAATCGGCAAAGTTGGCGCGGCCCGCATCGGGCGGGTCGTCACCCCAGGGGTACAGGCGCTGGTCGCGGTGGCGTGCGGCCCGTTCCCATTCCAGCGCCGTCGGCAGGCGCAGGACCTCGCCGGGGTAGAGCCAGCCCGCAGCGCGGCCCTCGGCGGTCAGCCAGGCGCAGAAGGCGGAGGCTTCGTACCAGGAGACGCCTACTACGGGCTGCGAGGGGCCGTTGTAACTGGCAACCGCCCACAGCCCCGGCTGCGTGATCGGCGCGCCGGGCGCTTCGGGTGGGGCACGATGGCCATCTGGCCTGAGGAAGGCGCGGCCGGTCACGCTCCACCAGCGCGGGTCGCCGTACCCGCCAGCGGCGATGAAGCGGGCAAACTCGGCATTGGTGACCGGGTAACGGGCGATGCGGAAGGCATAGGGGAGTTCGAGCGCTTTGAGCGCAGCGCGGCGCCCGCGGCGCTGGCGTTCATCGCCGTGCCAGAACGTGCCTGCCGGCACGTCGCACCAGTAATCGGGGATCGCGGCCCCGCTGCCACCCACGGCGCGACCGGTGGCCGGGTCGAGCAGACGCGGATCGCCAAGACGCCCGAGCACGCTGCCAGCGGCGACGCGAATGTTGAGCGGCACGGCGGGATCGGCCACCACGGCGAGCAAGGCAGCCAGCCCCGCGTCCCAGGCGCGCCCGCTGGCGGCATTGCGCCCGGCATCGAGGAGGCATTCACCGGCCAGGACCGCGGGCAGACCGCGCTGCTCGGCCCCGGTGGGGGTTGCCAGCAAGGTGAGCAGGAGATGCTGCGCCTCGCGCTGCGAGGCCGAGGCGATAGCCAGGCGCAGCACCTCGTGCCAGCGCGGGTCGAGGGCGTAGCGCTGCAGGAGGCGCTCGGGGCACTCGACCACCACCGACTCCAGCAGGCCCCGGGCGGCCAGATACTCCTCAAAGGTCAGGTGCAGGAAGGCAAAGCGGCGGTAGCCGCGCTCGATCAGCAGTCCGGTATCGCGGCGCATCAACTCGATGAACTCACGAGCCAGGCGCCGGGCGCGACGGCGGGGCAGGCCGTCGCTCTGGGCGAGGGTGGCGGCGATATGGCTCTCCAGTTCATCGTGCTCGATCAGGCCCCCGGCGCGCTCACCGTGGAGCCAGAGGGCCACCGGGCCGAGCACGTTGACCACGAAGCGTTCGTCGATCTGTTCATCGCCGAGTTGCACGGCGATGGGGCGGCCGCTCAACGAACGTGTGCGGTTCCAGGTTTCGGCGAGGGCTTCGACGCAGAGGCGATAGAGGTCGGCGCGGCGATCGGGGAGGCGGGCGCCCTGGTTGTGGATCAGCGCCAGGATGGTCAACAAAAGCGGGTTACGCGCCAGGTCGGTAACCTGGGGGGTCGAAAACACGG
This sequence comes from Chloroflexaceae bacterium, assembly GCA_046719255.1. Taxonomy (GTDB): domain Bacteria; phylum Chloroflexota; class Chloroflexia; order Chloroflexales; family Chloroflexaceae; genus JACAEO01. The sequence continues at coordinate 3,305 of JBDNDG010000114.1, forward strand.
CGCTGCTGAGCGCAGCGACATGGGCGGCGACCCGGCGCTCCAGTTCGGCGCTCGCGGCCTCGCGCATCAGGTCGTGGAGCAGATCGCCGTCGGCGGCAACGGTTGGCGCGCCGAGAGCGGCGTAGGCCCGGCTCCAGCGTTCAATGAAGGCGTGGATCAGGTCATCGGAGAGAGGCTGGATGGTGACCACGGCGAACAGGTTGGGGTCGAGGGGCGCCTCCTGGTAGCCGACAATGCGCGAGGTAGCCACGAAACGGTTGCCGGGGGCGTCCCACTCGCGCACGAACGCCTCCAGGGCGCGAACGATGGCCTGGCGGTCGTCGCGTACTTCGTCGAGACCGTCGAAGAGCACCAGGGCACGACCCGTGGTCAGGGCGCGGGCGAAGAGGGGGCCGTAGTCGGGTTGCGAGAGGCCGCCGTAGTAGGCACTGAGGTACTCGAAGGGCGACAGATCGCCTGCGCCCGGCCGGGCGCGGGCGGTGGCGAAGGCGGCTACGGGGAAGAAGATCGGCAACCAGCGCGGGTCGAGGCCAGAGTCGCAACGCCCGTCACCGCGGGTGAGGGTCAGCAGCAGGTAGCGCACCAGGGTGCTCTTGCCGCTGCCGGGATCGCCGAGCACGACCAGGAGCGGCTGGGCGCGCACGAACTCGTGGAGGGAGGCAACAGGCGCGTCGGAGCTGCGCTCGTTGTGAGGGGCGCGGCCAGTGAGCGGAACGTAGATCTGCTCCAGGGCAATGCGCGTGGCGGCCTGCACCTGCATCATGCCGCGAAAATCCAGTGCTCCGAAGGTCTCGGCGATGAAAGCGCGGTAGCGGGCGTAGAGCAGGGGCAGATCGGGTGAAGGGGTAGCGGGCAGGGCGTAGAGATCACCGTGGACGATGGTCTGCCGCACCTGGGTGATGGAGGCGCCGGAGGTTGCCACGATACTCTGGCCAAAAGGCTCGGGAGCGAGGGCGGCGAAGCGGGCAGCGCGCAGGCGATCGAGCAGCGCGCGCTCGGTCTCGGCGAGCAGGCAGTGACGCAACCGGGGCTGTCCGGCAAACGCCGCGGGCAGCAGATCGCCGAGCAGGCGCATCAACGGTGGGCCGATCAGGCGCCAGGGGGGCGCCTCGGCGCCGGTGGGGGCGAGGGCGGCGCGCACCTCGCGGCGGTACAACTCCACCAGGCGTGCCAGATCGGGTTCGCCCGCGAGCAGCAACTCCTCCACAGCGGCGGCCCGAAAGCGCGCCGCCGCGGGATGGGGGTCGCACAGCAGAGCAATCAGCGGCCCGGCGGCGGCGGGGTGCTCATCGCGCAGGCGCGCCTCGGCCTGCGCGACGGCGCGCGCCAGGGCCGCTGCCGGCAACCCCTCGCCAAGCGCGGCGAGACCGGCCAGCCGCGCGACAAGGGGCGCCGCTTCGGGATCGGCGGCGGCGCTGTCGGCAAGCGCCGCTGCGACGGCTACAAGCGAAGCGCCCAGAGAAGCAGCCAGGTCGCTCATCGGTGGCCCCCGTCGGCAGGGGTTCCGGGCAATGCGCGCTCACCAGACGACGGCGGCGGCTCGTCAAGCAGCCGGGCCAGCACCTCGGCGGCGGAAGGCACCGGGACGGCGCCGCGGTCACGGGCGAGGGCGCAGCGCAGGCGGGCGCGGGCGAGCGCAGCGCTGCCGGCGGTGCGCGGTGCGGGATCGGAAGCGCCACGAACAATCAATGGCATACAGCCTCCTCTGGTGAGCAGCGTGGGGAAACTGCCTTGCCCCACCTGCGATCCACGTCCGGGAGGGCGCAGGACGCCCGGGTAGAAACACAGCGCTGCGACGCTGCGACATCGTGCATCGCGTCGGGGTGCGGCGCAGCCGCACGGGCGGCCGAGGTGAACAGCGGGAAAACCGGGTTTCCCCACCCTCCCCAGAGGGAGGGGCATGGAGAAATCCGGTTTCCCGATAGTTTCACATCAGGACTCACATACCCTCCTAGATTGCTGTCAGGGTCAGCGGCAGATCAGCGCCGGCCCAGCGGCTCACCGAGTCCAGCAGCCGGTCGCTGGCGGCGTTCCAGGCTTCAGGCGACCAGAGTTCGAAGAAGGTGCCCATCCCCACCAGGACGACGGTCGAAGCGATGCCAGCGTGGGCCAGCAGCGGGCGCGGGAGGAGCAGCGCGCCGGTCGCGTCGGGAGTCAGCTCGGCGGCGGAGGCAAAGAGCAGGCTCCGGGCCTGGCGGGCCGCGTCAACAAAGAGCGGCAGCGCATTGACGCGTCGGGCAAGATCCTGCCAGACGGGGGTGGGAAACGCCTGCGCGCAGCGGTCGAAGCCGCGGGTTACGGTGATGCCCTCCAGGGCGTCAGAGCGAAAGGCGAGCGGGAGCACGATCCGGCCCGATGGTTCGACCGCAGTGTTGAATGTCCCAAGGAACATCCGAGAACCTCCGCCAGCAGGCTTTAGTGAGGCGAGATGCGGGTTGAAATAAATAATTTTATGGGTTGTTATTGGGCGCCATTTGGGTTATACTATAGCACATCGTTGACACTTTGTTAAGTACCTTTTTACTATTGAATGATCTGATTCTGGGGGCCGGAGGGGACTTGCAGAAGGATGCTAGTTGTCGTACTATAGGGACAACCGCTGCAGAGACGCCATACAACCCGACCCCGGCTGCCGGACAGCACTTGGCTGGTAACAGGAAAGGAGCGAACGCCCGGCGTCCATGTATGCGAATGCCAGCGCCCCCGATCCGGTTCTCTTCGCTCTGGACGGAAAACCTGAAACGGTATATAATATTCCCTGAAAGATACCGAAAGGAACCTGATAATGACCCGGTATCACGTAAAGAATGACTCGGCTCAGGCCGAGCGCCGGTCCGGTGACCTGATGCTTGGAACACCCCTGGTGACGCTGGGACTCTCGACTGCCTATGCAGTGGCGCTCAGCTATCTCGAGCGCCACCTGCCGATTAAGCCCGATCACACCTGGGCTGAAGTGGCCGGTGGGGTCCTGATTACGCTCGTTCCTGTGGCCATCGCCGCCCGTCGGCAGCCCGATATGGACTGGCGCCAGTACGAGGCGGCGGTCTGGCGCAGTTTTATCGCCTCGGGCACGCCGATCATCCTCTGGCAGATCGGCGAGGCGATGCTGCGGCAGATTGAACTGTTGCGCTACGCCGCCACACGGGAACAAGCGCCTGTGGAGGCTTATGCCGACGATCCCTCGACGATGGCCGATCGAAGCGGAGAGCGAACGGGAGGCGGCGATCACGGCTGCTGATGAGGCTGTGCAGATCCTGCAACGGGCCCAGACCACCCTCGACTCGGCCCGGGCCAGGGTGCATGCCAACCAGAGCCTTACGCTGGTGCTGGTGACCGATACGGAACGCTACGTCTCGGATGCGTTGACCCGCGCCGATCGGGTCGCGCGCTTTCTTGCGCTGGCCCGCGCCAAGCCGATCCACGGCCGCTGGCCACAGGTGGCTTCCAAACAGCGCGAGGATGCCGAAATCGCCCTGCAACAGGCCGGCGAGTTTCTCGGCACGGTGGAGCAGGTGCTGCGACCCGTGCGCGAGAAGATCAATACCAACCCGGCCCTCGGTGAAGCGATTATTGCCGATGCTGCGCTCCTGCTCGCCCGGGCCCTCAATCGTCTGGAGCGGGTGGTGCGGTTGTTGATCGAGGCAGGCATGGGGCGTGACTGAGATGAGCGTACGGGGCACTCGGGTTTTCCCAGGTCCCTGCCTGTGGGGCGCCGGAGCGCCCCCACCACCGGTTGGGAGATGGGGAACCCGGGTATCCCCATTTCTCAGGTGTAGGGTTGTTGGGGCGCAACCCCGGGCCCTGCATACCCTGCCCCCCTATCCTCACCCCTGCCAGGGGAGGAGAGTAGAATCTTGCGTTGCGGTGGGCCAGCAGAGCTGGTGCATCGCAACCCCAACAGCATACCCCCCCGAAAGGGAGAGAGGGGGCAGGGGGTGAGGAAGAGCAGCGCATCAGGACGGCATCCGCCAGAAACCCTACACCTGAAAGGGGGGCCCCATACCCCTGCCTGTGGGGTGCCGGGGCGGCTCGTGGTTGCGCATCGCCCGGCGCGGACGGGTCAGCCTGCCCCCGCCGCTCCGCGACGGGGCATCTGCCGCGGGGCCGGTGCCTGCCAGGAGGTTATCTCACACCCCCCTGCGCCTCGTGGCTTGACGACTACCCGCGCGCGGGCTACAATCCTCCGGGATTCCCGTTGCGAGGGCTGTATGAAAGTACCGTTGAGCTGGCTCAAAGAGTTCGTCGCGGTGGACCTGCCGCCGGAAAAACTGGCGCGACAGTTGACCTTTAGCGGCCTCGAGGTTGCCGCGGTGCACTACGTGGGGGTTGAAGGCGCCGAGTTGCCGTGGGACGCCGAGAAGATTGTCACGTGCAATATTCTCGAGGTGTTGCCGCATCCCAATGCGGATCGCCTGGTGCTCGCCAGCGTGGATTACGGCGCGCCCGAGCCGCATACCGTAGTCACGGGCGCGCCGAATCTGTTTCCCTATCGGGGTCAGGGTCGCCTCTCCCATCCGCTGAAGGCGGTCTTCGCCCGCGAGGGCGCCCGGCTCTTCGATGGGCATGCCGATGGCAGGGTGATCACCACGCTGAAGGGTCGCCCCGTGCGCGGCGTGATGAGCGATGCCATGCTCTGCTCCGAGAAGGAGCTGGGCATCAGCGAGGACCACGAGGGTGTGCTGATTCTGGAGGATGATGTTCCGGTAGGCGTGCCGGCGCGCGATGTGCTCGGCGAGGTGGTGCTGGAGATTGAGATTACCCCCAACTATGCCCGCGCCCTCTCGATCGTGGGCGTTGCCCGCGAGGTCGCCGCGATTACCGGCGCGCCGCTGTGCCTCCCCGATCCGCAGGTGCTGGCCGAAGGGCCGCCTATCGCCGGGCGCGCCGCGGTGACCATCGAAGCGCCCGATCTCTGCCCCCGCTTTACCCTCGGCCTGGCCGAACACGTCCAGGTAGGCCCCTCGCCCCGCTGGATGCGGCATCGCCTGCTCCATGCCGGTATGCGCCCGATCAATAATGTGGTTGATATCTCCAACTATGTCATGCTGGAGTGGGGCCAGCCGACCCACGCCTTTGATGCCGACCGGGTGGCCGACCAGCACCTGATCGTGCGCCTGGCTCGCCCCGGTGAACGCCTGACGACCCTCGATGGGAAGGATCGCGACCTTACCCCTGGCCCTGAGAGTGGGCTGGAGCGGGTGCCGTTGCTGGTCTGCGATGCGACCGGGCCGCTGGCGGTGGCCGGGGTGATGGGCGGCGAGTTCTCCGAGGTGCGCGAGAGTACCACGCGGGTGCTGCTGGAGGCGGCGATCTGGGAGCCGGTGCAGATCCGCAAGACGGCGCGGGGCTTGAAGCTGCCCAGTGAGGCTTCGCGACGCTTCGAACGCGGCGTGGATTACGCGCTTCCCCCCATCGCGCAGCGCCGTTGTCTGGAGTTGATGCGCCGGCACGCCGGCGCTACTATCAGCGCGGGCCTGATTGATGCCTATCCGCGCCCCTGGCAACCGCTGACGCTCGAACTGACCCCGGCAGAGGTGCGGCGCATCCTGGGTGTCGATCTGCCCGCCCCGGCCATCGCCGATCTGCTCGGGCGCCTTGGCTTCGGCTGTGCGCTCCGTGATGGCGCCACCACCGGCGACGAGCCGGCGGTGCTGGTTGAGGTGCCCTCGTTCCGGCAAGACGTGACTATTACCGCTGACCTGTGCGAGGAGGTGGCGCGGATCTACGGCTACGACCGCATCCCGGCTACGCGCCTGGCCGATGAATTGCCCCCCTCAGATACCCATCCCGAACTGGCGCTGGAGCAGCGCGTGCGCGAGCTGCTGGTCGGTGCAGGGCTGACCGAGTTGATCACCCACTCCCTGATTGATATGAACCTGGTAGCGGCCGTGGCGCCATCGGAGGCGCTGGCTGAACGCTACCTCAAGCTGGCCAACCCGAACGCGCCCGAAAGGACCTATCTGCGCCGCTCGCTGCTGCCCTCGCTGGCTGCGGCCCTGGAGTTCAACCTCCGCGAGCGCGAGCGGGCGATGCTCTTTGAGATCGGTCGCGTCTATCTCAAGCCCGAGCCGCCCGGTGTGGATGGACGCTGGCTCCCCGATGAGCCGCGCCGCCTCGCCATTGCGATGGCCGGCCCGCGCGAACCGGAGCGCTGGCAGGGCGCCGACCGGCAACCCTTTGATTTCTTTGATCTTAAGGGTGTGGTTGAGGTGCTTGCGGCGCGTCTCGGCCTGGCCGACAGGTTGCGCTACGCCCCGCTGGCCGACGATGAGCGCTTCCATCCCGGCCGCTCAGCGGCGCTGCTGCTGGAGACTGGCGCTGCGACGGCGGCGCGGCAGGTCGGGGTGCTGGGCGAATTGCATCCGGCTGTTCGTGAACGCCTTGGCCTGAATGTGCCGCGGGCGGTGGCTGCTGAGCTGGACCTCGATGTCCTCTCTGGCGCGGCCAGGTCACCTACATTTGTGCCCCTGTCGCGTTTCCCGGCCACGGTGCAGGATCTGTCCATCGTCGCCCCCATGGACGTGCCCGCGGCCCGGGTGGAGGCGCTGATCCGCCGTGGGGCCGGCCCGCTCCTCGAGGCGCTGACCCTCTTCGATGTGTACATCGGGCCCCAGGTTGGCGCCGACCGCCGTAGTCTCACCTACCACCTGACCTTTCGCGCTCCCGACCGTACCCTCACCGATGAGGAACTGGCCCGCGTGCGGAAGAAGATTATCTCTGGCCTGGAGCGGGAGATCGGGGCGACGATCCGGGCGTGACACCGACGGGAGGGGACCGGGCGTTCCAGCCCCTCCCAGCCTCCAACGAGGGAGTAACCAGGTTGCCTCCCCCTCCAACCGGCCCCGGGGGCGCCTGCCACTCCGCCAGGGGCAGCTTCTCCCACGCCCGCCCGCGTGTGGGTCAGGTTCGCCCTCCTGGGGGCGCGCGGGCAGGCTGCCCGCGAACGCTGACGAGGGCAGGACGCACGCGCGCCCGGGTGCGCAGGGTTGCCCCGCCTACCCGGCGGCAGCAGCAACACTGCTGTTGCGGACGCACGCGCGCCCGGGTGCGCAGGGTTGCCCCGAGGCTGAACACGTGCGGTTGGCAAAGGGTTGCCCCCCGTCCTACCTCCCTGGCGCATAGCGTACCACCTGCTCCGCCGTGACGGTCAAACCCTCGACCGTGATCACGCGCAGGCGCAGGGTGTAGTCGCCAGCCGCCAACCCGCTGGTGATCCACACTCCCAGCAGGCTGTCCTCTACCGGCAGGGGATTCTGAGCGATGGTCTGCCAGGCACCCGGGGCGCTGCCGGGGCCGACTTCGAGGACAAACGGGCCGCGGGCGGTGCCGCTGATGAACACCTGGGTGCCGGTAACGGCGCCGCTCGCGCCGATGGGCGCCAGGCGCGCCACGATCTCCGCTGGGGCCTGTGGCGGCGGGCAGACTTCAGTCGGCGGTTGCGGGGCGTTACGGGCGGCCCACTCGCGAAACTCCGGCGGGTACAGGGGGTACTGCACCTCGCGCACCTCGGCGGCAGGGGTGTAGGAGGCGGCCAGACATGTCCCGTTGCCGCCGACGCGCACGGTTTGGTAGACCACGTCCACATCTTTTGGTCCGGTGCCGGCGATGAACAGTTCGGTGATCGGGCGCGGGCAGCCCGGCCCGGCCCGCCCACCGGTGTCGGCGCAGATGGGGATCTCCTCGATACCCGGGGGGCGCGGAAAGGGTGTGGCCGGGCGCCCGATGTGGTAGCGCAGCATCAACTCGCGCCAGATGTGCCCGGCCCCGTTGGCGCCGGCCACCTCTTCCATGGGGGAGGCGTCGTTGTTGCCCACCCAGACGCCAATCGTTACCTCGGTACTGTAGCCCAGCGCCCATGAGTCGCGGAAATCGTTCGACGTGCCGGTTTTGGCCGCCGCGATGACCTCGGGCACCTCCATCACGTTGTTGACGCCGAACATGTAGCGCCGGGCCTGGTTGTCGCTCAACATGCTGGTGATCAGGTAGGCGATCTGCTCGCTGTTGGGGCCGAACGCCGGGCGGCCCTGATCGGGCTGCCAGCGTTCCAGTACCTCGCCGCGGCTGTTGGTCACTTTGAGTACGGCGACCGGGGGCACGTAGCGCCCCCCGTTGCGAAGCGCATTGTACGCGCCGGTGAGTTCCAGCAGGCGCACCTCATTGCTGCCCAGGGCCATTGCCAGCCCGAAGCGTCCGGGGTCGTCGAAAGAGGTAATCCCCAGGCGGCTCATCACTTCGACGAAATTGGCCACACCAACGTGCTCCAGGGCCTTCACGGCGGGGATGTTCAACGAATTGGCCAGAGCCATACGCAAACGCTGCGGCCCGTGGAAGGCGTTGTCGTAGTTGCGCGGCTCGTAGATAATGCCATCGGCATTGACCCAGCGGCTCGGCGTGTCCCAGATCACGGTGGCCGGCGTCCAGCCCCGTTGCAGGGCGGCGGCGTAGACGAACGGCTTGAGGGCCGAACCAGGCTGACGACGGGCCAGGGCAACGTTGACCTGCCCATCGGGGCCATTGTAGTCAATGCTGCCGACCATGGCCAGGATCTGTCCATCGGGGGCGAGCATCACCACGGCGGCGTTGGAGGCGTTGCGCGCGCGCAGGGCCTC
>JBDNDG010000115.1:0-11884 GCA_046719255.1 Chloroflexaceae bacterium
TCGACAACCGGGTTGTGACAGGCTGTTGCCCGGGGGAACGCCGGCGCTCCCGGCCACGCCCCTTGCGCATAAGCCATTCATGCCGGCAGGGTCGATCGAGGAACTCTGGTCGTGAGTGTAACCTCCGTTGTTCTTGTGCATGCCCATACGCTATTCCGTGAAGGATTGCGGCAGCACCTCCTGGCCTATCCGGAGTTTCGGATCGTGGGTGAGGCAAGCAATGGGCAACAGGCGATCCAGATCGTTGATTATGGTGATCCGGATATTGTTCTGATGGAAGTGGATCTGCCCGGCGTCAACGGCCTGGAGGTTTCACGGGCAATCAAACGTTCCCACCCGCACATCGGGATCATTCTCTTCAGCTCGGAGATGGACGGCGACCACGTGGTCAAGGCCATTCGCGCAGGTGTGGCAGCCTATCTTCCGCGCAATGTCGACTGGGCCACTCTGCTCGCCACGCTGCACGAGGTGCGCCGCGGCGCCTACCCGATCAACGATCTGGTGCTCTCCCTGCCCGATGTGGCCACCCGGGTTCTGGCCGCCTTCCGCCAGATGGTCGTTGATGAGGATGTTCAGAGCATCTATTCGCCCCTCTCGCCGCGCGAGCTTGAGGTGCTCGAACTGGTGGCAGCCGGTCGCACCAATAAAGAGATCGCCCAGCATCTCGAGATCAGCAACCAGACGGTGAAGAACCACGTGTCGTCAATTTTGCGCAAGCTGGCCGTGAATGACCGCACCCAGGCCGTGGTCTACGCCATGCGCCGCGGCTGGATCAAAGTGGTGCTGCCCGGCGAGTGAGCGCGCCTGCGTCTCTCCGGGCGGACGCGCGCCGCCCAATGCCCCCGCGCCCTGACCAGGGTGCCGCCAGGGGGAAGAAGGCTACCGACCCGTGAAGCCGTTTTCGCAGAGACTCTCCCGTACCCTGCTCGTCCTCCCGATCGCTCTGCTCATGGCACTCTCCGCTTGCGATCTTACTACCGTCGGCGAGACCGAGCAGATCGCGAATATTGAGACCATCCGCGCCGGCACGCCTTCACCTACTGCCACGCCTACGGCCACGCGGACGCCTACTCCCACCGCTACCGCAACACCCACGGTTGGCCCCACGGCCACGCCGTCCCCGACGCCGCTGCCACCCACGCCCACGCCCAATCCAGCCCTGGTGGGGTTCGGCTTCTGCGATCAGCGCGTCGGGACGCTTGCCGGGCGATTCTCCGCCCGCCTGCTCGCGGCTGACGCCAGTGGCACGCCCGCCTTCGAACAGGTCGTGCTGCGCTTCGAACTGGCCCCGGGTTCCGCCCCCCTGGGCGCCGTGGCGTCCTGCGCGCCAGCAGGTGACCTGGACGCCAGCCTGGCTGCCGACCTCGATGGTGCCTATGCCCTGCGCGTCAGTCTGCCCGGCTGGCTCCGCGATGAGGCCTTCCGCTCCTCGACCATCACCTCCACCCTGGCCTTCAGCGGGACACGCACGCTCACCAGCGCGCGCCTGGTTCCCGCCGCGAACTCCGATGCCGGCGTCGATCTGCTGATCGGTCTGTCCGAGCCTCTGCCCTTCAGGCTCACGCTCGAGCGTAACCCCACCCGCCTGACGCTGGCCGTCGCCCGCACCTCGCCCATCGTTGCCGCCAGCGACCAGTTGCGGGTGTCGGGCAGCGGCGGCGCGCCCGCCCTCGGCGGCCCCTCGTTCATCCTCTTTGATGGCGACATCTGGCGCGTCGAATCGGGTCAGGGAGACACCGGGCCGGGTCTTTCCCCGGTCGCGGCCGGAGCAACGAATCTTACCGCTTCACCGGAGACCGAGACGGCCCTGGCCGTCAGCCCCGATGGAAAACAGGTGGCATTCTGCCGCTCCGCGCCCGGCCTCGACCCTGCCGATACCGATCTGCCGGTTCCGGGTGTGCTCTGGATCATGAACGCCGATGGCTCCAATGCCCGCCCCCTGGCCCGGGTGGGCGTCGGATGCGCCGACCCGGCCTTCAGCCCCGATGGCACCAGAGTCGTCTTTGCCGTTGATGAGACGGGTGTCGCGCCGATCCAGCGCACGCTCTACGCGGCGCCGCTCGAACGGGGCCGGCCAGAACGCCTGATTGATGGCACTGATGAGTGGAGTCGCTTCGCGCCCCAGTGGCTCGAAGGCGGCGGGTTGATCTTCGCTGCCACGACCCAGGACGGGCGCAGCACTCTCTTTTTGCGCGATCCGCGAGGGGAGGTCAGCGATGTGGGCGCCGGGGTGCTGGTGAACGACGCTGGCGATGCGGTCTATCGCGGGTTTGGCCGGCCTCTCGCCGCCCCGGATGGGAGCCGCTTCGCGGTTGAGGCTCTGCGCGCCGACGGCCCGGGTGCCGATCTGGTGGTGTTTGACGCCAGTGGCGGTATTCTGGAGGTGATCGGCGCCGCCAGGGTGGTGTTGCCAACGCCTACGCCAACACCTTCGCCAACCCCAACTGCCGCTGCCACGGGCGAAGCTGCGCCAACCGGCACGCCGGCCAGCGGCGCGGTTGAGGCCGCCCCGACGGCCATATTGGCCGCCACCACGGCGACCGCGCCCGCCACTGGCCCCACCGCCACCGGCGCCCCCACCCCTCGCGCCGCCACGGAGGGCCCCACGGCGCCAGTGAACGCAACAGGCTCACCCGTAGCCCCCGAAACCGCGACAGCGAGCGCGACCCCGACCCGTACCGCAACCGGCACGCCAACAGCCACCGCGGGAGGCACACCTACAGTAACCGCGTCACCCTCGCCCACGGCGGAACCTGAACCCCCGGTCGAACCACGCCGCGAAGGTCCCTACTGGACCCGCCCCCTCGCCTGGGACCGACAGGGGCGCCTGATCTACCTCACCACGCTGTGCGCGAGCCAGGTTGTCCAGGAGTACCAGGTGTACCGCTGGGCCGGCGCGCGCCGCAGTGAAGTGATGATGAACGGGAGCAGCCTCGGCGGCGTCGGCGCGGCCACGATGGCCGGTCAGCAACTCCTCTACGTTCTCACCGATACGGCGCCTCCCGGCGTGCGAGGTCCACAGGCGCAACACCCCCGCAGCCCGGCGCGCCTCTGGGTGTGGGACATTTCCAGCGGTGAACGCGGGGAACTGCTCCGCGGCGAGCGAGGGATTGGCGCGCTCTCCAGCGCGCCCTGAGCGGGAGCGGGACGAGCGGAACGAACGGGCATCGGGGCGCCCACAAGGGGCGCCCCCGCATGCGGAGGATCACGGCGCTCGTCCTCGCGCGGCTGATGGGTTGGCGCGCCTCCCTGGAAGAGTCCAGCAGCCCGTTCGCATGCGTTTATTCGTTTCCCATTCGTTGGCCCATGTCCCCCCGCGTCCCCGAGGTGTGTTGCCGCAGCAGGAGTTCATCCCGGAGCAGGTAAACCCGTTGAAGGGGCCAGGGGTGAGGGCCAGCCAGCGCCTCCCCACGCTATCATGCCCCTCAGCGCCCATACGTTCTGTCCGCCCCTGAACCGCACGAGGGTGACGTACCACCCTTGCCTCATTCTGCGCAGGGAACGAAACGCAGCTCAACACTATCAACCACAGGTTCGAAACCGACGGCCTGATAGATGCGGTTCGAGGTCGGATTGTTCAGATCGGCGTACAGGAAGCAGCAGCGTTTTCCGGTGCTGAGCTGCACCTGGCTGATGGCGGCCACCAGGGCGCTGGCATAGCCGCGCCGCCGGCAGGCTGGCGGTGTATACACGGCGCTGATGCGGATACCGTGCGGCGTAGGACCGGCAACACCGGCCATGGCCACCGGTGCTTCCACTTCCCACAGGTACAACTGGCGATCCGGTGAGGTTAGCCAGCGGGTGACGGTGCGCTGGCTGTCGCCCGGCGCGGCGCCAGGGTAGACCTCGGCGCGGAAGGCGCTGAACCACGCCTCCAGCAGCGGGCGGTCAGCTTCGGTAGCCAGGCGCAGATGGCCCGGCGGCGGAGCAGGTGGATGCACGGTCGTAAGCTGGTAGATCCGCTGCGGCATACCCTGCTCGACGCGCCCGCCGCTGCGCGCGGCCCAGTGGCGGCCAAACGGCTCGGCCACGGAGCGCGGGCCGATCACGCCGGGGAGCGGACGCTCTGTATGGCTCAGTTCTTCCGCCAGGACCTCGATGGCTCCGGTGTGCCGGGAGTGTGACAGCACCAGCTTGTTGGGCGGCGTTTGCAGCGCCGCGAATACGATCGCGTCCTCTTCCTCGACCGTGAGCAGCAGCGGCGCCTCTGGTCCAAAGGTTTCGGGGTTGTGCATCAGTTCCGCGCAGAGGCCGAGGATCAGATGATTGTGCGCTTCGTGGGACAGAAGCAGTGGCAAGGCCCGTTCGACGAAGCTCTGGATAGTGTGATGCTTCACGATCCGCATAGATCACCTCCGCGGGAACATTGAATGACCGGGGTTCTATCAGGGCCCTCCCACGGGGCCAGGACGCAGGGCCAGCCGGGCGTCCACAATACGCTGGGTGATGCCCGGGCGGGCTGCGCCCTCCCACGCCCTCCCGGTGGGGAGGGTGTGCCGCCCCCACAGGCAGGGGTTTGGGGAAAGCGGGCTTCCCCATATGTTCACATCAGTGCGGGCGCGTTGTTATTCATGTAGTATACCCGACGCATCAACAGAGGTGAAGGCTCGCATAGCATATAATGGTGCTGGGAGTGGCTCAACGCACCCGCGTCATGGCCGCCTTGTTCACGTGCGTCGTATTGCCTGCCGGGAACGCCCTGCGCCGCGTCGTATTGGTGTGTGTCGGTCGTTCCGCGCAGGCATGTAGCCATAAGGAGTTGCCGATGAGAGACGATCTCGCCGCCACCCTGCGGAGTCTCCGCGATCTGCACGCGATGGGCCTGCTCGACGATGCGGAGTATGCCGACAAGCTTGAGCGTTTGCGCGAGCGTTTTGGCCACACCATTGTGGATGCGCTGCTGCGCGTGGTGGTGGCCTCTCCGGAGAGCCGCTCCAGCGCGCACACCGGCTCCTCCAGCAGCTCTGCCCCCGGAACGGGGCTGACACCACCGGGAGCAGCCGCGCGTGACGAGCCTCTGCCGGCCAGCCTGAGCGCCGATGGCCGGCACTTCAGTTACGGCCACGCCCTGATTATCGGCGTCGCCGAGTATGCCCATCCCCGGCTGCGTCTTCCTGGCGGCACGACGGTCAGTGACGCCAGGGCCCTGGCCAGTTTGCTCCGCGACCCGCACCTGGCTGCCTATCCCGAGCAGCAGGTGCGCCTGCTGGTTGACGGGAAGGCAACCCGCAACCACGTTCTTGATGCGCTTGAAGAACTGGCTCACCTCGTGGATGGGGGGACGGCCCTGATCTGCTTCGCCGGACGTGGGGCCGCCACCGGGGCGGGCTATGCGCTCCTGCCGTTTGACGCCGACCCGGATCACCTGGCTGAGACCGCACTGACCGCGGAGGTGTTTCACCGGCGCGTGGCGAAGGTCCGCGATCGGGCGCAACGGCTGGTGGTGCTGCTCAATTGTTGCCAGGGCACGGGCGAGAACGACCCTGATGGCCCGGTCGCGGCGCTGTCGGGGTCAGTACCGCCTCCGGAGTTTTACCGGCCCCTGTCGGTGAGCGGCAATCAGGTGATCATCTCCTCCGCGCGGCCCGGTCAGCGTGCCGGCAGTCGCTCGGCGGTCAATCCGCGACACACGATCTTCGGTGAACACCTGCTCCTGGCCCTGGGCGGGCAGGCCCCCGGCGCCGGACCGACCATCGGCGTCTTCGATCTGTTCGCCTATCTGCGCGTGGCCGTGCCTGCTGATGGACGCTCATTGCAGCGCCCCGAGTCATTGCTCCAGGAGCCGTTGATCTACACCGCGCACCTGGGTGACAACCTCCCGGTGGCCCTGCGTCCGGCGGGAGGGGTTGCCGGTGGCGACGCCGCCGCGGTGCGCCGCCTGGTCGAGCTGGAGTTACGCCTGGAGGCGGGCAATGGCGAGACGGCGCACACGGTGCTCGTCGAGCGCGATGAGCTTCTGGCCACCCTGGCAGCCGCGTTGTGACCGGGCCTTGCGCACCTCCTGCAACGGGGTGGTGGGGAAACCGGTCTTCCCCACGCCCCGACCCGGGGGAGATGGTGACACCCTCTGGCTCGAACCCACGAGCACGCCATTGCGACAGGCTGCAACCCACAATGGGATTACCCTCGTGTCCGCCACACCTGCGCTTCCCAGGCGCCGACCAGGATCAGATAGCCGGCTACAGCAGGCCAGGGCGATGTGCCCAGACCAAACTCGATCGGACGGGTGGCCTGGATCAGACCCAGGCCAAGCAGTGACACTTCGGCCCACGGTGAGCGTCGCGGGGCGGCCAGGGCCAGCCATGCCAGAGGCAGGGCCAGGAACATCAGGTGGTGATACCAGATCAGGCTGGAGCTAACGGTCAGGATGGCCACACCGCAGGCCAGGATGGCGTCGTTATCGGCGGCGCGTCGCTGCCAGCAGATGGCGGCCCAACTGGCGAGTAGTCCCGTGCTGAACGCTCGCCCCAGCCAGGCGGCTGCCTGCTCCGCTGACGAGCCGGGCGCTGTCAATCCGGTCAGCACGGCTGCCAGAGCCTGGTTGTACGGGTTGCGGGGCACCCCTCCCAGCAGATCGGGGAGCAGCCGCGCGAAGGCCATCCACGGCTCAAGCCCGTAGAGTGCAATGGCCGGCAGGCTCAGGGCCACTGCGCCCAGCGCTACCCGCGCCAGCCGGCGCCAGTCGCCGCGGGCCAACGGCCAGAGGAGCAGAGCCACTGGTGTCAACTTGATCAGAATGACCGCCGCAAGGGCCGCATCTCCCGCCCACGCTAGACGCCGCTCTGTATGTCCTACCACGAATAGCACCAGCCCGAACAGCATCAGGCTGTTGATCTGGCCGATCGCCAGGTTCTCCAGAAAGGGAGCAAAGCCCAACCCCAGGCCGATCAACCCGACCAGACCGCCACGGCCCACCCCCTTCAACGCCGCGTAGATCCCCAACAACGCAAGCAGGTAGAGTGCAACTGACCCGAGCATCCAGAGACTGTGGGCCAGCCAGGGCTCCACGGCGGCGAGAGCAGCAAAGAGCGGCACCGTAGGTGGCGGGTAGACAAAGGAGACACCGATTACGTTCAGTTCGGGCGGATCGTAGGGGATCTGCCCGACCAGGGCCAGCCGTCCGGCTCGCAGGTAGATCTCCAGGTCCAGGGCCAGACGGGGATGCACATTCCGGTGGTTCCACAGTCCTGCCGCCAGATACAGGCCTATCCCCCCGATAGCTGGTCCTGCCGTTGCCAGGGTCCACAGAGCACTGCCACGCCTCCAGGTGACTCCATCGTGGGAAGAGACATTGTCAACTGCCACTGCCATCTGCCCGTCCTTGAGGTCCATGGCGCTCCCGGCGGCGCGCCAGCGCGCCCTGGCTCCCAGCACGAGTGGCCATCCCGCGGCAACCAGGATGGTGACCAGGGTGGCAATGACACCGAGGGGCACGAAGGTCCATGCCACCCAGCGCCCACCGAAGTGCCAGAGGAGCAGCGCTCCCATCGCTAGCGCCACGGTCGCCGCTGCACCCCCGGGAGGCAGGATGGAGCGAACGGCGACGTAGAGAGCCACGGTGGTGAGCAGCGCCGCTACAACGAGCGTTGTTGGCGCCGCGCCGCCGCCCCACACTCCGACCTCGCCCAGCACCAGACCAACCTCTCGTGTCTCACCGGGCGGAACGAACGGCGGCGCCGATAGGTCCAGCCTGATGCGCTCGCCCGGTTGCGCCGGGACGAGCAGGTGGTACTGACGCTCATCCGGCTCGAGGAGTAGACGGACACTTAGCGGGCCGTTCAGCGCTGCCTCGACGCTCTGCCGCGCCCCGGCGGAGAGGCGCAAACGCAGGAGCAGGGGTCCACCCGGATTGGGCAGGTCAAGACGCGACCGGCCGGTGGTCCAGCGATAGACACCGTCGCCGTCGGCGCGCCGTTCGAGGGCGTGCAGGCCAGAGGCCGGCGGCGGCACCTCGGGGGGGTAGCGCGCTATGCGCGTATCGCCAGCGAGGAGCCACAGGATGAGGGTTACTCCTGCTAGAAGGAAGACCAGGACGACCGGTTCGCGGTGCAGGAGCATAGGGCGCAGCGCTCGTGGCCGGTGACGGGCAGGTTGCTGGTTGAACACCTCAGCCATGGTTCGAACCCGCTTGCTGATCCGGGCCTCATCGCTACACTCCGCCTGGAGTCCTGCACCCTGGTCGTGCAGTTTTTTTCTGGGAGGACTGCGTCCTTCCAACCTGTATATGTTCAGCGTTGGGGACACCACACAAGCCCGAGAACGCGGGCGTGACGCCCGCGGCAGCGTTCGGAGGTAAGCTGCCTGTGCTCCCAGGAGAAGAGTGAACACATACTGCAGGCACTCCCCACCGAGAGGGACACAAAGAAACCCGTGATCTCCGCGACCCCTTCAAGAGCTGCCCGGACAGGGGTGCTTCCCCCGGCCCGCCTGCACGCGATCCGCATCACGTCTACGACTCGAGCCGCGCTTCAAGCAGCACAATGCTCAGCATGCGTGAACTATCGGGCAACGCCTCCCGGTCGGCCGGCGCTTGCAAGACCAGGCGATGCTCGCCGGGGGGCAGCCAGAAGTGCAGCCAGACGCGCGTTGGCCCCCGGTTGACCAGCCAGGTTCCTGCGGGAGCGCCATCGAGGCTGAGTCTCACCATGCGCGGCGCACGGTAACCCTGGGCGACGAGAAGCAGCGCGAAGCGTCGTATCTCCGTGCCGGGGTTGATCAGCACCAGAGTGCCCTCCGGCCCCATCCAGCGCCAGGTCTGCTGGCCGTCGCTCTCGGGACGCTGCCAGCCGTCGCCACTGAAGGCGGCAATCGGTCGCGCTCTGCCAGCCGGAATTTCATAGAGGCTGCGCGTTCCATCCTCGAACGCTGGCGCCAGCCCGGGCAGGGCCTGTTCCAGGGCCGCCCGGACCTGGGGGATGCGTTCCGGTTCGATCTGGTCCCAGCGCACCACAACCTCACGCAGCCCGTAAAAGGCCAGCGCGGCGAGGGAGCCATCGGAGCCGTCGAGGAAGGGCGAGGCCGGTTCGGGGCGCATCGTCCAGAGGGCGCGCACGCCGGGCGCCGTATACGGCCAGATGTAGCGCGGCGGGCGGGCCAGGTAGCCGCCAGGGATGGGCCGGGCGTGGATGAGTTGCGCCCGCTGTGGCTCGATGTACTTGTAGGCCGCCGGGGGCATATCGAACACTGCGCCCGTGCCTGCAGCCAGACGCTGGTTCAGCGGATGCGTATCCATCGGTAGGAGAGGCCACGGGCCAATCGCTAGCTCAAAGGCGATGAGTGCCAGCGGCAGAGCCAGCAGCCAGCGCTGCGGCGACCCCAGTGTCGCGCCGAGGGCGCGCAAGCCCATGGCGATGGGCGGTGTCAGCGCAACCGTCGCAACGGCGGTGAACAGCATTGGTCGCCGGCCCAGGCCAACCCCCGGCAACGCCTCGAGCAGCGCGTAGGGTAGTGGCAGGCCGCTCTGCCAGGGGCCGATTTGGAGTCGCGGGCCGAGCGCAAAGACCAGGGCCACGCCGGCGAGCGCGAGCCAGCGCCAGACGCGCTGCGAATACCACGCCGCGCCGAGGGCGCTCAGGGCGAGGGCGCCGTAGCCCAGGGCGACGTTCCAATCGCCACTGTAATCGTGCCAGCCCAGACGCACTCGCTCGAAGAGCCAGGCACCCCAGAGCGGATGTAGGTAGCTCGGCAGCCAGAAATCGAGCAGATTTGCCGAGCGCTTCAGCACCTCCTCGCCCTCGAACCTGTGCACTGCGCCGGGCGAACCAAGCGCCAGGCGCAGCGCCGGAACCAGCACGGGGAGCAGCAACAGGCCGCCCACCAGCAAACTGAGGCCCGTCTGCCCCACGGCCCGCCGCAGTACGATGCGACTATCGCGCGGCCCTGTGCTCCATAGCAGCGCGAAACCCGACGCGTAGACACCCATGAACAGCAGGTAGTACCAGCTCGACAGGCCGGTAAAGGCCAGGAACACGCCGGCAAGGAGAGCATCGCGGCGACGACCATCTTCAACGGCGCGTAGCAGAAACAGGGCGTACAATGCGGGCCAGTGGAGACTGGCAAGTTCCAATTGCCCGTCCCAGATCCGGGTCATGTGAAAGGGCGAAACGGTGAAGATCAGCCCGGCGATGAAGGCGGCCCGGGGCGCCCCGCAGACGCGCAGGGCCAGGGCGTAGCCGGCCAGCCCGCCGAGGGCCAGACTGAGGAGCATTGCTGCGTTGTAGCCCGCCACCGGCCCCCAGAGGGCGGTTACCGGCAACACCAGCACCCCGTTGATCAGCCCCAGGGTTTGCAGGTGCAACTCCGCTCCCTCGGGAAAGAACAACCGATCGGTGATGAATGGATCGCGGCCGCTGAAGAGCGCCAGCCGGACCCACCACAGGTTCCAGACATTCTGCCAGCCGTCCACGGCGGCTACCGGCCCGCCGGGGATGGCGGCGCCGAATGCCGGCAGGATCGGGGCCAGCAGCACCAGCGCGACCAGGGTGTAAGCCGCGAGGGCAATGAGCCAGACCAAAAGCCCGGGGGCGCGCGCCGTTGGGATGCCGGGCGCGCCCGGGGCCGCGGCTGGGCGAATGGAGGCATCGGCGCGGATTTGCGAAGGGTCGGGCATGGGGCGCCTGTTTATACGTACTTCAACACACGTTGGGGTTGTGTATCACCCGCGTGGCCATGCCGCGCGCCACGTGAAGGCAAGTGACTTGCCACCGGGAGGGGCCTGCCTGCCCGAACCCTCCTCACAGCCAGGGGGATGGGGAACCCGGGGTTCCCCATCCCCCAACCGGTGCTGGGGGGCACCTGGCGCACCGATAGGCAGGGGCCCGGGCAAACCCGCATTCCCCGACGTTCTCATCAGTATAGCCGATCGCGCCGGAAGCGCGAATCCGGCGGCTTCCGCCGGCCTGTAACACTGCACAAATCTGCCGCATCAGTATAATGAGACAGGCCATATGCTGTTACCATGAAAAAAAGAGGACGACGATGTCATACGATGCGCTGGTCATCTCTGCCCACCCCGACGATGCCGAGGTGCAGATGGGCGGAACGATTGCGCGCCTGGTGGAGGAAGGGCTGCGCGTGCTCCTGGTGGACCTCTGCGATGGCGAGCCGAGTGACTTTGCCGCACCGGGGGAGCGGGCGGCCCAGGCCCGGCGCGCGGCGGCCATTCTCGGCGCCGAGCGGCTGTTTCTGAATGGGCAGGATCGGCTGCTGAGCGATACTATTCCCCTACGACTCCAGGTGGCGCGATTGATCCGCCTCCACCGGCCCCAGATTGTCTTTGGCACCACCGATGCCTGCGTGCACCCCGATCACGCCGCCGCAGGCTCGCTCCTCAGCGCCGCAGTGTTCTACGCCCGCCTGGATCACTGGGAACGGGTGCCCGGGGGCGAACTGCTGGCCGATACGGAACCCTGGAACGTCGAGCGGCTCTTCTTTCCTCACTGTAAAATGGAGCCGCCCTGGGGCCGCGACTTTGCCTTTGCCGTGGACGTGAGCGATACCTACGAGCGCAAGCGTGCGGCCCTGGCCGAGTATGGCTCGATCTTTCGGGTGGAAGAGGGCGACCGTCTGTTAACGCTGTACGAGGCTGAAGATGCCTATCTGGGTCGCCTCTTCGGGGTCGCCTTTGCCGAGGCCTTTAAGAGCCACAGTCCCTTACTGGTACCCAGCCCGACGGTCTTTTTGCCGGGATTGCACGCGTGAGCGCAGGCTGCGGAGCCGGTTGGCGATGGAGCCTGCCCCTCTGCAACAGGGGAGAGTCTCGGGGGCATCGCCCTGCCGGAGTACACGTTCAGCGTCGGGGCAACCACGCAAGCCCGGGAGCGCGGACGGGACGCCCGCGGCAGCGTTCGAGGGCAGGCTGCCCTCGCTGCCTGGAGAAGGGCGA